>DATAVO010000181.1:0-7861 GCA_036267695.1 Frankiaceae bacterium
CGCGCGGTGCTCGCCATGGTGCTCTTTCCCTACGCGGTCTTCCTTTTCGCGGGCTACTCCGAGGGACTGTTCCTGGCGGGGGCCAGCTGCGCTTGGCTCGCCGCCCGCCAGCACCGGTGGCTCGTCGCCGGCGTCTGCGCCTGCCTGGCGACGGGGAGCCGGAGCGTCGGTGTCGCGCTGCTTGCTGCTCTGGCGGTGCAGTACCTGGTGACCGAGCGGCGTCTGCGTTGGAGCGCGGGATGGCTGGTCCTGCCGGTGCTGCCGCTCGCGGGCTATCTGACCTTCTTGCGGGTCCGCACCGGCCGGTGGGACGCCTACACTCGCGCCGAGTCGTACTGGCATCGCAGCACCGCCTGGCCGTGGGATGGGCTGAAGACGACGTGGCACAGCGCGCTCGACGGTGCGCAGTCCAGCGCGTTCCAGGTCTTCTGGTGGGCCGAGCTGGCGGCGGCCCTGGCCGGCCTCCTGCTCACCGTCGCGCTGCTGCGCGAGCGACGCTGGGGCGAGGCCACCTACGTCGGGATCATCATGCTGATCCCGATCAGCTCCTCGTACTGGGACGCGGGGGTACGCGCGCTGCTCGTCGCGTTCCCGCTCTACCTGTGGCTCTCGCGGAACCTGCGCGCCGGGTACGTCTACGCGCTGCTCTCGGCGCCGCTCATGGCCGTGTTCGTCGTCGCGTTCACGCAGGGCAGCTGGGTGGACTGAGAGGCCCCAACGCGCCCGTTGTTGTCCCGCCGGGGCTTGCGGTGGGCGGTGGGAGCGCCGGGCTTGGTACCGTCGATCACGGCACAGCGCCGGCATTTGGCCGGTGGCACGCCGAATCCTCCTGCCACGGATCGTCCGTGGCCGCCTGAGACCGTGGGAGGTCTTCTTTTGGCAGCGCGCCATTACGAGCTGATGATCATCCTCGCGCCCGATCTCGAGGAGCGGACCATCACCCCGTCCCTCGAGCAGTTCCTCACCGTCATCCGCAATTCCGGCGGCACGGTGGAGAAGATGGACGTGTGGGGCCGGCGTCGGCTCGCGTATGAAATCAACAAGCACTTCGAGGGCATCTACGCGATCGTCGAGCTCTTCGCTGAGCCCGCCGCGACGGCAGAGCTGGACCGTCAGCTCAACCTGAACGAGTCGGTGCTCCGCACCAAGGTCATGCGCCTTCCCGAGAAGTCGGCGAAGGTCGTCGAGGCCGTTCCCGCCGCCTGACCCGGTTCCGCCGGCCGGCGTCAGCTCGTTACTCGCAACACCGTCACTTCCTCAAAACCCTGATACCCACTGCTACCTAAGGCCCCGGGGAGACCATGGCAGGCGAGACCGTCATCACGGTGATCGGCAACCTTACGAATGATCCCGAGTTGCGCTTCACGCCGAACGGCGCGGCCGTCGCGAGCTTCACTGTCGCGTCGACCCCTCGCACGTTCGACCGCCAGAGCAACGAGTGGAAGGACGGCGACACGCTTTTCCTGCGTTGTACCGTCTGGCGCCAGGCGGCGGAGAACGTCGCCGAATCGCTCCACAAGGGCACCCGGGTCATCGTGCAGGGTCGCCTCAAGCAGCGCAGCTTCGAAACCCGTGAGGGCGAGAAGCGCACGGTGGTCGAGCTCGAGGCCGACGAGGTCGGTGCCTCACTGCGCAGCGCGACGGCCAAGGTCAACAAGGCCAACCGCGGCGGGGGCAACGGCTCCTTCGGCGGCGGCGGCGGCGGTGGTGGTGGTGGCGGCGGCGGCGGCGGCGGTTATTCGGGTGGTGGCGGCGGCGGAGCCCCGAGCGGCGGCAATGCGGGTCCGAGCGATGACCCTTGGAGCTCATCGGCGGGCAACTTCAGCGAAGAGCCCCCTTTCTAGTAGGAGAAAACAATGGCCAAGGCTCCCCTTCGGAAGCCGAAGAAGAAGGTCTGCGAGTTCTGCAAGAGCAAAGCGGCCTACATCGACTACAAGGACACCGCGCTGCTACGGCGCTATGTGTCCGACCGCGGAAAGATCCGGGCGCGTCGCGTCTCGGGCAATTGCAGCCAGCACCAGCGTGACATCGCCGTGGCCGTGAAGAACAGCCGCGAGATGGCGCTGCTGCCGTACTCGAGCACGGCGCGCTGAGGTCACGATGAAGCTGATCCTGACGCAAGAAGTAGGCAAGCTGGGCGGTCCCGGTGACCTGGTAGAGGTCAAGGACGGCTACGGACGCAATTACCTGGTTCCGCGTGGCCTCGCGATCGTCGCCACCCGCGGCGCCGAGAAGCAGGTCGCACAGATCCGCCGGGCGCGTGAGGTACGGGACATCCGCGACCTCGGGCAGGCTCGTGAGGTCGCAGCGGCCCTCGGGGCCCTCGCGGTGAAGCTGTCGGTGCGCGCCGGCAATGGCGGGCGCCTGTTCGGTTCCGTCACCTCCGCCGATGTGGCGGATGCCGTGACGGCGGCCGGCGGCCCCAAGCTCGACCGCAGGCGTATCGAGCTCACCGAGCCGATCAAGGTGGTCGGCCAGCACACCGTCTCGGTGCGTTTGCACCCCGAGGTGAACGCGTCGATCACCGTCGACGTGGCTGCCGCCGGCTGACCCAGCACAGTCCTCGCAGTACAACGAAGAGGGGCACGACCATGATGGTCGTGCCCCTCTCGCTGTTTTGCTACTGCTACTAGAGTTGAACGTTCGAGACGTCGATGACGACCGTGCCGGCGAGGCGGTCCCAGCCGGCGCGATAGTTCTTGTCCTGGTCGAAGATCATGAACGCGGCGATCAGGAACCCGATGTAGATCGTGATCGCACTGAGGAACCCGATGACGATGCCGCGGATGACGAAGTCGCGGAACGCGCTCTTTCCCCACGTCGCGACCCGGCCGGTGTTGACGTCCACGTACTTGAGATGGGTGACCCTCTTGCCGGGCGTCTGCCCGTCACCCCAGGCGAAGAGCAACCAGATGAGGTAGCCGATGCCGAGCGTGACGATGGCGAGCACGATCTCCAGGAAATACACGCCGAACCGCTTGCCCGGGCTGGCCAAGGGCACGAGCACCTGCTGGCCCTGGGAGTTGAAGACCGGGTAGTAGCCGGGCGGCACCTGAGCGTAGGGAGCCGGTTGGGCACCCCACTGTCCCTGCGGCGGCTGGCCGAATTGCGGCTGGCCGTATTGCCCCGGGGGGCCTTGAGGCTGGCCGTACTGCGGCGGCGGCCCTGACTGGGGCTGCCCGTAAGCAGGCTGCTGCCCCGGCGGGGGGTTGGATCCCTGATCGCCGGTGGGCTTGTCCCAAGGCGACTGACCCCCCTGCGGCGGGTTCGGGTAGCTCATGCGCATTCCTCGCGTCCGATGGGCACCCGCGCCTTTGGCGGGTCTGGCGCAGTGTGACAGCCCAACGGGACATCGGCACGCATTCGACGCACTTTGTCCCCGCCCCGGGCTTCAGCTAGCGCTCACCCGCGGGCGGCGGGGGAGCAGCTGGATTCCGATCAGCACCGCGGCGGCGATGGCGATCAGCAGGTAGGAGCTGCTGGTGAACGCGTCACCCAGGGTGCGTATCGCTGTCGAGCGAGGGTGCCCTATCCGCCCGTAGAAGATGATCCCGATGAGCGCCACGCCCAGCGCTCCGCCGAGCTGCGTGACCGTCGACAGCACGCCTGACGCGGTGCCGACGTGACTCGGGGCGACCCGGGCCAGCACGAGGCTGGTCATCGGAGCGATGATCAGGCCCATCCCGGCGCCGTCGACGATCAGTCCGGGCACCAGCCACAGCACGGATCCCGTCCCCGCGCCGGCGCCGATGCGGTGGATGCCGGCGTCGATCAGCAGCAACCCGCCGATCATCGCGGCGGCGCCCAGGGCGACCGTCTGGCGCCCGAGCCGCTGGGCGACCGAACCCGACAGCGTTGCCGTGACGACATAGCCCGCGCCGATCGCGATGAACAGCACGCCGGAGCGCAGCGGCGTCAGGCCCACGCCGTTCTGCAGGTAGACCGCCAGCACCAGGAAGAATGACAGCTGACCGGTGAAGGCGACGAGCTGGACGAGTACCCCGGTGCTGAACGCCCGATCCGCGAACAGCGCCAGGTTGATCAACGGCTCGCGACCGGAACGGGTGATTCGCCTTTCGTACCAGGCGAAGTCGGCTAGCAACAGGACACCGACGGCGAGGCTGACGCCGGTCCAGAGCGGCCAACCTTGCTGCCGTCCTTGGATCAGTGGCAGTACGACGGCCACCAGCGCACCCGTGAGCAGCGCCGTACCCGTCCAATCGAGTCGGCCGCGCTGCGGCAGCGAGGACTCAGGGACGACCTTGGGTACCAGCGTCACCGCCGCAATCCCGACCGGCACGTTGATCAGGAAACACCAGCGCCAACCCGCACCAAAGAGGTTGGCCTGAATGAGCGCTCCGCCGATGAGCTGGCCGAAAATCGCCGCCAGACCCATGGCGAGCCCGTACGCAGTGATGGCTTTCGTCAGTGCCCGGCCGCGGAAAGCCGTGCCCAGGATCGCGAGCACCTGCGGCGTGAGCAATGCGGCGGCCAGGCCCTGAATCACTCGGGCCCCGATGAGCGTCGACGCCGACGGGGCGAAGCCGCACGCCGCCGAAGCGACCGTGAAGAGCCCGAGACCGAGGCTGAACATGCGGCGCCGGCCGAACATGTCGCCGAGACGCCCGGCCGTGATGACTCCGGCGGCGACAGCCAGCCCGAAGCCCGCGACGATCCACTGCACCGCGCTGTCGCTGGCGTGCAGCTCCTGCTGCGTCGAGGGGATCGCGACGTTCACGATGAAGATGTCGAGCGTCGACATGAAGATTCCGGTCAGGACGACCAGGAGGGTCGGCCAGTTCACCGACTCGCTGGCAGCTGCGGGAGTGGGGGATGGGCCTGGGACCGAAACTCCTGCAGTTGCAGGGGTTTCGGTCAGCTGCGGAACGCTCATGAGGGCACCCGGTCCAGGAACCCCAGCACCCGGTTGACGCTGCCGTCGGCGTCGACGGTCACGACGTCGAAGCCGGCGACGGGTGCGGGAACGGCCGACGGTCCGAGCTCCCAGCTGAACCGGGCTTGCGCGTGGTGCGCGTCGACGCCGCCCAAGAGCGTGAACCCGAAGCCCGGGAACTGGTCCTGAACGGCTCCGATCGCGGCGGCCAGCGCGTCGCGTCCGGTGACGTCGACCAGCGGGTCGGTGTAGCGCACGTTCTCGGCGCAAAGTTCGGCGACGAGCGCGTTTCGCTCGTCGGGGTCGGCGGCGTTCCACATGGCGAGGTAGGAAGTCGCGAGCCGGTCGAAGTCCTGCGGCGCCGGCGCGGAAGTGGAGCTGGTCATTTCAGGTGCCTCTCGTGTCTGCGCGGCACCGGATGTGCCGCAATGTCACGAATCCTGCGGACGCGCGGCGCCGCCGTCGATGACGTCGGAGGTCATGGGCCAGCGCCCGAAAACGCCTTACCGTGAGCGTCGTGACGACTTTCGAACAGGCCTCTCACACGCTCGCCCGGAGTGCTCCGCCGGACTCGCGGGAGTCCCAGGTGGGCAAGTTGCTACGCATGTGGCGGGAGCGGCGCCGGCTCACCCAGCTCGATCTCGCGCTGGCGGCGGACGTCTCGGCGCGACACATCAGCTACGTGGAGACCGGCCGCTCGAGGCCGACCAGCCAGATGATCCTGCACCTGTCCGACCAGCTGGAGATCCCGCTTCGGGAACGCAACGCCCTGCTGCTCGCGGGCGGCTACGCTCCGGCCTTCCCGGAGCACGGGTTGCACTCTCCGCCCATGTCGGTGATCAACGACGCGATCAACTCCGTACTCGGGGGACACGAGCCCTATCCGGCCGTTGTGGTCGACCGCCATTGGGAGCTGGTCGCCGGCAACGCGGCTATCGCCGTGCTGACCGAAGGCGCGGCGGCGCACCTGCTCGAGCCGCCGGTGAACGTGCTCCGCCTGTCGCTGCATCCGGAGGGGATGGCGCCGCGCATCGCGAACCTGGGCGCGTGGCGGGAGCACATCCTGCATCGACTCGCCCATCAGGCGGAGACGATCGGCGATTCGGCGCTGCGCGAGCTCCACGATGAGCTCGCCGGCTATCCCGGTGGCCTGGCGGGTCACCTCGGCGCCGCGGGGCCGGCCCTCGTCGTGCCGCTGCTCTATCGAAGCCCGCACGGCGAGCTCTCGTTCTTCAGCACCACCACCGTTTTCGGCACCCCGCTCGACGTGACGGTGGCGGAGCTTGCGATCGAGGCGTTCTATCCGGTAGATACGGCCACCGCGCAGATCCTGAAGCGCCTTGCAGGCTGAGGTTGGCGCCGATTCATCAGGCGAGCTCTTGGCAAGATGGGCGCATGCCTGACTCTGGCCGCATCCGTCCGATCGTGACGGTCGGCGATCCCGTACTGGCGACCCCGTGCCGCGAGGTGACGGAGTTCGACGATGACTTGCGGACCTTGGTGGCCGACATGTTTGCGACGATGTACGACGCACCTGGCGTGGGCCTTGCCGCCAATCAGATCGGGGTTGATCTGGCGGTCTTCGTCGTCGACTGCCCGGACTCGGAAAACGGCAGTCTGGTGGGCCATGTCGTCAATCCGCGGCTCGAGCCGGCCGGCGAGGATCGTGAGCTCGAACTCGACGACGAGGGCTGCCTATCGATCCCCGGGCCCTATACCGACGTGCCTCGGCTGAAGTACGCCGTCGTCACCGGCTTCGACTCCTTCGGAGCACCCGTCCGGCTCGAGGGTCACGGGCGCGCGGCCCGCTGCTTGCAGCACGAGACCGATCATCTGGCCGGCTATCTCTACATCGACCGGCTGCCAGTCAAGCAGCGGCGACGCATTCTGCGCGAGTACGAGCAGCTTCAGGAGAAAGCCGAGGCTGGGGCCCTAGAGTCGGCGCGTGACGCGCCTTGAGCTTGGCCTGGTCCCGATGCCCGAGCGGGGTGGCCGATGCTAGCTCCGGCCCTCGACACCATTCGACTTTCGCTGCACGTGCTCGCGGCGACGATCTGGGTGGGCGGTCAGCTGACGCTCGCGGCGCTGGTGCCCACCCTGAAAGCGGCCGGGGTCGATGTCCCCAAGGCCGCCGCGAGACGCTTCAGCCAGGTGGCGTGGCCCGCGTTTGCCGTCCTCGTCGCCACCGGGATCTGGAACATCACCGCTGTGCACGACCAGAGCGACACGTACAAGACCGTCGTGATGGTCAAGGTGGCGGTCGTCATCCTCTCGGGCCTCACGGCCTACCTGCATCAGCGCGCCAAGACGCGCAAGGGGCTGGCCGTCTTCGGTGCGCTGACGGGGCTGACCGCCTTGAGCGCATTGGTGATCGGCATCGTGCTCGCGGGCTGAGCGGGCTGATCTGGCTGGAATGCCTCATCCGGGCACCTCGCGATAGGCCTTCGTCAGATCCCACACCAGCTGCGGCATCAGGGTCAGCAACCGAACGCCGAACAGTGCGATGATGGCCGTCCACCATCGGCTGACGCTGGGCTCCGCACCCGGCGCGGTGTGGGCTGTGACGTCAGCGAGCACTGCCGTGATTGTCGTCAGTAGCGCGGCGACCACGGCGCCCGTCAGCCGGCCGTAGGTGCGATCGATCAGCACGCGCAGCCGCCCGAAGCTGGGGATGTGCGGATCATCGGTGACCCGCAGCCGGAGCTGGAAGACGAAGACGAGCGCGCCGAACAGGAAGCCGGTGAGGATCGCCGCGCCGGAAAGGACATCCGCCGCCCGGGTCAGCCGCAGCCCCCGAGCCATGCACAGCACGGCCGCAGCGGCCGCCAGGAGCCAGCCCCCGACCTGAAGCGCGAGCTCATCGCGGGGCCGGCTCATGACGGAAACTGCCCGAGCAGCCGGGCGATGGTGGCGCCCGCGTCAGCGAGGAACTCCGGGTCATCAGGCTGGCCGGGCCGTCCCGGATCA
>DATAVO010000182.1:0-2790 GCA_036267695.1 Frankiaceae bacterium
CCGCCGGTGCCGGGACGACCCGCGGGCCCGACCCGTCGTCGACCCACACCTCATCGCCCTGCAGCCAGGCCGCGCCGGATGCGCCGACCACCTTGGTGGCGACCACGAATTGCCCTGGCGTGGCACAGGATCCGTGCAGCAGCACCGTCGCACCACCAGCGAGCCGGAGCTGCACCGAGTAGGTGTCGTCGGCCGTCATGTCGAGCGGCGACAGTGTCGACAGCGTCGCAGAAACAGCCTCGATCTCGCCCATCGTGACCCGGATCTGATCGATGACATGAGTGGCATGGGCGCCGAGCCAGCCGCCTCCCTGGCCGGCATCCTTCCACCACTCCGGGATCACCGCATGGGGATCGTTGAGCGAAGGCATCTGCAGCAGGAAGAGGCCGAAGGCCGGCGCGCCGATGACGCCCTCACGCACGGTGCGCGTCAGCAGTGCCTGGCCGGCGCCGTAGCGGAATTCGGTGCCGATCATGTGGACCACGCCAGCAGCCTCGGCAGCAGCGAGCATCTCGCGCGCCTCGGGCAGATCGCGGGCGAACGGCTTCTCACACATCACGTGCTTTCCCGCTTGCACGGCGTCGAGCACGATCGGTCCGTGAGTGTGCGGCGGGGTCGCGACGGCAACGATGTCGATGCCGTCATCGCTCAGCACCTGCCCGCGATCCACCGACGGCTGCGGGATGCCGAACATCTTCGCCCGGCTCGACGTCTTCTCGGGGTCGCGCCCGATCAGCGCGCGCACCTCGATCCCAGCAACCTGCAGCGCGCGGACGTGAGTCAGCACCCCGAAGCCGGTGCCGACCACCGCTGCCGTAAGCGTCCGGTCTGTGCCCACGTCATCCACCCTCTCGTTCGCCGCGAGATTGCTCGCGTCCCGTGCCATGCTGACGTTATGCCTGGGCGACGCGCACTAGAGCTCACGAGCGAGGAAATCGTCCGGGCAGCGCTAGAGATTTTCCAGGCTGATGGTCTGCCTGGCGTCAGCATGCGCACGGTCGCTGCTCGCCTCGGGGTCTCGCCGGTCCCGGTCTACAAGCGCGTGGGCAACAAGGACGCTCTGCTCGACGCGATGGCCGATTTCCTGCTTGCCGATGCCGTGCCGCCGCTCCGCCCCGGCGCCGACTGGCGTGATTACGCGATCGACTGGGCGACGGCGTTACGCGATCGGCTCGGCGGCACCTCCGACACCTCGCTGCTGATCGGCGGCCGCCGCTCGGCCTACGTCGAGGCGTCGAAACCTTTGGTGGCGGCGCTGCAAGCGGCGGGGTTCGCCGAGGACGCGGCGGTGCAGGCGTGCCGGTTGCTGATCTGGGCAGTCGCCGGCTTCGTGGTGGTGGAGACGCGGCGCACGGATGTGCCGAAGAGCAAGGGCGCGCGCTCGCGCCCGGGCAGTGACCCGCACGGCATCTCCGGCGCTGAAGCCGACGAACTCTTCCAGCTCCACCTCAGGTTGCTGGTCGGTGGGCTCGAGCCCGAGCCGCCGCGCGCGAGGCAGCGTCGCCAGCGCGCCTCGAGCCGGCCGCCCGTTCGCCGCGGCTGACTAGCTCTGCGGGATCGCGTCGAGAATCTCGGTGAAGCGCGTCGCGATGGTCGGCCTCAGGTCGGCGTGGGAAATGACCCAGAAGCGGTCGTTCTTGATGGCGTCGAGGACCATCGCGGCCACCGCGTCAGGCTCCTTGCCGTCCGGTCCGGTAAACCCGTTGCGGATGTAGAGCCGCATGGCCTCGGCGTCTTCGGTGCGGGTCTCGGTGCCCTTGTCCGCCGGCCGGTTGCGCTCGGCCTCCATCACTGACGTGTTCGTCATGCCCGGGCAGAGCACGCTGACGCCGATGGGGGAGCCGGTCATCTGCAGTTCGGTGCGCAGCGTCTCCGACACCGACACCACACCGACCTTGGCGACGGCGTAAGGGCCGATGTAGGGCACACCGCTGAACAGGCCGGCGGCCGAGGAGGTGCTGACGATGTGCGCCGGGGTGCCCTGCTTTTTCATGATGGGGAGGAAGGTGTGGATGCCGTAGATGACGCCCCACAGATCGACGTCCAGCACCCACCGCCAGTCCTCGAGCGTCTGGTTCTCGAGGGTGTTGAAGGTCGAGATTCCCGCGTTGTTGCACAGGATGTCGACCTGGCCGAACCGCTCGAGCGTGGCCGCCGCCAGCGCCTCGACGTCCGCCACCTTCGACACGTCGGTGCGGACGGTGAGGGTTCCCTCGGGCAGGGTCGTTGCGGCCTTCTCCAGCGCCCCGGCTTCGATGTCGGCAATGACGACCTTGCAGCCTTCGGCGGCAAAGGCGTGTGCGAGCGCCAGGCCGATCCCGCTCGCTCCACCGGTGACGACGGCAACCTGGCCGGTCAACGTCTGCATGCGAGAACCTCCTGCGCTATCACGGATCTGAGGGGCCGTACTGCGATGGGCCAGAGCGTAACGCCGCTTATGTGAACGTCTTCACGGTGACGGTGTTCTTCGGGTCGCAGTTGTAGAGCCCGCTGTTCGGCGTGGTGATCTTCTTGTCGTAGACCCAGCCGTTCGGGGTGAGCCGGATGACCAGCCAGCAATCGCTGGGGGTGCTGTTGGTCGGGCTGGTCGAGACGGGTGGGGTGAGGCCGGCTCCGGTCCAGTCGGTGTGTGCGCCCGCCTTCTGCAGCACGCAGTCCGACGTCAGGTTGCTGCCGCACTGCGTGGCCGACAGGGCGAACAGCGACCAGGCGCTGTAGGCCTCGGCCGTGTACTCGGTGAAGCGCGGGTTGGCGACGGCCGCGGTCAGCTGCTCCTTGATGTCCTTCAGG
>DATAVO010000183.1:0-11245 GCA_036267695.1 Frankiaceae bacterium
GGCCACTGGATCCCCGAGACGCGCGCCGACGAGCTGAACCGACTGCTGCTGGCCCACCTCGCCGCTTCATGATCGCCGACTGACGCGCGCGCTCTATAGGTTCGACGCATGACGACCCGTGTGGCGCTGGTGACCGGTGGCAACCGCGGCATCGGGGCCGCCTGTGCCCGGGCCTTGGCAGCGGCGGGCGACACCGTGGTGGTGGCCTCGCGGGGTGGGGCCGGGTTGGACGACCTGCCCGGCGTCGCCATGGACGTCACCGATCTGGCGTCGGTCGAGGCCGCTTTCAAGAGCGTGGAGGCCGACCACGGGCCGGTCGAGGTGCTCGTCTCCAACGCCGGGATCACCCGCGACACGCTGCTGCTGACGATGCCCGAGGATGCCTTCAGCGAGGTCATCGACACCAACCTGACGGGCGCCTACCGGGTCGCCAAGCGGGCCGCGAAGGGCATGCTGCGCCTGCGCCGGGGGCGGCTCATCTTCATCGGCTCGGTTTCGGGCCTGACCGGCTCGCCGGGCCAGGCCAACTACGCGGCGTCCAAGGCGGGCCTCGTCGGGCTCGCCCGCTCGCTGGCCCGCGAGCTGTCCTCGCGCAACATCACCGCCAACGTCGTCACGCCCGGACCCATCGACACCGACATGACAGCGGAGCTGACCGAGCAGCAGCAAGCCGCGCTCGTGGGTGCGGTGCCACTCGGACGGATGGGTCACGCCGACGAGGTCGCAGCGGCAGTCGCGTTCCTGGCGTCACCCCACGGCGGCTACGTGACGGGTGCGGTCATCCCGGTCGACGGCGGCATGGGGATGGGCCACTAGCCCTGGCGCTTGGCCGCCAGCCGGGCCTGCCAGGCCCGCAGGTTTCCGGCCCCGACGGCCGCCACCATGGCGGTCGCGAGGATGACGAGGATGCCGGGCAGTGCCTTGCTGCCGAAGCGGGAGAACAGCGAATCCGCCTGCTTGGACGCCCGGTCACCCGCGGCGATCAGCGGTGCCTGGACGGCGGCGAGCTTGGTCTCGGGGGCGGCCAGCAACGGTGAGGGAATCGAATCGGCGACCGGTGACAGGCTGCTGAGGTCGGCGAAGTTGGCGATGCCGGCGCCCGGGAGAAACGCCGCGGCCGGCCCGAGGAGGCTGCTGCCGTCCGACGGGGTGGACGGCTTCGCGGTCGGGGTGGCGGTCGTGGTGCCGCCGGGCTGAGAGCTGCTGCCGCCGCTCGCCGCGCCGGTGGAGCCCTGCGTCGGAACGCTCGTCGGCCCCGTGCTCGGAGTGGTCGGGGTCCCCGGAACGCCGGGAACCGTCGTCCCGCCGCCGAGCGTCCCGGTGACGGTGCCGACGGTGCCGGTGACCGTGCCGACCGTGCCCGTCAGGCCGCCGGTCACGCCGTTGACGGTTTTGGTGACGGTGCCGGTGACACCGCCGATAACGCCCGTCAGCGGGTTCGGCACGGGGGTCGGCGAGGGGTTCGACGCCGGCGCCGACGAGATCGGTGCCGGCGTGGGCACGGGAAGTTGCGAGGTGATCGTCACCAGGACGCCGTTGACGCACTCGAGGCCGCTGGGGATCAGCGAGGACAGTGAAGGGATCGGACAAGCGGAGCCGACACCGAGTGCCGGGGTGCCGATGGCGTAGGCCGGGGTAGCCGCCATGGCGATCGCGAACGCGCCGGTCGCCACGCCGGAAACGATTCCCGCGCGGCGAACGAGCTTGCTGGGGAACATGCGGGTGCGGGACCTCCGTGTCAGGGGTTGTCCTTGAGTGCAACGAGCCTGTTCCCTGTCGGTAACGGTCCCAACCGGGCTCGTTTCACCCGCATCCCGCGGGGCGATCCGTGCTAGCTGCCCCTGACCTGGGTGGACGCCGGCTTGTGAACGGAGAGCACCAGCGCCTTGGCGTGCTCGTCCAGCCGTTGAAGGCGGGCCTGCAGACCCGCAAGCTTGGGCGCCAGCGCCTTGATGTTGCCGGCCGCGACGAACCCGACGAATGCCGTCGCTATGACGACGAGCAGGCCCGGAAGGGCGTGCCTTGAGACGAAGCCCAGCAGGTCATCGCCCTGCGAGCCGGCAGAGCGGGCCGCTGCCGCGAGCATGGGAGCGGGAACCGGCTGCACCGGTGCCTGCGAAGCATCCGAGATCATCGCGGCGTCCAAGATGGGGCTGGACAGCAGCTGGCCGCCCCAGGCCTGGGCGAGTGAGATCGCTGCCGGGCTGAGCGCACCGGACGTGCCACCCGCGGCGGGACGGCCGCTGACGAGTCCGCCGCCGCTGCCGGTCAGCACACCCGTACCGGATCCGCCGTCGCCGCTGGTCACCGGAGGGAGGCCGGGGACGGAGGGAACGATCGGGACGCCGGGCTTGGTGGTGCCGCCACCCGTTGATCCGCCGGCGGTGCCGCCACCCGTTGATCCGCCAGTCGTGCCGCCTCCCGTGGAGCCACCCGTGCCACCGCCGGTGGCGCCGGTGCCGCCCGAACCGGTTCCGCCGGATCCGCTGCCGCCACTTCCGCCGCCGAGCAGGCCGCCGCCGCCGCCACCTGAACCGACCGTGCTGCCCACGCTGCCGACGGTGCTGCCCGTCTTTCCGGTGACCGTCGTGATCGTGCCGCCGACAGTCTTGCCGACGCTGGTCACGGTGCCGCCGACGGAGGGAGGCAGCTTGCCCCCGACGGCTCCGGCCACGTTCGTGACGGTGCTGCCGACGGTGCTACCGACGCTGGTCACGGTCTTGCCGACGGAACCCACCACGGCTCCGACCGAAGGCAGCGCTGACGGGAGCGTGACCGGCGGGATGCTCACGCTCGGCAGGCTCACCGGCAGCGACGGCTTGGGGAGCGGGGGGAGGGACACGCCGGTGATCGGGCTGCTGCCGCCAAGCGTGCCGGTGATCGGCGTCGTGAGAGCGCTGACGACCGCGCTGGGCTGCGGGACCGCGACGCTGGGAACGCTGACCGGAACGCTCGGCACGCTCGGCACGCTCACCGGAAGCGGCGGGAGCGGAACCGATGGAAGCCCGAGCGCCATGGCGCCGCCGGCCGTCGCGATGCCCCCGATGGCCAGAGCCAGGGTCCCGGCCGCCACATACGTCGCGCGCTTGGCAGGAGGTGAAAGCGTCCGGGTCTGGCGGGTCGAGCTCACGAAAACCTCCGGCGTGCTGGGGAACGGCCGGCGAAACACCCGGTGCAGGGGGTGGTTACGCGTGTGTCGTCTGGGTCACGATTTCCGTCTGGGGAGTTCTGGACGGCTGCTACCCCGCCTAACGCCGATGTATTCATCAGGTTTCGGGTGCACGCGGAAAAAGTTCCCGCCGTTCTCGCCTGACCGGCCTCCGGGGCGCCTGGTCTGTCCGAACGGGGCAGCGTCGGGCACACTCGCCTGGCCGGCCGCCATCGGGGCGCGCCTGGCAGCGCAGGAGGTACGCGTGAGCTGGTGGTGGTGTCTGAATCACTCCCGTCCGGAACAGGATCCCGACGTCGACTCCGGCGCCGCTGACCGTCTCGGGCCGTACGAAACCGAGGAAGCCGCGAAGAACTGGCGCCAGCAGTTCGCCGAGCGCAACGAGAAGTGGGACAAGTGGGACCGGGAAGACAAGGAAGGCCGCAAGCAGTAGGCCAGGCCCGCTGAGCCACAGGTCGGCGCGGCGGTACAGAGGTGCGCTCGACGGGCGCCCACCGCCGCCATCCGGCATGATCGTCAGGGTGGCTGGCTATGACGCTGTGCTGCTGGTGTCTTTCGGCGGCCCGGAAGGCCCCGGCGACGTCCTGCCCTTCTTGCGCAACGTCACGGCCGGTCGTGACGTGCCGGCGGCGCGCCTGGCAGCCGTCGCCGAGCACTACAGCGCGTTCGGCGGCGTGAGCCCGATCAACGCCCAGAACCGGGCTCTGGTCTCGGCCCTCGCGGTCGAGCTGGCGCCGCGACGCGTGTACTGGGGCAACCGCAATTGGGCGCCCTACCTGCCGGAGACGCTGGCGCAAATGCGCGCCGACGGGGCCCGGCGGGTCGCCGTGTTCGTCACCTCGGCCTACGCGTCGTACTCCTCCTGCCGGCAGTACCGCGAGGACCTCGCCGCCGCCCATCCCGGACGCTTGGCGCTGGACAAGCTCCGGCACTACTACAACCACCCGCTGTTCATCGCGGCGCAGGCCGAGCAGGTGCTCGAACTGGGCGATCGGCTCCGCGATGACGCCACGCTGCTGTTCACCGCCCATTCGATCCCGCTCGCCTCCGCGCGTACCAGCGGCCCGGCGGGCGGGGCCTATCCGGCGCAGCTGGGCGAGGCGGCGCGCCTTGTCGCCGATCGCGTACGCGAGAGCTCGGGCTGGCGCGGCGGGTTCGAGGTGGCGTGGCAGAGCCGTTCCGGACCACCGTCCGTCCCGTGGTTGGAGCCTGACGTCAACGATCGCCTGGAGTCACTGGCAGCCGAGGGGATCCGCGACGTCGTCGCCGTGCCGGTCGGGTTCGTCAGCGATCATGTCGAGGTGCGCTACGACCTCGACACCGAAGCCGCCGCGACGGCGGAGCGGATGGGCATTCGTTTCGCGCGCGCGGGCACCGTGGCGGCCAGCCGTTCGTTTGTCCACATGGTGCGTGAGCTGGTCGAGGAGCGGGAGGGCGGACTCGCGAGGGTCGCTCTGGGCTCCGGCGGGCCGAGCCACGATGTCTGCCCGGTCACCTGCTGTCCAGGACGGATCCTGCGCCCGGCCGCGGCCGGCGAACCGCAAGACAGCCAAACGGCGAATAGCACACGCGGGCTGCAGGCGGCAGGCTGAAGGAGCCGAAGCAGTCTCTGGCAGCGCGGTCGGGAAGCTGAGCGCAGTAGTGAGGCGTTGGAAAGGAAGACATGACTAGCGAACACGCCTTCGAAACACCTGAGCGCTTCGTCGTCGGCACCGTGGGCCGGCCCGGCGAACGCACCTTCTACCTGCAGGTCGTGAGCTCCGGGGAGATCGTCACCGTCGCCCTGGAGAAGGCGGAGGTCGCGGCGCTCGCCGAAGGACTTCAGGTGCTGCTGCAGCAGGTCGGCGTGAACAACGGCGTGGCCATCGAGCCGGCGCCGCTGGATTCCGCGCCGCTCGAGACCCCGTTTGCCGAGGATTTCCGGGTCAGCGAGCTTTCGGTGGCCTGGGACGGGCAGCACGTTGTGGTCGAAGCGGGCGGCGCCGGCGCGACCGAGGAGACCGCGGCACGGCTGCGCGTGGCGCTCACCGTCCCGGCTACCCACGCGTTCGTCACGCGGGCGGAACGGGTCGTGGCGGCAGGGCGACCCCCGTGCGTGCTGTGCGGCCTGCCGGCTGACGCCAGCGGCCACGTCTGCCCCCGCCTGAACTAGGCGACCCCATAAGACTTCCGGTTGACTGTGGGCATGGCACGTCACAGTGGACAGCACTCCGAGGTCAGCCCCGCCGCCGCTGAACGCGCGGCGCTGTGCCAGCTCTTCACTGACGTCGGCGAGCATGCGCCCACGCTGTGCGGCGAATGGGACGCCGGCGACCTCGCCGCCCATCTGGTGGTCCGCGAGACGCGTCCCGATGCGCTCGCCGGGCTCGTCATCCCCCCGCTGCACGGCTACACGGCCAAGATCGAGAAGGCGCTACGCGAGTCACAGCCCTTCGCTGAACTGGTCGAGCGGATTCGCACCGGGCCGCCGGTCTGGAGCCCGGTGGGGCTGCCCGGTGTCCGCGACCGTGGCAACCTGCACGAGTACTTCATCCATCACGAGGATGTCCGCCGCGCCCGCCCGGGCTGGCACGTCAGGGATCTGCCTCCCGAAACGCGGGACGGGCTGTGGCGCGTGGTGCGTTTCATGGCGCCGATGCTGGTGCGCGGGGTGAAGGGCACGCGCGTCACGCTGCGCACCGCCGATGGCGGCGAGCGCTCCATCGGGCGCGCCGAATCGCCGCATCAGGTGGAGCTGACCGGCGAGCCGGGCGAGCTGCTCATCTACCTGAGCGGGCGGCGCGGCCACGCTGAGGTGAAGATCACCGGCTCGCCGGCGGGCCAGGCACGGCTGGCGGCGGCACCGCTCGGGATGTAGGCGCCGCTAGACCGGAAGCAGGTCGTGGATCCGGTCCGCCTGCTTCTTCGCCACCTTCTTGGCAGCCTTCTTGCGATCCTTCGAGGCGGCCTTGGCCGAGGCATTGGCGGCAACCTTCGCCGCCTTGCGCTGGCTGCGCTTGCTGACCCGCGTGGTCTTGCGTCGCAGCGACTCCCGGCCTTCGGTGTCCACGGCGGCGATGAGCAGGCCGCCGAGCATGCTGGCGTTCTTGAAGAAGTGCTGCTGGCTGCCGGATCGCTTGGCCGGATCCTGCTCTTCCCAGAAGCGATGCCCCGCCAGCGTGGTCGGCACGATCGAGCCGGCGAGCGCCAGCGCCGAGAGGCGCGGAAGGCGGTTCAGCGAGAGCAGCGTTCCGGCAGCTACCTGCACCGCCGCATTGACCCGCACCGCCTGCTCGGTGGTGGTGATGTGCAGCTTGTCCATCCCCGGCTTGCTGGGGATGTCGAGCTTTTCGGCCTTCGGCGCCTTCGCGTCGGGGTGGCGTAGCGCGTCGATACCTCCGGAGATGAACGTGGACGCAAGGAGCGGGCGAGCGATCCGGCGAACGAGCACGGCAACCTCCGGTGCGAAGCAGATGAGCGGGCCTACCCCTTCGGCGTGCCACCACTTGGCAAGTCGCAAACGGATCTGGTGATCAGGAAAGCCTCGGACGTAGCGCGGCGAAGCTGCGATGGCGCAGGCATCCGGCCCAGACGCCGGCGCCGTAGGCCAGATCGTCAGCGGTGCGCAGGATCGTCCAGCGCAGCGGGTCGAGGTCCGGACGCAGCCGCCGGTATTCGACTGCCGCGGGTACGAGCAGCGCTGCAGCCGCAATCCGCCGGCCCCGGCGACCACCGGCGGCGCTGAGGGTCAACGCGAGTGGGGCGTACGGCCGCCAGAGCGCTTCCCCCAGGGCCCGCCCGGCAGCCAGCGTGCCGCCGCCCACGAGTTCGGCAGCCAGCGGCAGCGGGCGCCGCACCGGAAGCGCGCGACTGAGCCGTACCGTCGCCGCGGCAAGAGAAGTGGCCGCTGCCCGGGGGTGGCCGATGGCCAGCAGCGACCACGCGGCGAGTGTCCACCGGTTCACCGCAAACGGCGCGAGCTTCGCCGGATGGCGTGCCTGCAGTGGGGCGGCTGACGACCCGTAGCTGAAGCGTTGGGCGGCCGCTGCTCTCAGCGTCGTGCGGTGGGCATGGCCGACCGCTGAGGACGGCTCGTAGCGCACGGTCCAGCCCGCCTCGACGAGGCGCCAGACGAGGTCGACGTCCTCGCCGAAACGCAGGTCCTCGTCGAAGAACGGGCGCTGCTCTCCCAGTGCCGAGCGGCGCAGCAGGAGTGCGGCGGCCGGCAGGTAGGAGACTCGCGAACCGGGCTCGACGCGCGCCGGGCGACCGCCGAGATCCAGCGGCGAGCGCACCGCGTCGTAGCGCGCCAGGAGGCGGGAGATCGCGCTCGAATCCTCGCCGCAGACGCCGCGGGCGGCCACGATGCGGGGCGCGACGGCGCCCACCCGCGGATCGAGGAAATGGGGGAGCAAGGCGTTGAGCCATCCCGAGGGGACCACGACGTCGGAGTCGAGCACCGCGATGAACGGCCGCGTCGCGCGGGCGATCCCGGCGTTGCGCGCCGCCGCCGGTCCCTGCGCGGTCGGGTGGCGCAGGGCCGCCCCGGGCATCGGCTCGCGTGAGCCGTCGTCGACCACGATGACTTCGAGCGCCGGATCGAGACCGGCCAGCAGGCGCGCCAAAGCGTCCTCTCGGTCACGTACCGGGATCACGACGCTCACCTGATCCGGCGCCGGACCGCCGCGCGGCGTCGGATGGGCGAAGCCGGCATCGATCAGCTTGCGGGCCAGCGCCCGGCCGCTGGGCAGGTCCCAGTCGCCGCGGGCCAGCACGCCGCGGGCCTTCTCCGACAGCGTCAGGAGCCGCCGGGGCGAACCGCCGAGCAGAACCCGGTCGCCGTCCAGGCGGCGTACCGCGTCATCGAGCAGCGGCGGCCCAAACGTCACTGACCGGTCACCGGTAGCCGTGCTCGGACAGGTAGGCGAGCAGTTCGTCGGCACACGTCGCGGCATCGGCCTCGACCACTCGTCGGGCGCGGGCCGGCACGAGCATGCCGGACAGTGCGAGCACCCGGTCGCGGGGATCCGCCGCGGCAGGCGCGGCTAGTGCGCCGGCCGGGGCGCGGTACGGGCGTAGCCGTTCGTGGATCTCGCCGTGGTCACCGACTGGAAGGTGCACGACCTCGATCGACGCCACCCGCGCGGCGAGCACGCCGGCCAGCGGCGCCCGGCGCAGCCGCAGCCCGGCCTGGATCGACAGCACGGCCGGCGCTTGGATCCGCAGGCGCTCGCGGCGGCCGCCGTCGAGGCGGCGTTCCACCAGCAGCGCGTCACCGTCCGTGGTGATGCTCGTCAGCCCAAGGGCCTGCGCGGCGCCGAGCGTTGCTGCCACGAAAGCGGGAACCGAGCCGCTGCCGCGGTCGAGGCTGGCGTCGCCGCACAGGACGTAACGCGCGCCGTTCACGAGCGGTGCGAGGGTCGCGGCCACCTGGGCCGAGCTCACCCCCGGCATGATCTCGACGCGTATCGCCCGGGAGGCGCCGGCGGCCAGCGCGTCGCGGAGCATCGCGTCGCAGCCGGCCTGGCTGTCGGGTGCTGCGGCAGCGACGACGAGGATCTGTTCGCCGGGCTCGGCGAGCTGCAAGGCGGCTTCGAGCGCGGCGAGGTCGGCGGGGGAAGCGCCGAAAGCCCGATCCGCGGTGACGCCGGAGATCGCGGCGGGCTCACCGGTCAGCGGATCGATCTCGACGCGCAGGTCGACGAGCTTGTGCAGGATGGCGATCATGCGCGGCTCACGCGCGCCGGTACGCGACGCCGGCGCCGCCTTCGGGGTAGGTCCAGGTAAGCGCGCCCTCGGCGTTGCACACCAGATAGCAGGTGCCACACTCGAAGCACTGCTCGTAGTTGAAGAGCACGCCGCCATCGCTCGTCGGGACGAAAAGGCCTGCAGGGCAAGCACTTACGCAGGCTTTCGTGGTGCACGAACGGCACACGTCGGTGTCGACCGTGATGTGCGGCGTGGGTGCCACCCGGAAGTCGATGGTCGCCATCCGGTCCTCGAAGGACGGCCCGTCGAACGCGCGAGCGGCATCTGATGCCGGCAGGTATGCCGGCAGCGGAAGGTTCGTGGTGCTCATCCGAAACTCCGTAGCGTCACGTAGGCGTCATGGGCCAGATCGCGTACGCGAAGCCCGGAACGTTTGATGCTCTCCCGGGCGACGCGCACCGCGCCGGGCTTGGGGGTGGGGTTCTCGACGGTGAACATCCGCTCCACCACGTCGCAGGCGAGCTTGGGATACAGCTGCTGCATCCGCTGCGACATCAGCAGTTCTGGCACCCGGCGCAGCTTCTTGTGGTCGGCGAGGACGAAGTTCGACTCGAGTTGGCGCCGATACGCGCCAAGTCGGGTGGCGCTCACGTCGCCCGCGGCAAGCCCCTCATGCGCGACCTCGCCGGCGGCCATCCCGGAGCCGATCGCGAAGTTCACGCCCTCCAGCCAGATCCCGGCAGCCAGGCACAGGGCCGCGGCATCGCCGGCGACGAGCAGCCCGTCGGTCGCGATCTCCGGCATGGTGTCGTAGCCACCCTCGGGGATCAGGTGGGCGCTGTACTCCTTCAACTCGCCGCCTTCGACGAGAGGCGCGATCGCGGGATGCGCCTTGAGCCCTGCGATCAGTTCCTCGGGGCGCACCTTGGCGGCGGCGAGCGCGTTGACGCTGACGACGATTCCCACCGAGACGGTGTCCAGATTGGTGTAGACGAATCCGCCGCCCGGGATTCCCCTTGTGCAGCCGACGATTTCGATGTCGACGCCGTCGGTGCCGCGCACCCCGAAGCGCGCTTCGAGTTCCTCGCGGGGGAGCGCGAGAACCTCCTTGGCGCCCAGCGTGAAGTTGTCGGCGGAGAAGTTCGGATACAGCCCCGCCTCCTTGGCGAGAAAGCTATTCACCCCGTCGCAGGCGATGACGAGGCGGGCGCGTAGATCCCCGCCGGGCCGGTCGGTCGTCACGCCGTTGATGCGTCCGTTCGCATCGCGCAGCAGGCCGGTCGCGGTCGTGCTGGTGAGCAGCACCGCGCCTGCGGCTTCGGCCTTGCCGGCAAGCCAACCGTCGAAATCGGCCCGGTACGTGGTGGCTCCGTTGTAGGGCGCCTGGCCCCAGGCGGTCGTGCGGTAGTCCACGGTCAGCGCTTGTGAGCCGGTGACGATCATCGTCTGGCGCCGGGTGATCCAGCGCTGCATCGGCGCCTCGTCGTACCAACCGGGCACCAGGTTGTCGAGCACCCGGCCGTAGACCACGCCGCCGTACATGTTCTTGCTGCCGGGATACGGCCCGCGCTCCAGCAGCGCGACGCGGCGGCCGGCGCGCGCGAGCGTGAGCGCGGCCGCGGCGCCTGCCGGCCCGGCGCCGACGACGACGACGTCGAAATCGGGGGCGAAATCGGGGGCGAAATCGGTCGCGTGCTCAGACACCGGTGTGCACCTCCAGCTTCGCTGCAAGGGCGGCAAGGAGTTCTCCGACATCGCAGACCAGGGCCAGCTCCGCCCGGCTCATCATGGGGCAACTGGCGTCGAGGTTCGCGGCGACGATGTGGCGCGGATCGCCGAGTCCGGTCAGGTGCTGCACGGCCCCGGAAATGCCGATGGCGACGTAGAGATCGGGGTCGACGGTCACGCCGGTCGTGCCGATGTAGCGGGCCTGATCGACCCAGCCGAGGTCGGCCGCGAGCCGGGTCGCGCCGAGCGAGGCCGAGAGCGCTTTCGCGATGCGCTCGAGCAATTCGAACGCCTCGGCGCCGCCGAGCCCCGCGCCGCCGGCAATGATCCGGCGGGCCTCCGACAGGTCGACGGTCGCCGGGTCGGCCGGGATCAGCGCGAGGAGTTCGGCGTCGGGCACTCCGGTCGGCGGGGCGAGCGGGAAGCTGAGCTCGCGATAGGTCGCGCCCAAGGCTGAAGGTCCAGACGGCAGCGGGGCTTGTGCGGTGTTCGGCAGCCGGGTCAGCACGGCGCGGGGGTCGACGGCGACCTCGGCCAGCGCGGCACCTTCCCAGCGCGGCACGAGCGCGATCCCGTCACGCACCTCGAGGGCGCCGGCGACAAGGGGGCGATCGAGGGTGGCCGCCAGCCGCGGAGCCAGGTCGCGCCCATCGGGGGAAG
>DATAVO010000184.1:0-26824 GCA_036267695.1 Frankiaceae bacterium
CACATCATCCAGCCGATCGACGCCAGGATCAGCAGCCCGGCGTAGATGAGCATCGCTTCGATGTCGAGCCGATGCTGGCGGGCTTTCAACGTCGCTGCGAGCTTGGGGACCGGCATGGCGAGATCCGCTTTGGAGACGCCCAGGGATCGCAATCGCGCGTGGGCGGCGGCCGTGTCCCGGGCCAGAGCGGCGGGCCGGCCGCCGGCTGCGGCCGCCATCTCCGCCTGCAGCGACGCCACGACGATCCGGGCGTTGCGTACCGGGGCTGCGCGCTCGTAGACGGCGGTGAGCAGGCCGAATTCGGCGAGGACCACGAGGAGCGTGCCGAGGATGGTGACTGGTGCGCGCCACCAGCTATTCGCGGGCGCGCTCGACTTTTCCCCCCGGACCGTCACCAAATGGGCATCGGCATCTGCGCTGGGCGCCTGAACGTGCTTTGGGGCGTGCTGAGTTCGCCGGTAGGGCGCGGCAGTACAGTTCCGCCATGTACGACCTGAGGATCAACGGCGGCACGATCGTCGACGGAACCGGCCGGCCGCGCTATGTCGGCGACGTGGCGATCACCGATGGCGTCATCGCGGCCATAGGTCCGCAGATCGACGGCGAGGCCACTGACGTCATCGACGCGACGGGCAAGATCGTCGCTCCCGGATTCGTCGACATCCACACGCATTACGACGGTCAGGCCACGTGGGACCCGGTGCTGGAGCCTTCCGCCTCACACGGCGTCACGACGGTCGTGGCGGGCAACTGCGGTGTGGGTTTCGCCCCCGTGCGTCCGGGTCAGGAGTCCTGGCTCGTCGAGCTGATGGAGGGTGTCGAGGACATCCCGGGCACCGCACTGCACGAGGGGATCCAGTGGGAGTGGGAGACCTTCCCTGAGTACCTCGACGCGCTGGACCGGCGTGAGTACGCGATGGACATCGCTGCTTTCCTGCCGCACGCTCCGCTGCGCGTCTATGTGATGGGCGAGCGCGGCGCCGCCAACCAGAACGCCACCCCCGGGGACATCGCCGAGATGGCGCGCCACGTCCGCGAGGCGATTACCGCTGGTGCTGTTGGGTTTTCGACCTCTCGATCGTTGAACCACAAGTCGCTCGACGGTGAGCTGGTGCCCGGCACGTTCGCCGATGCCGACGAGCTGATCGGGCTTGCCCAGGCGGTTGTCGACGCCGGCGGTGGGCTCTTCGAGGTCGTGCCGACGGGCGAGACCGGCGGCGACGCCGACCAGATCCTCGGCGAGGTCGCCCTTATGGGCAAGGTGTCGCAAGCGACCGGCCTTCCGCTGTCGTTCCTGCTTGTGCAGGCGCGGGATGCGCCGGACCTCTGGCGTCGTCAGCTCGAACTCGTCGAAGAAGCCATTGCCGCCGGGGCGAAGCTGACCCCACAGGTGGCTGCGCGTCCCGGTGGGATGCTGCTCGGTCTCGCGAGCTACCACGGCCTGATGCGCCGCCCGACGTTTCGTGCGCTGGAGGATTCGCTGCCGCTCGATCAGCTGGAAGCCGAGCTTCGCAAGCCGGAGGTCAAGGCGGCCATCCTCGCCGAGAGCGATCTACCCGCCGACCCCAAGCGCCAGTTCGAGTCGCTCACCGAGTCGACCCCGTACATGTTCGAGCGCATCTACGTGATGGGCGACCCGCCGGACTACGAGCCGACGGCGGACATGTCGATCGCCGGGATTGCCGCGACCACGGGCAAGGATCCGTGGGAGGTGCTCTATGACCACCTGGCCGCCGGGACGTTGTTGCTCGGCGCATTCCTCAACTACGGCGAGGGATCGCACGACGCGCTGCGCGAGATGATCGCCCACGAGGACACCGTCATCGGGCTGTCCGACGGCGGCGCCCACGTGAAGATGATCTGCGATGCGTCGATGCCCACCTTCCTGCTCACGCACTGGGCCCGCGATCGCACACGCGGCGAGACGCTGCCGCTCGAGATGGTCATCGCCAAGCAGGCGGCCGGTACGGCAGCAGCGGCGGGCCTGCACGATCGCGGCACGCTCGAACCGGGCAAGAAAGCCGACATCAACGTGATCGACCTCGATCACCTGACGCTGCATGCGCCCCGCTCCATCGCCGACCTTCCGGCGGGTGGCCGGCGCATCCTTCAGGACGCGAGTGGCTATGAAGCCACGATCGTCAGCGGAATCATCACGCGGCGCCAGGACCGCGACACCGGCGCCCGTCCGGGACGTCTCGTCCGTGGGCAACGTAGCGCGGCGCTGGCGTCGTAAGGGACCCGAAGGCGGCTCAGAAAGGTCGGCGTCTGAGCTGGCTCTGACGCGGTTTTTTTCGTGCTTTCTGAAACGGACAGCCAGCCAGCGCCGCGCATTCGGCGTGCAGGCTGCCGGATTCCCGACCCGGCTGGAATCACGCTGCATAGCGCATATTTGAAGGCTGCTACCAGGCCCTTCACGTTTCGCTCGGTGATTGCGCCCATAAACGCTTCAGTCAGGCTCCCCAGGTCCGATCGGTAAGGGTGGCCGCTCAACCGAGGGTCGCTCTCGTCGCTGGTCCACCGGGGCTCGGCCTGTTCCGAGAGGTTTTCAATGCGGAAGATCGTCCGCCGTTTCTTGTTGATCGCTATCGCTGCCGCCATGGGTTTGGTCGGCGTTGCGTGTTCACCTTTGGGGTCGACCGGACCGATGTCCGGGCCTTACGCGAAGTCCATCTGGGGACCTGACGTCTCCAATTACCAGCACCCCTTCGGTGCGGCCATCAACTGGTACTCGGTGCGCGCTCAAGGCGCTCGCTTCGCCTTCGTGAAGGAGAGCGAGGGCAACTTCTACGTGAACCCCTACGCCAGCGCTGACATTCGTGGCGCCCGGGCCGCGGGCCTTTACGTCGCGCCGTATCACTTCGCTCGTCCGCGCCTGCCGATCTCGACCGCCGCTTCGGACGCGCGCCTTTTCGCCTCCCAGATCGGCAACGTCCGCGTCGCCGGCTACCTGCCGCCCGTGCTCGACATCGAGACCAACGGCGGCCTGTCTGCGGCCAACGTCACGGCCTGGACGCGCACTTTCATGACCACGCTGCAGACCGCGATCGGGCGTCCGCCGATGATCTACAGCGGCTCCTGGTTCTGGCGCGGCTATATGGGCAACCCGGCCGGCTTCTCGCAGTGGAACGTCTGGATCGCCGATTACGAGCCCGCCAACACCGGTCCGACGCTGTTCGGTGACTTCAAGTACTCGACCTTCTGGCAGTACAGCGACACCGCCAAGGTCTCGGGGATCGCCGACGCTGTCGACTCGAGCTGGTTTCACGGTTCGCTGACCCAGCTCAGCCAGCTGGCATACGTACCGACCACCGCTACTGCTCAGACTCCGGCCCGCGCGCTGGATTCCCTGACGCAGCAGGCGAGCCCGGGTTCGACGAGCCACTCGGGTAACCCGACCGGCTCGAAGATGGCGCAGAGCCCAGCGACGGTCGGCGCCACCCGCTAAGCAGTCACGAGGAGGCATGTCAGGCGGCCGTCGCGCCGCCTGACATGCTTGCGTCATGACCGCAGATCTGCCGGTGCTCGACGAGCTCGGCTTCTACACGCTGGCTGGTTCGCCTGACTCCGCGCGTGAACTCATCGATGAGGTACGCGACGGGGAGCGGCTCGGCTTCGGGACCGTCTTCATCTCCGAGCGCTACAACCGCAAGGAGATCGCGACCCTCTCGGGCGCAGCGGGAGCGGTGAGCGATCGCATCACCATCACTACAGCGGCGACCAACCACAACACGCGCCACCCCATGGTCACGGCCGCCATCGCCCGGACCATGCAGAGCCTGACCGGCGGGCGTTTCGTGCTCGGGCTCGGTCGCGGCATCATCCCCATGCAGGACGCGTATGGGCTTTCGCACATCACGACCGCGCAGATGGAGGATTTCGCCGGTCTGATGCGGCGGCTCTTCCGCGGCGAGGCGATCATCGGTCACGACGGACCGGCCGGGAAGTACCCGGTGCTGCACCTGGATGCGGCGCTGGACGAATACCTGCCGATGGGCATCGTCGCGTTCGGCACGAACACCCTGGAGCTCGCCGGGCGCTGCTTCGACGAGGTCGTGCTCCACACGTACTTCACCGACGAGACGACCGCCCGGTGCGTGAAGACCGTCAAGGACGCGGCGGAGAAGGCCGGCCGCGATCCCGCGTCGGTACGCGTCTGGTCCTGTTTCGCCACCATCGGCGATCACATCGCGCCGGACAAGAGGCTCATGAAGTCGGTCGGCCGGCTGGGCACGTACCTGCAGGGGTACGGCGATCTATTGGTGCGTACGAACAATTGGGACCACGACGTCCTCGATCGCTTCCTGGCCGACGACGTCGTCAAGAGCGTGCGGGGCCTCGACGTCGTCGGTACCACCGAGCAGCTCGAGCACGTCGCCACACTCATTCCCGATGAGTGGCTGGCGCCGAGCGCGACCGGTACCCCGGAGCAGTGCGTGGCAGCCGTCAAGGGTCAGTTCGACCTCGGCTGCGACGGCGTCATCATGCACGGGGCGAGCCCGGCCGAGCTGGAGCCGATCGTCGCCGCCTACCGCGCCGCCGGATAGCGAAAACCCCTGCTGCTGCGGGCCACTCAGTGGTGGTAGCGGGCGACGAAGCTCCAGAGCGCGGCGTTGCCATCGAGGTTCCACGCGCCGTCGCCGACGCGCGGCCAGTCGTGCACGCCGTTCTTCACGATGGTCACCGAGACCGTCGCGGGGGAGAAGCGGGCGGGCTCGGTCGTGGAGTTCGGGAACGTGCACAGGCACCAGTCGGGCGCGACCGACAGGAACGCCGATCCTGGCGACACCCCGCCCTGGTAGGGGACCACGGGATCCAGCGTGCCGTGAAGGTGCTTCCAGATCGGACGGGCGCAGCTCGTCCCGAGGTACGGCCCGGCGACCGAGCCGGCGGCAGCGAAAACTGTGGGCGCGTCGCAGATCGCGCGCAGCGCCATCATCCCGCCGTTGGAAAGCCCGATGACGTATACGCGCCTGAGGTCGATCTTGGTCTGCTTCGCGACGGCTGTGACCACGTGACGCAAGTAGGTGACGTCATCCGCGGTGCTCGCAGCGCAGCAGTTGCCGGCGTTCCAGGCGCGCAGGGTGCTGACGGTGTCGCGGGCGACCCGGCCCTCCACGAAGGTGCCGGCCAGTTGCGAGCGCTCCCGCGAAAGGGAGCCGGCAGCCAGGTGGGTGGGGGTGGCGGTCGGTTCGGGCGAGCTTGACGGCGAGTCGCTGGGAGCCGGAACAGGGCTCTGCGAGGGACTCGGGCTCTGCGAGGGACTGGGGTTTGGGTTCGGCGCCGTCGGGACGTGCGGGGCGACGTGCGCGTCGGGATACGCGACCACGAAACCGTGGGAGTCGGCGAACGCGTCGAGCCCGGTGAGCTTCTCGAAGTCGGCGCCGGTCGAGCCCAGCCCGTGCAGCGCGACGACGAGTGGGCGCGCGGTCGTGGAGGCGGTGTAGTGCACGGAGACGTGAAGGCCGTCGACGACGAGCCCCGACTCCACCGCCTTGGCGGGGGCGCAGCCGACCGCCGTCACGGCGACGAGCATGGGCAGCAGCGCCAGCGCAGCCCGCAGCCGTCGAATGCCCATGGATAGTTTTTCGGTTCTCGGGACCGCGCACTGGAGACGAATTGCCCTGAATCGGGACTAATTTTGGATGGACGGTTCACGGCCCTGAATCCGGCGTCAGGCGGCGCCCCGCTGTGGGTTAGATGAAGCATGGAGATCTGGTACAACCCGTCGTGCTCGAAGTGCCGCATCGCGGGCCAGGAGTTGGCCGATGCCGGCCTCGACGTCCCGCAGCGTCGCTACCTCGATGACGTCCCGACCGCCGCCGAACTGTCGGACGTGCTCGACCGCCTCGGGATGCAGCCGTGGGAGATCACCCGTACCGGCGAGGCAGTAGCCAAGGAACTCGGCCTGAGCTCGTGGGCGCGTGAGCCGGGGGACCGCGATCGCTGGATCGCCGCGATGGTCGCCAATCCCAAGCTGATCCAGCGTCCGATCGTGCTGCTCGACGACGGCCGCGCGGTCCTGGCGCGGACCCCTGAGGCGATCCAGGAAGTCATCGACGCCAACGGCTGACGATCGGAGCGCCCCGCCGCGCGCCACCCCCGCCGCGCGCCACTCCCGCCGCGCGCCACCCGTCCCCGCTTCTGAGAAATCGGGGTTACGGAGCCCGATAACCCCTCGATCTCAGAAGCACGGACCGCGGAGACGGTGCGCAAACGGCCGGGTACGGCGGAGCCACCGGGGGGCGAGGGCTGGGATGAGGCGGAGCGAGGTGCGGTAACCGGCCCCGATTGGCGACGATCGAGTTGTGACGCAAAAACGCGAGCGGCGCTGGCTCTTCGGTGATCAGCTCGGCCCGCATTTCCTGGACGAGCCGAAGCAGCGGGTGCTGCTGATCGAATCCAAGGCTGTCTTTGCGCGCCGGCGATTTCACCGGCAGAAGGCGCACCTCGTCCTGTCGGCGATGCGCCACCGCGCCGCTGAGCTCGGCTCGCAATGCCAGTACGTCAGAGCCGGGACGTACCGCGAAGCACTTGCGTCGGTACGCGAACCGCTGAGCGTCTGCCACCCGACATCGTGGGCGGCGCTGGACCTCGTGCAGACATTGACGGGTGAGCGCGACCTCGAGCTCTTGCCGGCACGCGGCTTCGTCACACCCATGAGCGATTTCGCGTCCTGGGCGAAGGGTCGGGGCAGCAAGCGCTTGTTGCTCGAGGACTTCTACCGGGAGGCGCGCCGGCGCCTCGACATCCTGATGGACGGGGCCGAACCGGCGGGAGGTCGCTGGAATTTCGACGCCGAAAACCGCGAGCCGCCGCCGAAACAGCCGAGGCGGCCGGCGCTTGATGCGCCGCAGCCGTGGTGGCCGAAGGAGGATGCGATCGACGAGGAGGTCCGTCGCGATCTCGACCGGTGGGAGGCCGCCGGTGAGGTTGCTTTCGTCGGTGACGACGGACCCCGCCGCTTCGCGGTGACCCGCCGCGAGGCGCGGTCGGCGCTGCGGACCTTCGTGCGCGACAGGCTGCCGACCTTCGGACGCTACGAGGACGCGATGCTCGCCGGCGACGACTGGATGGCGCACTCGCTGCTCTCCGCGCCACTGAATCTCGGGTTGCTCGATCCGCTGGAGGTCGTGCAGGCGGCGGCGGACGCGTACCGGCAGGGCGACGCGCCCATCCCCGCGGCCGAGGGATTCGTGCGGCAGATCCTGGGCTGGCGTGACTACGTCTGGCACCTGTACTGGCAGCAGGGCAAGCAATACCGGCGGCGTAACGAACTCGACGCGCATGGAGCACTGCCGCGCTGGTTTACCGAACTCGACGCGGGCGGCACGGTCGAGGCACGGTGCCTGTCAGAGGTGCTGCGCGGCGTGCGCGAGCACGGCTGGGTGCACCACATCCCGCGGCTCATGGTCCTCGGCAATTACGCGATGCAGCGCGGCTGGCGGCCGTCCGCGGTCACCGACTGGTTTCACCGCTCGTTCGTCGACGGCTACGACTGGGTGATGGTGCCCAACGTCGTCGGGATGTCACAGCACGCCGACGGCGGCGTCATGGCGACCAAGCCGTACGCGGCCGGCGGCGCGTACATCAACCGGATGAGCGACTTCTGCGGCTCGTGCCGCTACACACCGACCGTCCGGGTCGGCGAGGACGCCTGCCCGTTCACCGCGGGCTACTGGACGTTCCTCGACCGCCACCGCGAGCGCTTCGCCGCGAACCCGCGCATGTCCCAGCCGATACGCGGCCTCGACCGGCTCAGCGATCTGCCGGCCGTCGTGTCGCAGGAGCGCGACCGCGGCTCGCGCGCGCCCTGACGCGAGTGCCTCGGGCTCACCCGTCGTAGTTGTAGAAGAAGCTCTTCTCCTCGTAGCGGTCCTTGATGCGCCAGCCCGCTTCCGTGCGAACGAACGTGTCGCGGTACCAGAGGCCGCAGATGAAGACGTGCGGCTGCTTGCCTTCACCCTTGTCGATCACCATCGGGTTATGGCAGATGGTCTTGCCGCGGGCGAGGTCGGGACCGTCGAAGTCGAGCTTGGTCGTCGCGACCATGTGCTGGAAGCTCGAGAACATCGGCATGGCCTTGATCAGGAAGTCCTTGGTCTCGGTCACGTTGCCCGCGCTGCCGCCCATTTCCGCGTAGTCGATGTGGGCGTCCTCGGTGAAGACGTCATCGAGCGCGTCCCAGTTGCGACTGTCGATCGCATGGCTGTAGGCGGTCAATAGGTCTTGGATCTCCATGCGGTCGGAGATCTCCTGGAGCGTCAAGGTCATCGGCGCATCCTCCTTGCTGAGGTTCGGGAAGGCAATCCTGGCAGGATCGGCCCTGTGAATAGCCTGCAGACCGGTCCATCGGTGCCGCCCGTGTGGGAACTGTGGGAACAGCGCTTCCGGGCCGCGCGAGTGAGCCTGCCTGATTGGGCGTGGGATGCGCCCGACCGGGGGGTCGCGCTCAGCAACGCCGGCGGCACCTTCGAGATCTACGCTTTCGACGCGGCTGCCGCGCGCGCCGACGAGACGCCGGGTGCTGGTCTGCGCCAGGTCACCGACCGCGAGCAGGGCACGTTGCACGGCACCGTCACCCCGAACGGTCAGGACATCTGGTGGTTCGCCGACACCGATGGCGACGAGTTCGGTGTCTGGCAGGTGCAGCTCTGGGACGGCAGCGGCGAGGCGCGTCCGGCCGCCGACTCCCTGAAGCCCGGATGGCCGGCCGGCTTGGCGATCGCCCGCGACGGCACCGCCTACGTCGGGCGCAGCGACGACGACGGCACCGAGATCTGGCGGGTACCGCCCGCTGGGGAGCCGTCGCTCATCTACTCCCACGAGCAGGACGCGAGCGTCGGTGACGTCACCGACGACGGCCGCCTCATCTCCATCAGCCACTCCGAGCACGGCGACAACCGCCATCCCGCGCTTCGGGTCGTCACCCCAGACGGCACCCCCGTCGCTGAGCTCTGGGACGGCACCGGGAAGGGGCTGGATTCGCTGGGCTTCGCGCCGGACCGGCCCGTGCTGCTCGTCGGGCACGAGCGACGCGGCCGCCCCGAGCTGCTGATCTGGGACCTGACCGACGCCGCGGGCGAGAAGCCGGTCACCGAGCTGGCGATCGGCCTGACCGGCGAGCTCGACGCCTCCTGGTTCGTGGAGGGTGATGCGCTGCTGCTCGAACGCGGCGAGCGGGCCCGCTCAGAACTCTTCCGCGCCGAACTCGACGGGCTCGACCCCTCCGTGGGCGGGCAGCCCTTCGCCCCGGCGGTCAACCCCATCCCCACCCCGCCCGGCCTGGTGGCGGGAGCGACAACGCGGCCCGGCGGTGACGTCTGGCTGTCCTGGACCTCCGGCGCGAACCCGCCGCGGATCCGCGACCTCGCCGACCGCATCGTGGTCCGCGCGCCCGGCACCCCGCCGCCGGGCGGTGCACCCTTCCGTGACGTCACCGTGCAGACGCCCGCCGGCGAGCTGCACGCGTTGCTGGCCGTCCCGCCCGGACCGGGCCCCTATCCGGCGGTGTTCGACATCCACGGCGGGCCCAACGCGCAGGACGAGGACGCCTTCTCGGCCCGCTCGTCCGCCTTCGTCGATGCCGGCTACGCGATCGTGCTCGTGAACTACCGCGGCTCCACCGGCTACGGCAGTGCCTGGCGTGACGCGAACGAGGACGACGTCGGCTTCGTCGAACTGGCCGACGTGGCGGCGGTTCGCGACGCGCTCGTGGCCGAGGGGACGCTCGATCCGGCCCGCACGGCGGTGACCGGAGGGTCGTGGGGCGGCTACCTCTCGCTGCTCGCTGCAGGCACCCAACCCGACCTCTGGGCGGCCGTGATCGCCATCGTCCCAGTCGCCGATTATGTGGCCGAGTACGAAGACGAAATGGAGCCGTTACGTGCCTTCGACCGGGCGCTGCTCGGCGGCAGCCCGGAGGAGGTGCCGGAGAAGTACCACCGGGCGTCACCGCTCACCTACGCCGCGTCGGTGAAGGCTCCGCTGCTGGTCATGGCCGGTCTGAACGACCCCCGGTGCCCGATCCGGCAGGTGCAGAACTACCTGCACAAGCTCGATGAGATGGGCACGGAGTACGAGCTCTACACGTACGAGGCGGGCCACGGCGCGCTCGTCACGCAGGAGCGGATTCATCAGATGAAACTGGAGCTGGACCATCTCACGCGTCATGTACCCAGCGCGGCGAGGGCCGTGTAACGTTTTATTTGGCCGCTGTCGCTGGGCACATCCAGAGACACTGACGGTGCGCTCCTTTGCCCGAGCCGCCTGACGTAAGGCCCGGGGCACTCAACACGTGAGCCCCGCGCATCAGTTCAGGGAGAGTTCGTGGCACAGGGCACCGTGAAATGGTTCAACGCCGACAAGGGCTTCGGCTTTATCTCCGTCGATGGTGGGGGCGCTGACGTCTTCGTCCATTGGAAGGCCATTCAGGCCGACGGCTTCAAGAGCCTCGATGAAGGTCAGCGGGTGGAATTCGAGATCGGCCAGACCCCGAAGGGGCCGCAGGCCGAGGTTGTTCGTCCCATCTGATTTCGTCAGTTCACTGGCACACCGATAGCGGCGCGTAGCTGTTCCTCCCGGAGCGGATGCGCGTCGCTTCGGCGTTTTTCAGCGTTCGATCTTCAGGTCTGCGCCGTCGGCGCCGATCTGACGCACTGTCAGGCTCGACGCCGTTTCGCGTTGTAGCCTGCCTAAATGACGCCGTAATCACGGCGCTCTCGGGAGGCCATTCGTGAAGACACCGGGCATAGACCTGACCGACCTTGACGCTTTTCAGCGCGGCGAACATCACGAGATGTTCCGCCGGCTGCGCGCAGAAGAGCCCGTGGCATGGCACGACCTGCCTGACGGCAAGGGTTTCTGGAACGTCGTGACGCACCCTGACGTCACGCTCGTCAATCGCGACTCCACGCTGTTCTCCTCCGAGAAGGAGAACGTGGTCGGCTTCTACAACCCCGACGAGCTCCCCGAGCAAGGCGGCGACCTTCGCGGCGTCATGCTGCTCGTCACTGACCCGCCCAAGCACACCCGTTACCGCAAGCTGGTCAACAAGGGCTTCACCCCGCGGATGATCGGCCTGCTCGAGCAGTACCTCTCCCACCGCACGACGGTGATCATCGATGAGGTCATCGAGCGGGGTTCCTGCGACTTCGTCACCGATCTTGCCGCCGAGCTGCCGCTGCAGGCGATCGCGGAGATCATGGGCGTGCCGCAGGAAGACCGCCGGCTGCTCTTCGAGTGGTCGAACGCCATGATCGGGATCGACGACCCCGAGTACGGCGGCACCGCAGAGAACATGAACGCGATGACCGAGCTGTACATGTACGTCAACCAGCTCGCTCAGCAGCGCAAGGTCGACCCCCGCGACGACATCGTCACGAAGCTCATCAACTCCGAGATCGACGGCGACAAGCTGTCGGATGCGGAGTTCGAGTTCTTCATGCTGCTGCTGACGGTCGCCGGCAACGAGACGACGCGTAACACGACCAGCTGGGGCATGCACGCCCTGATGCAGAATCCTGACCAGTACAAGATGCTGGTCGAGAACCCGGCGCTGCTCGACGGTGCGGTCGAGGAAGTGCTGCGCTGGGCGTCGCCCGTGCTGCACTTCCGGCGCACCGCGACGGCTGACACGGTGATCAACGGTCAGCAGATCGCCAAGGACGACAAGATCGTCATGTGGTACATCTCCGCCAACCGTGACGAGAACGTCTTCGAGGACCCGTTCCGCTTCGACATCACGCGCACGCCGAACGAGCACGTGGCGTTCGGCGGCGGTGGCACGCACTTCTGCCTCGGTGCCAACCTGGCGCGGGCCGAGCTGCGGATCCTGTTCGCCGAGCTGCTCGAGCGCGTCCCCGACATGAGGATGACGGCCGACCCCGACATCCTGCGGTCGAACTTCATCGGCGGCGTGAAGCACATGCCGGTCGCGTTCACGCCGGGCAAGCGGCGGATGGACGCAGCGGAGCTGGCCGCCAGCGCCTAAGGTCTGCGGCCCTTGAGCCGTGCGGTCTAGCGCCCCCGGGCGACGAGCTCCGCAATCTGCAGCGTGTTGAGCGCTGCGCCCTTGCGGAGGTTGTCGCCGCAGACGAAGAGTTCGAGCACGCGCGGGTCGTCGAGGCCGCGCCGGATACGCCCGACGTAAGTCGGGTCGGTACCGACGACATCGGCGGGGGTCGGGTACTGGCCGAGCTCCAGGTCGTCGATGACCTCAACCCCGGGTGCTGCTGCCAGCAGTTCGCGGGCGCCCTGAGCCGTCACCTCACGCTCGAAGGTCGCGTGCACGGCCAGCGAGTGCGTCGTCATGACCGGCACGCGGACGCACGTGGCGGCAACCCGCAGGCTCGGCAGGCCGAGGATCTTGCGCGACTCGTTACGGACCTTCAGCTCCTCGCTGGTCCACCCGTCGGCCTTCGGCGATCCGGCGACCGGAATGACATTGAGCGCGAGCGGTGCCGGGAAGGCGCCGAGATCGCCGACCGCCTTACGGACGTCACCGGCCACGGAACCCAGCCCTTGCCCCGCGACCGCCGACAGCTGTGCCTCGAGAGTGTCGATCCCGGCCTGGCCGGCACCCGAGGCAGCCTGGTAGCTCGCGACGACGAGCTCGGTCAGCCCGTACGCCCGGTGCAGGGCACCCATCGCGACGATCATCGACAGGGTCGTGCAATTGGGATTGGCGATGATCCCGCGGGGGCGGTGGAAGGCGTCGTCGGGATTGACCTCGGGCACGACCAGCGGCACATCGGGGTCCATCCGGAAGGCGCCGGAGTTGTCGACGGCGACCGCTCCGCGCGCGGCGGCGATCGGCGCCCACTCGGCAGAGATCTCGTCTGGCACATCGAAGACGGCGAAGTCGGCGCCGTCGAAAACCTCGGGTGCGAGGGCCAAAGTCGCGACGTCCGTGCCGCGGACCGGGAGCAGCTTGCCGGCGCTGCGGGCGGACGCGATCAGCCGGATCTCGCCCCAGACGTCATCGCGCTCGGTGATCAGTTCACGCATCACGGTGCCGACCGCGCCGGTGGCCCCGACGACGGCGAGGGTGGGCTTGCGCGCGCTCATCGGCCGGTACCCCCGTAGACCACGGCCTCCTCGCCGCTGCCGAGCTCGAAGGCGTCATGCACAGCGCGGACGGCCGCGTCGAGTTCGGTGTCGCGGCAGACCACGCTGATCCGGATCTCCGAGGTCGAGATGATCTCGATGTTGACGCCGGCCTCGCCGAGCGCTCCGAAGAAGCGCGCGCTGACGCCGGGGTGGCTCTTCATGCCCGCGCCGATCAGCGAGACCTTGCCGATGTGCTCGTCGAAGAGCGTCTTCTCGAAGCCGATCTCGTCCTGTACGCGCGCGAGCGCTGCAACGGCCATGGGGGCGTCGGACTTCGGGGTGGTGAAGGTGATGTCGGTGCGGCCCGTGGTCGCATGGGCGGTGACCTGTACGACCATGTCGATGTTCACGCCGGCGTCAGCGATGGTGCGGAAGACGGCGGCGGCCAGGCCCGGCTTGTCGGGGCACCCGACGACGGTCACCTTCGCTTCGCTGCGATCGTGTGCCACCCCGCGGATGATTGCCTGCTCCACGTCCTGCCCTTCCTGCTCATTCGAGACGATCGTGCCGGGCTTGCCGGAGAACGATGACCTCACGTGTATCGGCACCTGATAGCGGCGCGCGTATTCGACGCAGCGCAGCATCAGCACCTTGGCGCCGCTGGCCGCCATCTCGAGCATCTCCTCGTAGCTGACGGTCTTCAGCTGCTTGGCGTTCGGCACGATCCGCGGATCGGCCGTGAACACCCCGTCGACGTCGGTGTAGATCTCGCAGACGCTCGCCTCGAGCGCCGCCGCCAGCGCAACGGCCGTGGTGTCGGAGCCGCCGCGGCCGAGCGTGGTGATGTCCTTGGTGTCCTGGCTGACGCCCTGGAAGCCGGCGACGATAGCGATGGCGCCGTCGTCGAGCGCGGCCCGGATGCGCCCCGGTGTGACGTCGATGATGCGGGCCCGGCCGTGCACCGAGTCGGTGATCACGCCGGCTTGCGAGCCGGTGAAGGAGCGGGCTTCGGCGCCCAGATTCGCGATCGCCATGGCCAGCAGCGCCATGCTGATGCGCTCGCCCGACGTGAGCAGCATGTCGAGCTCGCGCGGCGGCGGCACCGGGCTGATCTGCTGCGCGAGGTCGAGCAGCTCGTCGGTGGTGTCGCCCATGGCGGAGACGACGACGACTACCTCGTTACCGGCGCGCTTGGTGGCGACGATCCGTTCGGCGACGCGCTTGACCCGTTCCGCGTCCTGCACGGACGAGCCGCCGTACTTCTGAACGATGAGCGCCACGTGATCCAGAGTATCGGCGGTGACCAGCCAGAACCTCGGCTTAAGCGGCGGCCTCGGGTGCCGGGTCGCGGCTCAGCAGGATCGCCGCAAGCGTCGCGAGTCCGATCCCGGCGAGCACCTCGTGCGGGATCCGGTGCGGCGACTCGCGCTGAAGCCACTTGTGAAAGTCGTCGAAACGCGCTGGCCAGGGGCTACGACCAGCGAAATGCTCGCCGATCTTGTCGGTGTCCGGAAGGCAGGCGCCGAACATTCCGGCGAGGACGCCGAGGCGCCGTTCCTTGCTCGCGATCGCCGTAGCGGCCGCCATCATCCCCAGACCGAGAATCCCGTCACGTCGAGCGGCGGTGATGGGGAAATAGCCCACGACACCCCAGTGCGGCAGGTTGTCCATCGCGAGGTGGCTGGCGAATCCGGCGATTGCCGCGCGACCCGGCGGCAATCGCGAACCGACGGCGGCGCCGGCGAGTACGTGGTTGGTGATGAAAATGAGACACCCCGACGTCGGCGGATTTTCCTCTGATCAACGGTCCCAACGATAGCTGCGGGTCCCTCCGTTCCCAGTTCACCCCGATGGGGTGAGCCGAATTCGGCGGCCGCGCGCTTTGCTCTGGATCATGATCGGTCGCCTGGCTCTCCGGATCGCCGTCATGGCGCTCGCCGTCTGGGCGGCAGCAGAACTCGTGCCCGGCATTCACGTACATGCCGCCGTCGGCGCCTTGCTGTGGATCGGGCTCCTCCCATTAGTCGTCGACGCGACTGCGGGGCCGTTGCTCCGGCTGCTGAGCCTCCCGTTGATCGACAGCTGAGAATCCGGCGGAATCCAGCGTCGGTCTGAGGCGGTCCTGATGCATGTTTCTGTGGCGACGCTCGTTCTCGTTCCCATCGCCGCTGCCCTGGCGCCGCTGCTGGCCAGCTTCCTGAACCGGTGGCTCGCGATCCCGGTCATCGTGTTCGAGATCGGATTGGGAATCCTCATCGGCCCGCACGTGGCCGGCTGGGTGAAGCCCGACGCCTTCATCGCCACCCTGTCGGATTTCGGCTTGGCCATGCTCTTCTTCCTGGCCGGGTTCGAGATCGACTTCGCCCGTATCAAAGGCCGTCCTCTCCAGCGGGCGGGCGCCGGTTGGGTGCTGTCGCTGGCCTTGGGCGTTGTGGTCGGTTTCGCGACGACGCAGGTGCTGAGCTCAGCCGTGCTGGTCGGGATCTGCCTGACGAGCACGGCTCTCGGAACGCTCATGCCGATCCTTCGCGATGCCGGCCAGCTGAACACGCGCTTTGGTTCAGCCGTACTGGCGACGGGAGCGGCCGGTGAGTTCGGCCCGCTGATCGCCGTCGCCCTGCTGCTCAGCGGTCGGAGCCCGGCTCGCGCGGCGGTGGTGCTTGCCGTCTTCGCCGCCCTGGTCGCTGTCAGCCTGGTGCTGGGTATCAAGCTCGAACACCACCCCCTGAAAAGGCAGGTGTCGGCGACCCTGCACACCACCGGCCAGTTCGCGATTCGGCTGGTCATCCTCGTGCTCGCGGCACTGGTGGGACTCTCTCTGAAGCTCGGACTGGACATGCTCATCGGGGCCTTCGCGGCGGGAGTGATGGTCAAGACGCTGCTCGCCGGGATCGATCCTGAGGAGGCACGGACCGTCGTCGCGAAGCTGGACGCCCTCGCGTTCGGATTCCTGGTGCCGGTGTTCTTCATCAACACCGGCGTCACCTTCGACCTGGCGGCACTCGGACGTCTGACGACGGCGCTGCTCGTGCCTTTATTCGCGGTGGCTTTTCTGCTTGTGCGAGGGCTGCCGTCCACCATCGCCGCCCCTCCCGACGCCGATCGTCGAGAACGTGCCGCGCTCGCTTTCTTCGGCGAGACCGGCCTGCCCATCATCGTGGCGGTCACCGCCATAGGTGTGGATCACGGGGACTTGAAGACCTCGACCGCGGCGGCTCTCATCGGCGCCGGCATGCTCTCCGTCCTGGCATTTCCGATCCTGGGACTGCACACGCAGGCCGGGCAGCGCGACTCAGTCGTCGTCCCCGCCGACCACTCAGTCGTCGTCCCCGACATCGATCACGACGATGCTGATGTCGTCGGGCTTGACCCTTCCGTCTGAGGGAGGGTTCTGCTGGCTGTGCTCCCAGGCTGCGGTGGTGATGCGGGCGGCCGTTCGGCGCGGAGAAGGCAAGCCCTGGGCCAGGACGGCGAGCTCCGAGGCCCGCAGGTTGTCGTGCACGCCGTCGCTGTCGATCAGCAGCCGATCGCCCGGCACGAGCCGGAGGGCATAGAAGCGCGCGTTGGCATGCCCGGAGCCGTCGAGGGCGCTGGAGATCAGATTCCTATGATTGAACGCCGCGCGGTCGAGCGGCGCGGTGAGGTCGTCGAGCGATCGCGCCTCGTCGAGCCGGTCCTGGCGCGCCTTTGCCTCGGCGATGTCAGTGATGTCCGACAGCTCCCCGTCACCCAGGAGCGAATGGTCGAGGGTCAGGGTGAAGAAGCCCCCGCTGCGCAGGAGCTGCACGCGGCTGTCGCCCACGGTCGCGATGACGGCCAAGTAGTCGGGCGCGGGCAGCCGCTGCGGGCGGAACATCAGCACCAGCGCCGCCGTCGTGGCATCCGAAAGCACGCCCTCATGCTGGTCATTGAGGGTTCTGATCGCCTCGTCCGCCCGCAGCAGTGCACCGGCGAGGAGCTCCTGCGCGGCGCGCACGGAAGGTGGGTGGCGGGCTTGCTTCAACGACTCGAAAACGGCGTCATGGACGGCGTTGACTGCCGCACTGGCCGCCTCAGCGCCGTGCGCGCCAGCACCGACGCCGTCGAAAACCCCGAAGAGCCGGATACCGAGATCGACCAGGATCCGGTCTTCCATATGCAGATCGCGCCGCGACGTGCCGGCCTCGACCGGGGCGGCGCCATCGCTGACGACCGTCGGGTCCATGGGAGCCGTCAAGGACGTGTCACCGCCTCATCTGTCGTCGCATTGTGCTGCCATCAGGACAACACACAAACGCTCATTGCAGCCCCGCATCGGGATCCAAAGCCGCGCCGCCCGGCACCGACCATCATTGTGATGCCCCGGGGATTCGGCCCCGGGCCCGGCGGAGCAGTATTCGGGCGTGGGCAGCGACCGATGACGATCCGGGTGACCCGCCTGCGCCGGCAGTACTACAACGCGCCTCTTCTGGTCTTTTTGGACGGGCGCCCGGTCGGCAAGTTGGCGCCCAGCCATTCCGGCGACATTCAGGGAAATCGGCGCCCGCAAGAGCTCAGCGTCAAATGCGAGGGGTTCACTGACGGCCCACCCCTTGCGGTGACCGATCCAGGACCTGATCTGCTGCTGGGCGTCCTGGTGACCTACACAAAACACCGCAAACTCTTCGCCCGCACGACCAAAAGCCTTCAGGCAGAGGTCATGGGTCCGCCGATCAGCCTCCCGTCGGAGGATCCGGCGAAAGGCTGAACAGCGCAGGCGGTCGTGGGCTGGGTGGCCGATCAGAAGCGCCGGCGGCGCACCGACATTGGTAGGGATCTGCGAGGAAGGCTTTGCAGACAAGTAGAAGGCATGCCGAGCCGGCCCCCGAGGCCGACGTAAAGGTGGTTGGAGGTCGCGGATGAATACGCCGGGGCGCACCGTCGGCAGCTGGTGGGACCGCCACAACAATGCCTTCTACCTGGAGAAACTCGTTCGCGGTGGCAAGTCCCGCGAGGCGTCGGAAAGCCGGCCCGAGCGAAATGCTGAACCCGTTGTTGGCCTGCTCTGGCGTCCGATCTCGCTTTGGCCGCGCCATTCCCGGTCGGCTCCGCCGGGTTAAAACGAGCCTGGCTAAGCGGCCGGCTTCGCGCCGATTTCCGTCTGCAATCTGACGGGGAATCAACTTTCTGGCATTGATGCCGACGGGAGCGGGTGCGCAACCTTCCGTCGGCGCTGCGTTGGATTCGCCGGCTTTCGCTCAGCGCACGATTCGGCCTGCTCAGCGCGGCATTGGTGGCGCTACTCGGGGTAGCCCTCGGCAGCTGGAGCGCTGACCGGATTCGGCGTAGCAATGTCGATGAAGCCGTCCGGCTGATCGGCTATACGAACGCGACGACGCTGTACACGCTCTCGCACCTCGGGAAAGCCGACCTTCCGCACAGTCAGGACATCCGGACCGATCTCGGCAATCTCATGATCGACGCCAGCATTCACTCCAGGCGGCTCGTGGGCTTGATCGTCTGGAACGCGTCGCGACGGGTCGTCTACGCATCCTCGCCGCTGACGAACATGGAGATTCATCCTCCGGAGGGGCTCGCCTCCGCCTTCGCCGGACAGACCCACACCCGGCTGATCTCGAGTGCTGATGCCGACGCGTACCCCGGGCTGCACGCCATCATCGCCCGGTCGGGCCCGGTATTGCAGATCGTCTCGCCGGACGCGACGGGGGCCGGCTCTCTTCATACGGCTCTGCAGTCGCTCGTTCCATGGCGTCCGGTGGAGAGCAACATCCGCCACCAGACGATCCTGATGAGCGCTGCGCTGCTCGGCGGCCTCTTCGTCTTCTGGCTCGCGCTCTTCCGGCTGGTGACCCGGGCGTCACGGCGCCTTCGCGAGCAGGCTGATCGCAATCACAACCTCGCCAACCACGACCCGCTCACCGGCCTGCCGAACCGCGAGCTGCTGCGCCGGCGCACGCTCGCTGCCATCCGGCGCTCGAATCGCACAGGACGGCGCGTCGCGCTGCTGCTGCTCGATCTCGACCGGTTCAAGGAAATCAACGACACGCTCGGCCATCATCACGGTGACTTGCTGCTACAGGAGATCGGGCCCCGGCTGGCCTCCGTCATGCGGGAAGGCGACTGCATCGCCCGACTCGGTGGTGACGAGTTCGTCGTGCTGCTTCCGGACGTCGCGGATGCCGTCCATGCCCAGACACTGGGCCGGCGCATCCGGGCCGAACTCGCCGCTCCGTTCGTGCTCGAAGGCGTCAGCCTCGACGTGGAAGCCAGCGTCGGCATCGCCGTCACGCCCGAACACGGGACCGACTTCTCGACTCTGCTGCAGCATGCCGACGTCGCCATGTACGTCGCGAAGAAGGCGCATCTCGGGCTCTCCGTGTACGACCGGGTGCTCGACGATCACAGCCCGCTGCGCCTCGCGCTGATCTCCGAACTGCGGGCGGCGCTCGCCGATCCCGGCCAGTTCGTTCTGCACTACCAGCCCAAGCTCGACATGAAGACCGGCAAGCTGAGCGGCTTCGAGGCGCTGGTGCGATGGCAGCACCCGGAGCGCGGGCTGCTCGTTCCGGACGAATTCATTCCTGACGCCGAGCGGACCGGCATGATCCGTACGCTGACCGATCTGGTGCTTTCCGAAGCGGTCCGGCAGGTCAACGTCTGGAAGCAGGCCGGCGTGAAGCTGCCGGTCGCGGTGAACCTCTCCACCCGATGCCTGCTCGACCCGCAGTTCCCCGACGACGTCGGCGCCCTGCTCGACGCCCACGGCGTCGCCGGTTCCGAGCTTGTCCTGGAGATCACCGAAAGCGCGATCATGGCCGACCCGGAGCGGGCCCACGAGATCCTCAGCCGTTTGGTCGCGCTCGGCGTCGGCATCTCGATCGACGACTTCGGCACCGGCTACTCGTCGATGGCGCACCTCAAGCGGCTCCCGATCGACCAGATCAAGATCGACAAGTCCTTTGTCATCGACCTGGTCGACAACCCGAACGACGCCGCCATCGTCCGCTCCATGGTGGATCTGGCGCGCGGGCTCGGCCTCGGGGTCGTGGCGGAAGGCGTCGAGACCGCTGAAACCTGGAACCACCTGCAGGACCTCGGCTGCACAAGCGCGCAGGGCTTCTACCTCTCGCGACCCCTGCCCGCAGACGACGTGCTGCCGTGGGTCGCTACCTACCGCGCGCGGACCGCGATCCCTGCGGCCCGGGCCGGAACGGGCCAGCGCTGAGCGTCAAGCGTCCAGCAGGCGGCGCCCCGAGAACGCGCGGCCGAGGGTCACCTCGTCGGCGTACTCGAGATCCCCGCCGACCGGAAGGCCGCTCGCGAGTCGGCTTACGCGGATTCCGAGGGGCGTGATCAGACGGCCGAGATAGGTGGCCGTCGCCTCGCCTTCCAGGTTCGGGTCGGTGGCGAGGATGACCTCGGTGACGGTTCCGTCGGCGAGGCGCATGAGCAGCTCACGCATCCGCAGGTCTTCCGGGCCGATGCCGTCGATCGGGCTGATGGCGCCGCCGAGCACGTGGTAGCGCCCCCGGAACTCGCGGGTGCGCTCGACCGCGACGACGTCCTTGGACTCCTCGACGACGCAGATGACCGCGGGATCGCGGCGCGGATCGGCGCAGATGCGGCAGGTCTCGTCGGACGCCACGTTGCCGCAGATCGAGCAGAACCGCACCTTGTCCTTGACCTCGGTCAGGGTGTGCGCGAGGCGCCGGACATCATCCGGATCGGCGGCCAGCAGGTGGAAGGCGATGCGCTGGGCGCTCTTGGGTCCGATCCCGGGCAGGCGTCCGAGCTCGTCGATCAGATCCTGGATCGCACCTTCGTACACGCGCTGCCCGGCCTAGAACCCGAGGCCGGGCATGCCGCCGGCAGCCCCTGTGATCGGGCCGAACGTGTCGGACTGCAGCTTCTGCGCCGCCTCTTGGGCCGAGCGGACCGCGGCGACGACCAGATCGCCGAGGGTCTCCACGTCATCCGGGTCGACCGCCTGGGGATCGATGGTGACGCTCACGATCTCGCCCGTGCCGGTGACCATCGCCTTGACCAGGCCGCCTCCGGCGCTGCCCTCGACCTCCGCGTCGGCGAGCTCAGCTTGCGCGACCTCAACCTTTGCCTGCATCTGCTGGGCCTGCTTCATGAGCTGCTGGATGTTGGGCTGCGCCCCCATCGGCATGCCTCGCGAGTTGGCCATACGCGCAGCGTACGTCTGGCAGTGCGGGTGAGCTGGTCTCTGGCGCGGAGCGGCGCGAAGCGGTGTGTGGGAGCTAGCCGGCGTCGCGCTCGTCGACGATTTTCGCGCCGAGCGCTTCCATCGCGATCGCGACGGGATCCTGCACGCGGGCGCGCTCGCCATCGCCGACCACGTCGATGGAATCGGCTGGCTCCTCTGCCGCGGCGGGCTCGTCGGGAGGGAGCTCGATCGCGCCGTTGGCCGGCGACTTGTGGACGACCTTGACCTTCCAGGCGGCGCCGAAGCGATCACTGAGCGCCTCGCAGAGCAGGGTCTCCGCGGTGCCGGACTTCTGGAAGTTCGTCGCGTTACCGGGCGTGAACGCGAGCACCAACTCGGTGCCGCGTACCGCCACCGGCTGCCCTTGAGCGAGCAGCGCGCCGGCGGTCCGGAAGCCCGAGGCGCGCCCGGCGGCGATGGCAGCCAACAGGTCAGGCCAGGCGGGGATGACGCTCGCCAGGGTCACGTCTCCCGTGGCCGCCGCGGCAGCGGGGCCGGGAGCTACCGGTACGGCTGGCGGCTCGGGAGCCGCCGGGCGGCCCGGTGCGGCGAGGGCCGGCCACGCCTCGCCCTGCGGCTCGGGCTTTGGGGCGGCCTTGGGTGCGGGCGGACGCGCGGGCTCCGGAGCTGCGGCGGCCGGCGCCTGCTGTGGCTGCGGCGCCTGCTGTGGCTGCGGAGCGGGCTGCGGGCGGGCTTGCTGGGGCGCCCGAGCGGCCGGCGGTTCGGAGGCCGCGACGCCCATCCCTCCGCCTCTCGCGACCTGGCGCTCCAACCGCTCGAGGCGCACTTGCAGTGCCTCCGGATCGGCGTGGGCGCCCGGCAGGAGCACGCGAGAGAGCACCAGCTCGAGCATCAGCCGCGGGCTGATCGTGTCGCGCATCTCGACCAGGCCGTTGTGCAGCAGCTCGGCGGCGCGAGAGAGCTCGGTGGCGCCCATCCGGCCGGCCTGCGACCGCATCCGCTCTATCTGGTCGGGCGCGTACTCCGCCAGCAAGCCGCGATCGGGGGCGTCGGGGACCGTCTGCAGCATCAGCAGATCCCGTACGCGCTCGAGCAGGTCCATGGCGAAGCGCCGCGGATCGTGGCCGGTGGACATCACGTGTTCGACGACCGAGAACGCCCCGGCGGGGGCCTTCGCCGCCAGCGCTTCGACGGCGTCATCGAGGACTGACGCGTCGGACAGCCCGAGCAGCGCGGCGGCGTGGGCGGCGGTGAGGCCATCAGGCCCCGCGCCCGCAATCAACTGGTCGAGCACCGACAGGCTGTCGCGTACCGACCCGGCGCCGGCGCGCACCACAAGCGGCAGCACCGCCGGATCGACCTCGGCGCCCTCGTCGACGCAGACCTTCGCCAGGAACTCGCGCAGCAGCGCCGGCGGCACCAGCCGGAAGGCGTAGTGATGGGTGCGCGACCGGATGGTCTGCAGCACCTTCTCCGGCTCCGTGGTGGCGAAGACGAACTTCAGATGCGGCGGGGGCTCCTCGACCAGCTTGAGCAGCGCGTTGAACGCGTCAGAGGTGATCTGGTGGGCCTCATCAATGATGTAGACCTTGAAGCGCGCCGACGCCGGCATGAAGATCGCCCGCTCGCGGATCTCGCGCGCATCATCGATGCCGCGGTGGCTGGCGGCGTCGATCTCGATGACGTCCATCGACGAGCCGGCGCGAATTGCGACGCAGTGCTCGCAGACCCCGCATGGGGTCGGGGTGGGGCCGGTGACGCAGTTGAGCGAAGCGGCCAGGATCCGGGCGCTCGAGGTCTTGCCGCACCCGCGCGGGCCACTGAACAGGAAGGCATGGTGAAGCCGACCGGACGTCAGGGCCGCGCCAAGCGCGTCAGTCACGTGTTCTTGCCCCACGACCTGCGCAAACGTGCGAGGCCGGATCCTGTTGTAGAGCGCCTGGGACAAGCGAAACCTTCCGAGCCGAACGGCGGGACCCCCCGCGCACCCGCCAGAGCCTGCTTACCCTTGCTGCCTTCCGGCCCTGGGGGAGTTCACGGGGTAACGCCACGCGAGGGGTCGGCGCTCACGATACCGGGCGGCACCGACAGAAGTACCTGCTCTGCGAGGAACCGATACGCTCGCTCGCGGAGGATTCGCATAGTGGCCTAGTGCGCACGCTTGGAAAGCGTGTTGGGGGAAACCTCTCGCGAGTTCGAATCTCGCATCCTCCGCCAGCCACCGCCCCGCCCGAGGCGTTGCCGATGCCGCGGAAAACTGGGTAATCGGCGCCAGCCGCGACGGTTAACGCACGGAACCCAGTTTTGCCGCGGCTCACAGGCGCACGCCCGGCGGTTTGCCTGGGTTTTGACTGAGCATCGACCTAGCCTGCCGAGGTGCGTCTCGTTGCCGGCCCGTTCGCCGCGTTCGCGCTGCTGCTGGCGATCGCCGGAACGGCGAAAGCTCTGCGGCCGCTGAACACCTCGCGGGCGCTGCGTGCGGCGGGACTGCCCTCGAGCGCGTGGCTGGTGCGCCTGCTCGGGGCCGGCGAGGCGGTGCTCGCGATCGTCGCCCTCGCGGTGGCCGGGCCCATCCCGGCGGCCCTCGTCGCCATTTCTTACGCGAGCTTCGCGGCCTTCGTCGGCTACGCGAAAGCCCGCGGCCTCGCCATCGGTTCCTGCGGATGCTTCGGCAAACCGGACACCCCGCCGACGAATGCGCACATCGTCGTCGACGCCGGCGCCGCGCTGCTGGCCGTCGTCGCGGCCGTCTTTCCCGGCCGCTCGCCGCTCGGCCAGCTCAGCCACTCGCCCGGCGCCGGCGTCCCGTTCGCGGCGCTCGTGCTCATCACCGCGGTGCTCGGCTACCTGGCGCTGGCCGAGTGGCCCCGTCTCGTTGCTGTCCTTCGCCTGAACCCGTCACGTGAGGCCCAAATATGAGTAGCAGCCATGAGTAGCTGGTTGACGACGGTCGTGGACAAGACGGCCGGCATCCTCTCCCATCGCGGCACCCGGCGCAGCTTCCTGGCCAGTACGGCGGTGGTCGGCTCGGCGGTGGTGGTATCGCCGAAGAAGTATCTGACGGAGCCGGTCAGTGCCATCACCACGATCTGCGGCCCGGCCTCATCGGCGGCCGACGGCTACACCGCTTTCTGCTGCTCGATCTATCGCGGGGAGAACAAGTGCCCGCCCGGCACCTTCGTCGGCGGCTGGTGGCGGGCCGACGGTTCGAGCTACTGCTGCAACGGCAGCGCGCCAGGCTCGCGGTACTACATCGACTGCCAGGCCGACTGCAAGAGCTGCTCCAGCGGCTGCGGCCCGTTCTGTTCCGAGAGCTGCTGGAACTGCCGCCCGCATGCGGCGACCGGAAGCTGCGATCAGCGCCGGGTGTGCCAGAACGTCTTTCGCTACGGCCAGTGCAACACGCAGATCGGCTGCAGCGGACCGGTCGCGTGTCGGGTCGTCACATGCGTACCGCCGTACCTGATCTTCCCGTCATGCGGGCGCACGACGCTCTTCGACAACAGCACCGCCAACCACACCGCGCCCTGCCTGACGGGAGCTTGTGCATGACCGGCCTTGTGATCGCCGAAGCCGTCGCGATCGCGTTGCTCGGCTTGCTCGTCGCCGGCTTGCTGCGCAGCCATGCCGAGATCCTGCGGGCGCTGCACGAGCTACGGGTCGGGTCGCCCGCGCACGCGCACGACGCACCCGCTGCCGCCAGTTCCGCCAAGGTCGTCAGCGAGCTCGATTTCCCCGGTGTACGCGAGGGGATCGCGCCGCCGCGGAGCATCGACGTCACCGACGATGCGACCCGCGTCACCGACATCTCCGGGATCACCCCGTGGGACGAGTCCGTCGCGGCCGGCGTCTCCGGTGATGAGGGCAGCAGCCTCATCGCTTTCCTGTCGACCGGCTGCGGCACGTGCGCCAACTTCTGGGACGAGCTGAACCAGCCCGCGGGCGCCCGCCTGCCCGAGCAGACCCGGCTCGTCGTCGTCACCAAGGGCGAGGACGAGGAGAGCATCTCGGCGCTGCGCCGGATCGCTCCGCAGAACGCGTCGGTGATCATGTCGTCGCAGGCCTGGGCCGACTACCAGGTGCCCGGCTCGCCGTACTTCCTGCTGATCGAGGGTGGGCGCGTCACGGGCGAAGGCTCGGGCAGCACGTGGCAGCAAGTGCGGGCACTGCTCGGGCAGGCGTCGGATGACAACGAGGTCCGGCGCTCGCGTCGGGCGCCTGCGCTCAACGGCCGCGACCGCGCGGATCGGATCGACGCCGAACTCGCCGCGGCCGGCATCATGCCCGGCCACCCGAGCCTCTATCCGGATGCTCCCGTCACAGATGCCAAGTAGCCCGCCCGGTGTCCGTTGCCGTCCTGCTGGCCGGGCTCGCTGTCGCGGCCGTCGCGGCGGTGCGCTCGACCTGGTCGCCTTGAGGCGAGTCGATGCTGACCAGCATCACTCCGCTCGGGGAGCGGGGACGACGGCGGCGGTGGAGCCTGACCACCGCGTGGTACCTGCTCGGTTCGACCGCAGGGGGAGCGGCGCTCGGCGCGCTCGCGGGAGTCTTCGCTTTCGCTGCGGGCAAGGTGTCGTCCGGCCCGCGGGTGCTTGTTCTGATCGCCGCCTTGGCGTGTGCGGCGGCGGCGCTGACGGACGCGCGGGGATTGCGGCTGCCTTCCTGGCGGCGTCAGGTCGACGAGGACTGGCTGCAGCGCTACCGGGGCTGGGTGGTGGGCGGCGGCTTCGGCCTCCAGCTCGGCTTCGGTCTGGTGACGATCGTGTCCAGTGCCTCGGTCTACGCGGCGCTGGCGCTGGCGGTGCTGACCGGCTCGTTCTGGGGTGCGGTCGCGATCGGGACGGCCTTCGGGCTCGTCCGCGCGCTGCCGCTGCTGGCTGTTCGTGGGGTGCGCACCGGCGAGGCGCTCGCGGTGCTGCATCGCCGGGTCAACGCGATCGCGCCGCGCGCCCGCACAGCGACCGTCGCGGTCCTGGCGGCGGGAGCGCTCGCGCTGGCAGCGGCGGGTGCGGCGTGATCGAAGCAGCCGGGAGGGCGAGAACATGAAGCTGGCTCACGAGGGACTGGCCGTCACGACCCCTCGCGGCTGGGACGCGCGCATCTTCAAGCGTCAGGCGCTGGCAGGTGAAGTCACGCTTCCGGTGATGCACGCGGCTGACTTCCCGCTCCCTGCCATCCGCGGTGATTACGGCAGCGGGGCCGTCGAGACCATGGGGCCCAATCACGTCTTCCTTTCACTCATCGAATTCGACCCGTCCGAGGCGACCACCCCGCTCTTCGGTCACGAGCGGCCCAGCCGGATCACCTCAGGGGAGTTCGGGCCTGACCGGCTTCAGCGCGCGCTTCCCGGACAGGCCGGAGCGCAGTTCTTCTTTTCCGATCACTTCGGGTCGATCAGCCGGCCGTTCTGCCTCTACGTCGTGATCGGCAGCTACGACGGACGCGCGTCGCTCGTGCCCCGCGCCAACGGAATCTTCCAGACCATGGAGGTGAACTGATGCCGACGCGAAGGCAGCTCATCGGCGGAGGCGCCGCGGGCTTCGGAGCGGCAGCACTGCTCACGTCGTGCACCCCGCCGCCGCCCGCAGTGGCTCCCAAGCGGTA
>DATAVO010000185.1:0-26907 GCA_036267695.1 Frankiaceae bacterium
CCGGGATGGCGGGCGAGGATGGCCGCCGTGCCGGTGATGACGCCATGTCCGGCTTCAACGGCTACGTGACCGCGATGATCGAGGAACGGCGCGCTCGCCGTCGCGACGATCTGTTGAGCGCGCTCATCGACGCCGAGGAGGCGGGCGAACGGCTTTCCCCCGCCGAACTCGTCGCGATGGTGGTGCAGCTCATCTTCGCCGGCCACGAGACAACCCAAAACCTCATGGGAAACGGCATGTTTCGGCTGCTGCGACACCCGGACCAGTTGGCGTTGCTACGTGCCCAGCCCGATCTGATCCCGGCTGCGATCGAGGAGATGCTGCGCTACGACCCGCCGATCACCTTCACCTCGCGAATCGTCAGGGCTGATACCGAAATCGACGGGATTCCGGTCGCCGCCGACCAGCTGGTCATGTTGAACCTGACAGCCGGCAACCATGACCCGAAACGCTTTGCCCAGCCAGCACGGTTCGACGTCACACGTGCCGACGTGCGCCCGCTGTCGTTCGGGCACGGCATGCACTTCTGCCTCGGCGCCAACTTGGCCCGGCTCGAAGCTGAGGTCGCGTTCTCCACCTTGCTCAGGCGCTACGGAACAATTACTGAGGTGGGCGCGTCCGACTGGACGAGCTATACACCGCTACGCGGCCGCCAGCGTCTCGATCTCATCTTCAGCGACTAGAGCTCACCCGTCGGCCGGGACCATCTCGGCGAAGTCGAAGAAGGCTCGCAGGGACTGGAAATGTTGACCGTCCTCGGTCAGCACGATGTGGTCGACGATGCGGGGCAGGCGCATCTTGCCCTTCTCCATCTCCGCCACCACGGTGAAGAACGCGAGTACCTCGTTGCCGACCATCAGGGGATCGGCGGTGACCGACAGGGTGACCGGCATGATGTTGGTGTCGAAGAACCGGCCGATCGCCTCGCGTCCGACATTCACCGGCGCGCCGACGGGATCCTCCTGCACCGCGTCGTCGGCGAAGCAGTCCAGCCAGTCCTCCCGGCGGCGATCGTTCATCGCCGCGCAGTAGCGCTCCAGCAACGCACGTACCTCAGGCTTGTCCGCCATGGCGACCTTTCCTCGGGAGCTGTTGGGCAATAGTGCACCAGCTTCTTGACCCGGCTTGGGGCACGCCGTTCCTCTCTCGTCCTACGATCCGGACTTATGCGGGCATTCAGGTATGTCGGTGGCGCGTCCAGCAAGTTCTGGGAGACTAATCGCGACGATGCCGTGGTGACCGTGCGTTTCGGGCGCATCGGAACCAATGGCCAGACGCAAACGAAGGCCCTTGGCGCCGAGGCGAAGGCTCGTGCACATGTGGACCGTCCCCTCGCTCTGGCTTCGGCAGGCTGAGCCGTGGCGCGGCTGATCCCGTCGAAGGCAGTCGCGTCGGCCGACACGTCCTGGGGACCGAAGAAGCGGCGCATTGCCGAGAATCACGTAGCGAAGACGACGGTGTCGCCTTCGTAGGAGCGTGGGATGCCCTCCCTGCAACGTTGCTGGCATGCGAGCGCGGACTTGCGTTACGTCGCCGGCCAGCACGTGACAACCTAGCGGGGATGGCGTCGACTTCGAGCAACGGAGCCCAGGCAGCAAGGCCACCCAGCTTGGGCGAATACCTGCTGCAAGGTCAGGGCATGATTCAGCGCTCGGTTCAAGCGCATGTCGCTCGCTGGGGTTTGGGCAGTGCCGACCGTTGGGATCTCGACCAGACAACTGGCGTCATCCGATGGACCTTCGCCGACAAGATCGTCGAGGCGCCGGCCCAATTCACCGGCACCTATAGCGCTCGCGGCCGCAGCTGGATGTGGGCATGGGCGAACGACACCTTGCTGCCGGCGATGTGCAGGACGAGCGGGGAAGTCCGGCGCTGGGGTGAAGCGAACGGGCATGTATTCCTGCAGCGGCCTCAGGTCGAGGCGTCGGCCGAGCAAGCCGAAGACATCGCGGCCATCGCTTTCCGGATCTCCCGGGCGACGGGCTTCTACCGCGCGCCTGCGGGAGCGTCCGTGCTCTACCTGACGTTCGGGACCGTCACGATCACCCCGACCGGCGGCGCGCCCGAGGAATTCAGTATCGGCGTCGAGTGAGAGTGCGCCGCTCAGCGGCTCAGCGGGCTGTAAAAAACCAGCCCGTTGCCCTTGTGGTCATAGACCACGGCCCGGCGCTCGTGCGCGTCGTCATACGGCGCCTTCACGATGGCGCCACCCTCGGCCTCGATCGCCCTCGCGGCCGCGTCGACATCGGCGGTCTTGATACCGACGACGACATGGCCCGGAATCGGGTGGTCGACAGCGGTCGCCAGCGCGAGGGTGATCGATCCTCCGTCGAGCGCGGCGTAGTGCGCGCCGTCGCGGAACTTCAGCTTCATGCCGAGCGTCTCGCTGTAGAAACGGATCGATTCATCGAGGTCGTCGGTGGACAGCACAACCATCCGTACGTCGAAATCGCTCACTCGTAGCTCCCTTGAAACCGGCCCATTCTTGGCGGCGCTGAGACTAACGCTCCGCCACAGCCCTTGACGCAAGGGGCCAACGCTCGGTCTTATAGTAAGAACTATGGATAGGGCGGCGGCGTGAAGAAAGGCTGGCGATGAGCGCACACTTCGACCTCTTGATCCGGGGCGGCTTGCTCGTTGACGGCACCCGCCTGCCGCGGCGCCGGGCCGACGTCGGGATCAGCGACGGGCACGTGGCGCGCATCGGGCTGCTCGATGAGGCCACCGCGGACCGGGTGCTCGATGCCGAGGGACTCATCGTGGCGCCCGGCTTCGTCGACCTCCACACGCACTACGACGCGCAGGTGTTCTGGGATCCGTACTGCAGCATCTCGAGCTGGCACGGCATCACGTCGGCGGTGATCGGCAATTGCGGTTTCGGTTTCGCACCGGTGCGCCCGGATGACCGAGAGCGCGCCATGCGGTCGATGACGCGGGTCGAGGCGATTCCTTACGCGTCCATGCAAGAGGGAATGCCGTGGACCTGGAGCACCTTCCCCGAGTTTCTCGACGCGCTTTCGGCGACGCCCAAGGGCATCAACATCCTTCCGTACGTTCCGGTCGGGCCGCTGCTGGTCTGGGTGCTGGGTTACGAGGACGCCAAGGCCGGACGGCTGCCCACCGATGCCGAACACGACGAGATGGCCCGGCTGCTGCACGAGGCGATGGATGCAGGGGCGAGCGGCTGGTCCACCCAGCGGTTGCTGCCATCCGGTGGATCGGCCGTGCAGCGTGACTGGGACGGCACACCGATGGTCTCGGACGTGATGCATGACGAGACCTGCCGGGTCCTTGCCGATGTACTCCGCGAACGCGGCGAGGGCTTCATCCAGATGACGATGGTGAGCGGCAACCCCAAGCGCGACGCGGAGTTCTTCGAGGAGCTCGCCATTCGCAGCGGCCGGCCAGTGCTCTACAACGTCCTGGTCGCTTATGACGACCGGCCCAACGTGCATCGCAATGCCCTGAAATGGCTGCAGTCCTGCCGTGAGCGAGGCATCCCTGTCTTCGGCCAAGGGCTCACCACCGACGCGGGCTACACGTTCACGCTCGAAGACTGGAACCTCTTCGACGATGCCGAGGCGTGGGCCGAAGCGACGACCGGCACCGTGCCCGAAAGGCTGGAAAAGCTTGCCGATCCCAGGCGTCGACCGGCGCTTCGGGCCGCCCGGCCGTATACCGCGACCGGCCCCATCGAAGGCATCACCGTGCTCGGCCCGCGCACTTCAGAGACCAAGCAGTACGAGAACCTGACCATCGCCGAGGTTGCTGCGCTCACCGGGAAGGACCCGGTGGACGCGCTCATCGACATCGCGGTGGCCGACAACCTCGCGACCCTCTTCTTCGCCAACCCACCGAATGTCTCGCTGGTGCACCTGAAGGAGATCGTCGACGACCCCTACGTCGTGCTCGGGGTCTCCGACGGCGGCGCCCACACCAAGTTCTTGACCGCCGGTCGATATCCCACCGAGAGCATCATCAAGATGGTGCGCGAGAACGGCATGACGACGCTGGAAGACATCCACTGGCGGCTCAGCGCGTTGCCTGCCGCTGTAGCCGGCTTCACCGATCGAGGGGTCATCCGCGAAGGCGCGCCCGCCGACATCGTGGTCTACGACTTCGACAATCTCGAAGTGCTACCGAGTGAAATCGCCTACGACCTGCCGGGCGGGGAGTGGCGGCGCGTCCAGCGCGCGAAGGGCTATCACTTCACGATCGTGAACGGTGAGGTCTCCGTCGAGCACGATCAGGAGACCGGCGCGCACGGCGGCCAGTTGCTGAGGCGCCGCGACCGCCAACCCGCTGCGTCGCTCGTCTGACCCGCTACCTGGCAGCAGCGCCGGGGTCGCGCTGCTCGATGAGCAGGCTGAGCGCTTCGGCGGCCAACTTCGGATGATCGTGCAGGAACTGGAATCTGGGTGCTGCCGGGGTGTCCCACGGCTGCGAGCCGAGCATGACCTCGCTGATCGACAGTCCCCGCAGTACATGGAAGATCAGCGAGCGGATCTCCGGTGCGTCCGCTGCCGTGCCGAGTACTTCGCCCATCAACCGGTCGAGCTCGATGCGTACGGGTTCATTGATGCGCATCAGGTTTTCGCGGGTGCGTTCGGACGTGCGCGGGTCATGAGAGAGGTTCAGCTGCACCTCGGTGAACGCGATGAAGCTGGGCTTGCCGTAGTAGCCGGCGAGAATCTCGAAGAGTTGCTCGAGGCCGCCGCTGAGCGAGGCGGCGTCGACACTTGCCGTCGCCAGTGTCTCTTGCAATCGGGTGCCCGCCTCCTCGAGGACAGCAAGCATCAGGTTCTCACGGGTGCCGAAGTGGTACTGGATGACGCCCCAGGTGACGCCTGCCCGCTCGGCGATCGCATTGGTACTCGCGCGATAGAAACCTTGTTCGAGGATGCAGTCGATCGCCGCCTCGATCAGTCGGTGCCGCGCCCCGGTGTCTCGCGTCGCGGCCACGTCCCCTTCCTACCTGACCGTTCCTGGCGCGGGTGGCAGGCGGTAGGTGCGGCGGGCCGTCGCGTCGAACACCAGCTCGCGTTCCGTTGGGGTGAGTTCTGGGAGCAGCCGCAGGCAATCGTCCACCAAGAGCTGGTAGGAGCCGCCGAGCCGGCTGGCGGGCCAGTTCGAGGCCCACATGATGCGCTCGGGGCCGAAGGTGTCGAAGACGTAGTCGACGTAGGGGCGGTAGGCCTCGACCGAACCATCGATGGGATCAAGACCCGAGTACTTGACGACGCATTCACTGTTCTGGGCGAGCCGGCTCATGATCGATGCCCATGGCTCCCAGCGGTTCCCGCGCACGTAGGGGCTGCCGAGGTGGTCGATGACGAGGGTGACCTCGGGGACGCGTTCGCTGATGGCTACGGCGTTTTCCAGGTGCCCTTTGGCCAGCGTGACGAGTTCGTAGACCAGGCCGACGGCGAGAAGGCGCAGCGAGTCCAGCCTTGGCCGCGCCGATAGCCACGCGGGATCCGGCTCGCGATGAATGAGATAGCGAACGCCGACCAGCTCCGGGCCGTTGACCTGGGCAAGGGCTGCGGCTGCCACGTCAGGGCTTTCGAGCGGGATCCATCCCACCGCGCCGAGCACCCAGGGCGTGCCGGCTGCCACTTCCATGAGCAGCCTCGTTTCGGCCAGGTCATTCGCGGCCTGCACGAGGATGGTGCCGTCCACTCCTGCGGTTCGCAGCTCGGGTTCGAGGTCGGCGGCGGCCAGCCTTCGATTGATCTGCGGCATGGCGCGTTCGAGGTCGGGATATCGAACCCGATCCGGGAAGACGAAATGCTGATGGGCATCAATCACGAAGGAATGATGGCCCTCTTGCGAACGCGTGATGGTGCGGGGTGGAAACTTGCCGACGTGACATCTTCGACCGCGTCCGCCTGGCGCCTCGGACGGACGTCCGATCGCTTCGCGGGCCGGGTTGCGCTCGTGACCGGAGCGGGCGGCGCAGGCATCGGGTCTGCGGTGGCGGGGCGGCTCGCGAGCGAAGGTGCCTCGATCCTGGCGCTCGACAGTCACGCCGGCCGCACCGACGCCATCGTCGAGGTCATCGCGAAGACGTACGAGGTCCCGGTCATCGGGATCACGGTCGACATCGCCGATCGGCCGGCGGTCGATGCCGCGCTGAAGCGAGGAGCCGAACTCGGCGTCGTCGACATCCTTGTGAACAACGCGGCGATCAACACGCAGGGCAGCATTTTCGATTATGACCCCGAGGTCTTCAGCGAGGTCGTCGACGTTGATCTGACGGCCGCCTGGTACCTGATGCACAAGACGGTCGGGCCCATGCGCGAACTCAGGCGCGGGGCGATCGTCAACGTCGGCTCCGTCGCCGCGTACAACGGCGGCCGGGGTAGGGAAGCGCCGTATTCGGCGGCCAAGGCCGGGTTGCACGAGCTCACCCGAAGCGTCGCCATCGAAGGGGGCCCGTACGGGATCCGTTGCAATGCCGTAGCCCCGGGCATCATCAATTCGCGCTTCCTGGCCAAGCACCAGGAGCGCTTCCAGGTCGAGCTGCAGGCGACTCCGTTGCGCCGCTTCGGCGATCCGGATGACGTCGCGAACGCCGTTGCCTTTCTGGTCTGCGACGAGTCGAGCTTCATCACCGGTGAGGTCATCACCGTCAGCGGTGGCTGGTACCTGCGCCCCTAGTCGTTTGCCCGAGTGGCCCAGTGGAGGGTTGATTGCCCATGGAACTCAGCTATCGCACGGTGGACGCCGACAACCACTACTACGAAACGCGCGATGCGTTCAGCCGGTACATCGATCCTGCCTTTGCTTCCAGGACCCTGCGGGTGGAGACCGACGCGGGCGACGACAGGATCGTCATCGACGGGCTGCCTTACGTCTTCTCCGAGCCGAAGTTCGACAAGACCAATCCACCGGGCTCGCTGCTGGCCAACCTGCGGGATCCGCAACGCAAGGCGTACGCCTCGACGTTCGATGCGAGCAACATGCTCGCGGCCTTCCAGAATCGCGACAAACGCCTGGAACTGATGGACACCCAGGGGGTCGAAGCGGCAATCCTGCTCCCCAGCCTGGCCGTCTGCGTCGAACGTCCGATCCGCCAGGATCCCGCACTCACCGATGCCGTCATGCGCGCCTTCAACCGCTGGCTCGAAGACGACTGGGGCTACGCCTACCAGAACCGGATCTTTGGCGTGCCGCTCATCTCCCTGCTCGATGTCGGACTCGCCTGCCGCGAACTCACGCGGGTGCTCGACCAGGGTGCGCGGATGATCCACCTCTCGGCCGGTCCGGTCGCCGGCAAGTCCCCGGCCGACCCGCATTTCGATTCGTTCTGGTCGATCGTCAACGAGGCGCGGATACCGGTGGTCTTTCACATCGGTGACGCTGGTTACAGCGAGCTGTTCGGAGCAGCGTGGGGTGAGAACCCCACCCCGCGGGTGCGCGAGATGTCGGCCTTCCAATGGGCGTTTCTGCATGGCGATCTGCCGCTGATGCAGACGCTCGGATCGCTCGTCTACTACAACCTTTTCGGGCGCTTCCCCCACGTCAAGGTGGTCAGCATCGAGAACGGTTCGGACTGGGCGTTCTATCTGCTCAAGCATCTCGACAAGAAGAAGGGCATGGGCCGGCAGGGGCCGTGGCCCGGCGGCTATTTCCGGGGCAGGCCCAGCGAAATACTCAAAGAACACCTTTACCTGACGCCCTATCCGGAGGACGACGTCCTGCCGCTGGTCGAGCTGATGGGGGCCGATCACGTGCTCTTCGGCTCGGACTATCCGCATCCCGAAGGGCTGGCCGAACCGAACGCGTTCGCCGACCTGCTCGACGGTCTCGACGCCGCCGCCGTGCGACGCATCATGGTCGAGAACTCCCGTGAGCTCCTGGGCGCGGCATGACGGATCTGGGCGACCGGCTGATTGCCTCGCTGACCGCGGCGGGCGTCGATGCTGTTTTCGGTGTACCAGGTGGGCAGACCTTGCCGCTGTATCGGGCGGCACGCGCCACCGGTTTCCGCCATGTCCTCATGCGCGACGAGCGAGCCGCTGCTTGCGCGGCCGACGCCTACGCCCGCGTGCGGGGCCGTGTCGGTGTGTGTGACGCGACGGTCGGCCCGGGAGTGACGAACCTGATCTCCGGGCTGGCGGAGGCCCACAGCTCGTCGATTCCGGTGCTCGCCGTCGTGGCGGATATCCGTACGGATCAAGGACATTTACGTCGCCGCAGCGTCGCCTCCCAGGCGGCCGAGCAGAGCGCCATGCTGGCGCCGGTCACCAAATGGGTGGCACGGGTCGAACGGGCAGAGGCGTTCGACGACGTCTTCGCGCATGCCTTGCGGGTCGCCACCACCGGTCGCCCCGGCCCGGTGGCTCTGGAGATTCCGGAGGACGTCTTCGCCGCGGCACCACTGGCCGAATCCCCTGCGATGGCAGCGCAGGATGCCGCTTTCCCGCGCTTCCGGCCGGCTCTCGCGCGCGGTGACGTCGAGCGGGTCGCCGCGTTGCTTGCCGGCGCGCAGCGTCCGGTTGTCCTGGCCGGTGGGGGAGTCCTGGCGAGCAGGGCGAGCGACGCCCTGGTGACGTTCGCCGAGGCGACAGGCCTTCCCGTCGCCACCACCATCATGGGCAAGGGCGCCATCGACGAGCGGCATGAGCTTTCGCTCGGTGTCGTCGGCACTTTTGGGTGCCTGCGGGCCAATGCGGCGCTCATCGAAGCCGATGCCGTCCTCGTCATCGGCAGCAAGCTGGATCAGCTCTCGACCATCGGCTTCCGCATGCCGCGCACCTCGCAGCGGCTGGCGCACATCGACATCGACGGCGAGGAAATCGGCCGGGTGACACCGGCGGAGATCGGCGCCGTCGCAGATGCCCGGGAAGCGCTGTCGGCGCTCGGCGACCACGCCCGCCACTCGGGAATGCAGCGGTGCAGCCCCTGGTTCGCCGGGCTACCCGAAGACACCCGAACCGCGGTCGCCGCCTACAGCGATGGCGTGGCCCCCGACGCCGTCCTGGAGACGATCGGCGATCTCTTCCCAGCAGGCTCGACGTTCGTGTCCGACGCCTCTTTGGCATCGGGCTGGGCGGCCCGATTCTTCCGCGTCGCAGGAATGGGTCGCTCGTTCCTGGCCCCACGCGGGCTCGCCGGTATCGGTTGGGCGGGAGGCGCGGCCATTGGCGCCAGCGTGGCCACCGGCGGCGGCCGGGTGATCGCCCTGGCGGGTGACGGTGCGTGGGGCTACACGATGGCCGAGGTCGAGACCGCTTCGCGGCTGCGGTTGCCCATCACGTACGTGATCCTCAACAACGCGTCCTTCGGCTGGGTCGCCCATACCGAAAGCGAGGCCAAGCTCAGCGAGCTGTCGCATCTGGGACGGGTCGACTACGCCGCCGCCGCGATCGCGCTGGGAGCGAAAGCATGGAGAGCCCACTCGATCGGGGAGTTCGGGCAGGCGTTTCGCGTCGCGACGCAGACTGACGGTCCGGCTGTGGTCGAGGTCTTGAGTTCACCCAGCGCGTCACCCACCCTGCGCATTCGTGACGTGCTGAGCGCGACCCGCCGAGCAGGCGTGGCCGAAGACCAGCCGGCCCGCCCGAGCGCCTACACCGGCTGAGCGAGAGCAAAGAAGGCCTGCCGGTACGTGCTGGCCTCCCACCCGGGTAGCTGTTCGGCGCAATTCGCCAGCAGCGTCAGCGCTTCTCGCTCGTCTACCAGCTCGGCGAGGATGAGCTCGGTCGCTCCCAGATGGACCACCTCCGGGCGCTGGGTATGCGGATCGTTGGCGACGCTCTCCCAGCACGAGACGGAGATGACAGCTGGCCACTGCTTTACCTTCGTCGCCGCGTCCGAGGACGGACCGCCAGGCAACGGCCGGTGCAGCTGCAGGAAGGCACTGCCCGCGGGTTCGGTGGCGCCGGAGACGGGAGAGATCCGTCGCATGATGCGCCGGTGGAAGGTCGCCCTGCCGTCGAGCTCGCCCGGCATGAGCCTGAACTCTGGCGGGCGCGGCTGATCTGCCGCGGCCGGGCTGGCAACCCCGTACATCGTCACGAAGGGCGCGACATCGTCGGGTGCGATGAGCTCCCCGCGCCGGGCGTACTGAAATCCGGGCAGGCTCAGCAGATCCCGAAGGTGGAATTCATCCCAGTAGCTGACGAGCAACGGCCGTAGCTCGGGCGCCACCTGACAGTGCAGATGCAACAACGCCGCGGCCGCCGGCGCGCGGGAACGATCCTGCCTCGAGGCCATCGCGGCATTGTCTCCCACCTATGCCTTCCACCTATGCTGTTGGGGTGTCAGTCGAACCCTCACAGGGCCTGGGTCACGGAGCCCGCCTCGCCGGCTACTTCGCGACGGAATCCATGCGTACCGGTGAGTCTGAGGTCAGCACCTGGCTCCAGGTCCGCGATGATCTGCGCGACGCGCACGGCGGGGTGCGCATCGGTCCGATCGTCTATTCCATCGACGTAGCAACGGGTTTGGCGATGGGCGTGACCGTGCTCGCCGACGACCGGTGGGTGGTCACGACCGATGTCGACGTCCGGCTGATCACCCCGGTGATCGCAGGGCCGGTACGTGTCGACGCCGAGGTCCTGCGGGCCGGCGCTACCACGGCCGTGTCGTCGTTCACCCTCCACGACGAGAGCACCGGTCAGGTCGTCGGCGGCGGGACATGCACCGGCCGGCCGTTCCCGTTCGAGTTCGATCGCCGCCAGCTCGATGTCCCCCTCGGGGTGCGGCGGCTGCACGCCCCGACCGAGATCTTCGAAGCCGAATCGCTGCCGCAGTATCTGGGCTTGCGGATCGCCGAAGGCGGCGGCGTCGAGGTCGAGATCGGCGACTGGTTGCGTAACCCCTGGGGCATCCTGCACGGCGGGGTGACGTCATGCCTCGTCGATGTCTCGGCCGAAGCAGCCGGCGCTGCCGCCCTCGGCCGGCCGGTGCGCGTGGCGGACACGACCGTCCGTTTCCTGGCGCCCGGCCGCGTAGGCCCGGCTCGGGCCGTGCCGCGGGTCCTCACAAGGGGCGATGGCACCGCGCTGATCGAGGTGAAGGTCACCGACGCGGGCGCGAACGATCGCCTGCTGGCGGTGGCCGCCGCCGTTGTCATCTAGTCGTCAGCTGACATCGCGGGCCGGGCCGCATCACGCGACCCGGCCCGCGGCTGTTCAGCTGCCGTCAGCTGCCGTCAGCTGGCGTAGTTGATCGACCCGGACGGCTTGTCGGCGTCCGGGGTGTCGGCGTCGCTCGGCAGTCCTTCGGCACCCGTGGTGCGGTAGTCACCGAACTGGCTGTCGCGGCGGTCGAGCGCACCGGTGAGCCCGTTGTCCCGGATCGAGGCGACGAAGTTCGCCATCGACTGGGTGTGGGTGCCGAGCGCGCACAGCTCGGTGCCTGCGCGGATGCCGTCGCGGATGCCCATGGCCTCCATCTGGCGGTGGATCGCCCGCTTGTTGAGCCGCAGGACGTCGAGCGGCAGCTTGCTGATCTGCTCGGCGACCTTGAGCACTTCACCCTCGAGCTGCTCCAGCGGGAACGACGCGTTGGCCCAGCCGTAGCGGGCCGCCTCGATGCCGCTGACCGAGTTGCCGGTCATGAACATCTCCATGGCCTTGCGCATCCCGAGGAACCACGGGTGGAAATGCATGTCGGGCACGCCGAAGCGCACGGCCGGGTAGCCCATCTGCGCGTCGTCAGCCATGTAGACCATGTCGCAGCCCGTCGCGAGCTCGCTTCCGCCTGCCAGGCAAAAACCGTGCACCTGGGCGATGACCGGCTTGGACATGTCCCAGATGCTCATCCAGGTGTCGGTCACGTGGCGCGGCCACTGTCCCTCGCCGGGCGCGGTGTAGTGCGGGTACTCCAGGCCCTCGTTGCCGCCGCCGAGGTCGTAGCCGGCGCTGAACGACGGGCCGTTGCCGCGCACGATCATCACCTTGATGTCGTCGTCCAGGTCGCCCGCGCGGAGGGCGTCCATGATCGCGCCGCGCAGCGGGTGGAACAGCGCGTTGCGCTTCTCCGGACGGTTCAGCGTCACCCGCTTCACGTGTGGCAGCGGGTAGTCGATGAGCACCAGTTCGTCAGCCATGGGGTTTGTCTCCTGTCCTCGCTTCAGCTCTTACTGAGTTGTGGGCAGTTTCCCCCGTAGGCGCATCGAGTCGTGCAGCGGGCTAGCAGCGACCGACCGCCAGCAGTTGCTTGCCCAGATCGGCCAGCTCACCGTGCTGCGCCCATTCCCGCTCGATCGCGAGCCGGCCCGCCGGGTCGGCAGCCAGAAGCTCGAGAAACCCGTCGCGTCCGAGCATGGTCCAGCCGACCAGTAAGCCACGCACGTCGACCGCGCGGCTGCCCGCTGAGGCGTAGGCCGCTCGCACACCCTGGGCGTCGAGCAGATGAAGGTCCGCGCTTTGCCCGTCCTGGGTCCAGGTGCCGCGCCGGGTGCCCAGCCGCTGCAGCGCTTGCTCGTGGTCACCTCGGGCCGACAGCTCCGCGACGAGAGCCACCAGCGAATCCACGAGCACCACTACGCAGCCACCCGGCCGCACCCAATTCGTCATACGTGCCAGGCTTTCCGGGACATCGCGCGAGTACTGCAGCGATCCCATCGCCAGCACCGCATCGACGCTCCGCGCCGGGAGTTCGACGGACTCCACGGGCTGCTCGAAGATCGTGATGTCGGCGCCCAGGCGCCGGCGTGCGGCGGCCGCCATTCGGGGCGCAGGCTCGATGCCGATCACGCGATAACCCAATGCCACCAGCCGCTCAGCCCAGCGGCCGCTCCCGCAGCCGACGTCCACGACGGTGGCGCCGGCGGGCGGCAGCGCGTCGAGCGTCAGCTCCCACGCCAGCTGGTCGTAGGCGGCGCGATGAGCCACGGCGAAGTGGCCGTCGTAGTCGTCCGCGAGCCTGTCGTAGAGTGCGGCGCTGGCGCCCACCGGAAGCAGTACATCCTCCGGATCAGCCATGCTGACCGGTCGGAGTGAGCTCATCGAGCAGCGAGCGCCGGCCCCTTCTCCACAGCATGTCCTCGACATACGTGCGTGGCCGCCACCGCAGGTTGAGGCTGTAATTGCTCCCGCATCCCACGCACTCCTTGCGGAAGAGCTTCTCGTGCTCCGCGCGGTACTCGGGGCTCGCGATGACATCGTGAATGCGCCTGTCGCGCACGGACATTCCGGGAGCGTGCCCCCAGCATCCACCGATCTCCCCGCGGGAATGAATCATCAGCTTCAGCTGCGACTCCGCGCAGGGCAGGTCACCTTGCAGCACGTCGCTGAAGTGCTTCGGGATGTAGCGCAGATCGGAGTAGCGCGGCAGGTGCCGTGAGTCGCGCCGGGCCAGCTTCTCCAATGTTTCCAAGGCTTCTGCCAGCTCACGGTCCCGCACGCTCGCTTGCTCGGTGACTTGCTCGTGCACGAACAGGAAGGTGCGATCCGTCGCGAGATTCAAGTACAGCCGCACGCCCAGCTCCTGAGCCAGCCGAGCCACCTCGGGCAGCACGGTCACGTTGTCGCGCATGACCGTGAAGTTCATCCGGATCCGCACGCCGAGCCCGCGACCCTGCTCGGCGAGAACGCGCAGATGGCGAACGGTCGTGTCGAACGATCCGTCACGCCCGCGGATCAGATCGTGCGTCTCGCGGGTGCCGTCGACCGAGATGTTGAAGCTTCGCACTCCGGCATCGAGCACCTCGGCGATCCGCTGCGGGGTGAGCAGGATGGCGTTGCTGTTCAGGTGCAAGTGCCGGATGCCGATCTCCGTGGCGCGGCGCATCAGCTCGACGGCGTCGCGGCGCATCAGCGGCTCACCGCCGGTGAAGTTCACCTTGTAAATCCGTTCCCGCGCCAGCTGTTCGAGGACGTCCGCCCATTCCGCTGTGGTCAGCTCGTCCTTGGTATTGGTGCGCCAGCAGGCACAGCTGACGCAGCGCAGGTTGCAGTTCTCGGTAAGGAAGAGCTCGGCGACCAGGGGGCGCACATGCAGGTTCGGCTTGACGTGCTCCTTGTACGCGAGCGCGAGAAAGAATCCGCTGAGCTGAGCGAGATCGGCGACGCGCTTCACGTCCGGTCCTTCTCGAGCGTGAGGAAGAGGTTCGCCCGGTCGAACAGCCGCCCGTCGAGCAGGATCGCCCGATCGAGAGCGCCGGCGAGGCGGCGGCCGGCGAGCAGGCTCGGTCCGTGCAGAAGCCGCCAGAACAGGTTGGCGCCCGACACGTCGCGGACGCTGAATCCGCACGCCTGCACGGTCTCGACGAGAGTGTCCTTCACATAGTTGGTGTGCTCGCCGCGCTCCAGCGCGATGTCACCGATCAGGCCGTCGGCCGGATCGACGAAGCGCTCGTGGTAGGTGGCGGCGCCGAATCGTGCGCTGTACACCAGCCGATGTACGCGTGGGATGCGGAACTTCGCGTTGTCCGGGTCCAGGAACGTGAACGGGTGACGCGCCGGCACGGTCAGCACCAGCCGCCCACCCGGACGCAGCACCCGATGCGCTTCGCGCAGCATCCGCTCGTCGTCGGCGCAGTGCTCGAGGACGTCCAGCAGGCTGACCGAGGCGAAAAGCCCGTCAGCAAAGGGCAATCGCTCGTTCTGCGCCACCTGAGTGACTGGCAGGTGTGGGTATTGCTCGCGGGCTCTGCTGAGGTAGCCGGCATGTGCGTCAACCCCACGGCAGGCGCGTCCAGTGGAAGCAATGGAGGCCGCGAAATCCCCGTTGCCGCAGCCGATATCGAGGTGTGGGCCGTCGTGAAGGTCCGGTGCGGAGAGTTGCTCGTAGGCGTACGCGTATCGGCGGGTGGGATGGTCGCGGAAGGGGTTGTCGCGCACGGTGGACCAGAGCCGGTCGAGGGTCTCGCCCACCCCCCGTGGATCGGCGGCAGGAGCGAGCGCGCCGGGTGGCAGGACCGCCCTGGAGCGCGCGTGTTGCGTGACGACTGACCCGAGGGTCCCGACATCCCAGACCGCGCGGACCCGGCTGCTGATCTCCTCCGAGCGCAGGAACGTGACCTGGTGGTCGTCGGCCATCTCGCCCCGCGCGCGCTCGCGGGCCACCGCGACCGGCACCTTGCCCATCCGTTGCACCAAACGCACGGTGTTGCCGGCATGGGTCACGACGACGTCAGCGCGCTCCAGCCGCCGGTTCAGCTCGTCGGGAGTGACGTAGGCCCGCTGCTCGCAGGGCAGCGTCATTGTCGAGCTGCCGGTCTGTACGAAGACGTTGTGCTCGGTGCACAGCGGAGCCACCGCTTCCAGCAGCCGGTCGAAAGGCCACCGTCCCATCCCGACGGTCACGACGATGTCGAGCCGGTCCAAGGTGTGCATCAGTAGAGCTCGCCGATGAGCACGGCTCCGGGATGCATGTCGCGCTGAACCGGCCGTTGCACGAGCACGCGTGACGCGAGGCGGGCGCACAGCCGTGCCGACAGCCCGGCCCGGCCCGACACATTGAGCGTCGCGATCCAGAAGGTCGGGATGCCCCGGGCAGCGGCAAGCAGGAAGAACGGGATGGCCGGGCCCGACCCGGCGGAGACGATCAGCGCCGGCCGATTCCGTCGCAGGATCCGGTGGGCGCGCAACATCGCGGGCAGTAGCGCGAAGGGTCGCGCGGCCGCGAGCTCGGGCAGCCAGGTGACGCGGCAATCTTGCAGCGCTGCTTCGGTATCCGCCGCTTTCACGGCTGCCCAGGTGACCTCATGCTTGCTCCACCATGGTTGGAGCGCGAGCAGCTCCAGCAGCACGCCGCCGCTGCTGGACACCAGCAGGACCGGGCCATCCGGACGCGGGTCGATGCTCACGCGTCCCTGGCCGCCTCGTGCTCGGGCCAACCGGCAGCGACCAGGTCCCCGAGCGCTATTTGCAACGCGTGGCGCAGCTTGCGCACCTCAGCCACCGACAACTCGGAAGAGGTGGGAAACGCCAGAGCTTGAGTATCCAGCTGCTCGGAGACGGGAAGGCGCTCGGCGCCTTTCGCGACGGGGTGATGGCGGTGCTGGGCCGGGAAGTACGGCTTCGTCAGCACTCCCAGCTCGGCAAGGCGGGCGGCGAGGGCGTCACGATCGGGGACCCGGGCGACCCAGTGCACGTAACTGTGGACATTGCCGCCCACCACTCGCTGCGTCGATACGCCGGCCACGTCTTGGACTGCCGACGCGTAGCCCGCGGCCACCTCGTTGCGCACCGCCACCAGTTCATCGAGGACGGCGAGCTGATCCAGCGCGGCGATGGCGTGCATCTCGCTCATCAGCTGCGAGCCGGTCCAGGTGGACAGGTCCACACCCAACTGGTCGCGGCGAAACGTCATCGCGCCGCCCGCTCCTGCAGCGGTGAGCACCTTGGCGAAGCTCATCGAGAACGAATGCGCCGCGGCCTGCTGCCCCACCGGCCTGCCCTGGTAGCTGCTGCCAAAACCCGCTGCTGAATCGGCGACCAACGCAATGCCGCGGGCCGCGCAGAGTGGGCCGAGATCCTCATAGGCACAAGGGTTTCCGAAGGTGTCGACGCAGACAACGAGGCGTACCCGCTCGTCCTCGAGCGCCGTCGCCAGCGCCGCCGCGTCAAGCGTCCAGGTGAACGCATCGACGTCCACGTACCGGATTCCGTAGCCAAGGCGCAGCAGAACATCGATGGTGGCGCGGAAAGTGAAAGAAGGCACCAGGGCCACGGCGCCCGGAGCGGCCGGACCCGCCGCGGCCACGATGGCCAGCTCGAGTGCCGCCGTGCCCGATGTGGTGAGCAGCAGCTCGTACGCGTCATCGAGCTGCAGCCGCTCCCGCAGCTCCTCCTGACAGCGCATGCTCCACTCGTTGCCGGCCTTCAACTGCCCGCTCCATAGGGCTCGCTGCTGGCGCTGGGCCACGACATCGGGAAGCACCGGGCGCGGCGGGATCACCACCGGGATCGGTGGATGGAACAGCGGCTCGACCGCGTCCGCGGATTCCCGTCGCGGGGGCGCGTCCTCAGCCAGCAGCTCGCGGCCGAGCTCCTGCAGCGGGATCAGTGTCAGATCGGCGAGCCTGCTGCCTGGGGCTGAGAGCAGAGCGTGCTGCGCAGCCCGCGCCCGGCGCATCGCGAGATCGGCGGGGGCGCTCCCGGCGAGTTCGCGGCACAGCGCGGCGACCGTTGAGGGATCGCACGGCTGCTCGGCGATCGCCGCCAGACGGGAGCACCAGCCGGCGAGGTCGACGTCGGACTCGCACTCGGCGCCGGACCACTCAGGCAGGACGACATCGCGGCCGTCGAGCGCCTTCAGCAACCGTGCCGTCGGAACGGCAATGTCGAGGACCGATTGCCAGGGCCGGCGCGGGGGATCGCCACCGCCGATGAGGACGACCACGCGGCCCGGCGGAAGGTTGATCTCCTCGGTGAGCGGATCGCACGCCACCCAGCTGATCCGATACGGATGCGGCTGACGCGGCGCCGCCGTGCCGACGAAGGTGACGTCTGCACCGCTCGCGCAGAGTAGGCCGGCAAGCCGGTGCACGACGTTTCCGGAATCACCGATCAGGACGAATTCGCGTCGCTCCGTGGTCATGCCCGGACTAACAGCGAGTAGTGGTCGAGCGTGGCAGGGTCGCGCGTCGCCGGTGCACACATTCCGGACTCGAACGCCATCAGCAGCCGCCCTCCCCCCGGTCAGCAACAGCCTTCCAGCAGGCTACAAGGGGTCAGCATCCGGCGTGGCGGTTTTCATAGCGAAGGCCCGGTCCAGATTGGACCGGGCCTTCACTCGTGGAGCTGGTGGTGCGTTATGTCACCGTGCGTGAGCACGAGGTACCGGCTTGATGACGGTGCGGCGGCCCGCGGCCGGAGTCTGCTGGTGGGCGGCAGGCCGGCCGTGGTGACGCCCGGTCAGCGCGAACTGGACCCGGCTGAGCAGCGAACGACGGTGGGTACCGCGAGCCGCCCAGCCACTGCCCGAGCGAAGCACCTCACCAGTGAAGCGCTCGCCGCGGTAACCGATCTCGGAGACGGAGGAGTAGAGAGCCGATGGGTACTGGTGCAGTTGGCTGTTCATGGGTGTAAATCTGCGCGCCTAAGGAGGGGTCTGGCATCCGGTTTTCTACCTATCTAGGACGCCGGATAGGGCTTACGCCGCTGGCCTGAGGCGGATAAATCGACGTGGCGAGACCTCAGGTTCGGGTCAAGATGGCTCCATGACCGTAGAACCGTCGCCACAGGCGCGCAGCCTGGTTGGCCGGGCGGAGGAGTTCGACAGGCTCCTGCGCCTCGTCGGGCTGGCGGGCGACGGTCCCGGCCAGGGCGCCGCGGTGCTGCTGGCGGGCGACGCGGGGGTCGGCAAGACCCGCATCCTGACCGAGCTCGCGGGCCAGGCTCGAGCGGCTGGGTGGCACGTCCTCGTCGGCCACTGCCTGGATTTCGCGGGCGATTCGCTGCCGTACGTGCCGTTCACCGAGGTCTTCGGCCGGCTGGCACGCGACACCCCGACCCTCAGTGACACCTTGCTGAACGACGCGCCGGCGCTGGCCAGGTTGCTGCCGGGCAAGCGCCTCATCACCGCCAGCGACGACGGTGACCGTCAAGGCGCCCACACCCGCGAGGAGCTCTTCGAGGCCGTGCACGGGGCCCTCCGGCTGGCCAGCAGGAGCGCCCCCGTCCTGCTCCTGATCGAGGATGTGCATTGGGCCGATCCTTCGACCCGGGACCTGCTGCGTTTCCTGTTCACGCGCCAGCCGCCCGAGTCGGTCTCGGTCGTCGTGTCCTACCGCGCCGACGATCTGCACCGGCGCCATCCGCTGCGCGCCGATGCTGCCGAGTGGGCCCGCCTTCCGGGCGTCTCGCGGCTGTATCTCGCGCCGCTGCCCGACGATGCGGTGCTGGCGATGGTGCACGAACTGCAGCCCGACGGGCTGCCCGAAACGGCCCTGCGCAGCATCGTCCGGCGCGCTGAGGGCAATGCGTTCTTCGTTGAGGAACTGGTGGTCGCCGCCCGCCGCGGGCAGCTGATGCTGTCGGCCGATCTGGCCGACCTGCTGCTGGTGCATCTGGACGCGCTCGATGCTGACGCCCGTCTGGTGCTGCGAGCGGTATCGGTCGCGGGCCGGCGGGTCGGCCACGCCTTGCTGGCGGCGGTCATCGGACCAGACGGGCCAGATCTCGACCGGGCGCTGCGGTCGGCGGTGGATCGGGGGCTGCTGGTCGCCCAGCCCGAGGGCTACGCGTTCCGTCATGCGCTGCTCGCCGAGGCGATCTACGACGATCTGCTCCCCGGCGAGCGGATCCGCTGGCATCAGGCGTATGCCGACGTGCTGCGCTCGGGTGCTGCCGAAGGCACCGCAGCCGAGCTGGCGCGACACGCCTTCGCCGCCAATGACGTCGCGACGGCACTCAACGCCGCCATCCGCGCCGGCGATGAGGCGATGACGATCGGCGGGCCGGCCGAGGCCACCGCCCACTACGAGATGGCGCTGGGCTTGCTGGCGCAGCCCGGCGTGGCGGCCGAGCGGGGAATCGATCCCGTCGATGTCGCTCTGCGCGCGAATGAGGCCGCGATCGCCGCCGGCACCCTTCACCGCGCACTTGCCTTGGTGCAGGAGCAGCTGCGCCAGCTGCCGGCGAGCGCCGATCCGGAGCAGCGCGCGCACTTGCTCCACGCCGTCGCCAGTACAGCGTTGCTGGACGACACTCCGATCGATGCGCTGGAGCTCACGACCGAAGCGCTGCGCCTGGTGCCCGACGCGGGCCCGCTGCGGGCCCGGATTCTCGCGACCCTGGCGCGGGCGAATCGCATCCGCGACCGCGAGGAAGAGGCCTGGCGTACGGCGACCGCCGCCGCAGAGATGGCACGCGCGCTGAACCTGCCGGCAGTGCTGGCTGACGCGACGACCACGCTGGCGCGGCTCACTCCGGACCTCGATCCCGATCGCGCCGAGCAGGCGGAGCAGTCGCTGCGCCTCAACATCGCCCAGGCTCGCCAGGATGCGGACGTATCGGCCGAGCTGCGCAGCAGCCACGGGCTCGGCACCCTGCTTTTGGAGCTGGGACGGCTCAGCGAGGCCCGCGAAGCGTTCCAGCAAGCCGCCGATCGTGCGGTGCGGATGCGTAGGCCCTGGGCACCCTATGGTCTCGACGGGCGGTCGCTGGCGGCCGTCGTCAGCTACATCGGCGGCGATTGGGATGCGGCGCTTCGGCTGGTGGACGTTCGCGCCGAACACCCACCGTCATTGGCCCGCGCCATGCTCGGGGGCGTCGGGCTGGCCGTGGCCGCCGGACGCGGCGAGGCCCGCGCCGTCGATCTGCTGCCGAAGCTGCGTCCCGCGTGGGATCGGGAAGGGTTCGTCGCCGTTACGTGCGGCAGCGCGGCGATCGATCTCTATGGCGACAGTGGCGATCTCGCGGGTGCCATTGCCGTGCACGACGAGGTCGTCGATCTGGTCGGCAAGCTCTGGGTGAACCCGGTCTTCCAGGCGCGGATGCGCCTCAGCGGACTGCTGCTCGGTCAGCTGGCGACGGCGGCTCGGCAGGCGAGTGCCGCGGAACGGGTGGCGTTGCTCGAACGCGGCGCAGACCTTCAGGACGCGGCACTTCAGGCCGCCGGCAAAGCGGCCCGGCGCGGGCCGGAGAGTCAGGCCTGGCTGGCCCGGGTGAATGCGGAATTCCTTCGCCTGGAATGGCTTTGTGCCGCCGAGGGCGTCGAGCGCGTGGCACCCGACGTGATGGTGCGGGCTTGGGAGGAGGCGGTCGAGGCCTTCGACAGTTTCGGTCATGTCTTCGAGGCAGCGCGTTCGCGGGCCCGGCTCGTCCGGGCGTTGCGCAATGCGGGAGATTCAGCTCGCGCCGAAGCCGAGCTGGCACGTGCGATGCAGGTCGCGCGCGCGCTCGGCGCCCGGCCGCTGCTCACCGAACTGCGCGCCGGAGGTAGCCAGCCGTTAGGGGCCGCGGATGACCGCAGCCGCGAGCTGACTGCGCGCGAGCAGGAGGTGCTGGCGTTGGTGGCGGACGGACGGAGCAACCGCCAGATCGCCGACTTGCTCTACATCAGCGCGAAGACGGTCAGCGTTCACGTCTCCAACATCCTGGCCAAGCTCGAAGCCGCGGGCCGTACCGAAGCCGTCGCGGTGGCCCGTCGCCGTGGCTTGCTCTCCGAGGACTCCGCGCGTTCTCTGAAGGAGTTTTGATAACAGTCTGACCGCGGTGCCGGGGTGCCCGACACCGACGTGGTAGAACCAGATTGCAATATGCGGCTGGTACGGGGTTGGCTTGCCGCCTGAGTTCGATTCGAATCTTGACGCGTCAAGGATGCCGCGTCGCAGGAAGTGGGGGTGTCTGGCGCTGAGTTCATGACGCTGCGCCACGGCACGCTCTTTGCGTTACCTCCGGCAACTTTGCCGATCTACCTGGTCACCACCAGGTCTGACGCTGCCTTGTGCACCTGCACGGTCTGATCGCGCTCTACGGCAACTACCCGGGCTTGCCGCCCGACACTCGATAGCAGGAGAACTATGTTGTCTCGACCGCGGCGTAGCGCCGTGAAGAAGTCCGGCACGGTGCTGATCGTCGTTGCCGCGCTGGGCCTCGCGGCGTGTGGACGTTCGTCCAACACACCCACGGGCGGCACCAGTTCCGCTCCGGCGGGATCCACGAGTGCGTCAGCAGCGACCTCCACGGCAGCGGCCGGCAAGGGCGATTTCGGCACCCTCAAGGGCATCTGCGGACCGGGTAACGCCAAGGGCGCGACGGCCAAGGGCGTCACCGACACCACCATCCGGATCGGCACGACCGGTGACCCGGGCGCGGCCGCGGCTCCCGGTCTGGAACAGGAGTTCTTCGACACTGCTGACGCGTTCAGCAAGTGGTGCAACGCGGCGGGTGGCATCAACGGCCGCAAGATCGAGGTCGACAAGTGGGACGCGAAGCTCTTCAACGTCGGCCAGGCCTTCACCAACGCCTGCCAGAAGGACTTCATGGTCGTCGGCAACGGCAACGCGTTTGATGACGCCGGTGTGAAGCCGCGCGAGGCTTGCAAGCAGGGTGACATCTTCGCTTACACCGTCGGTCCCGCCACGGCGACCTCGAAGTATCAGGTGAGTGTCGTCCCGTCGAACCCGATGCAGTACCCGTATGGCCCGCTGCGACTGCTGACCGAGGCATACCCGGCAGCCAAGACCGGCGGCGTCGGCATCGGCTCCAGCACGCTGGCGTCGCTGATCCCGCAGGGCAAGCGGATCCAGGAATCGCTGCAGCAAAACAACATCAAGGTCACTGCACTGCAGCAGCAGCCTGTCGCGGTCGACAACTACCGCCCCTACATGGAGCAGTTCAAGAACGCCGGGACTGTCGGCTACGACCAGATCAACGGCCAGGACATCACGACGATCTACCAGGCGGCCAAGAACATCGGCTGGAACCCGGCGTTCGTCCTGTACAGCGTCCAGTACTACCTGGATGCCAACGTGCAGGCGGCCAAGGCGCTCGGGACCTTCCCGAACACCTACATCGGCTTCTCGCACCTGGCCTTCGAGATGGACAACTCCAAGTACCCGGTGCTGGGCCAGATCAAGAGCATCCTCAACGCCAGCATCAGCAAGCCGCGCTTCACCGACTTCACGGCATCGTCGATGAGCGCGTGGGCGCTGTTCGCCAAGGAAGCAACGGCTTGTGGTTCGAACCTCACCATGGAGTGCGTCATCGGTAAGGCATCGGCCGAGAAGAACTGGGACGCCGGAGGCCTTTACGCGCCGGCGAGCCTCGACCCGGTGCACCCGCAGGTGAACAAGTGCTGGCTGCTGATCAACCTCACCACCAGCGGCTGGCAGTACGACCAGAAGGTCACCGACCCGACCGACGGTCCGTTCAACTGCGACCCGAAGAACGTCACGGCGGTCAAGAGCTACCAGACCTCCTGATCGATCTTCTCCAGCAAGCGCAGGGGCCCGGGTGTCATCACCCGGGCCCCGTCGCGTGTGTGGGGCGGGTGTACGTTCGCCGCGTAGAAGTGACCGCCGCAGCACGCATCCCAGGAGTGTCAGATGCCCGGTTTGGACGATCTGAAGAAGCTGGCGGAAAAGCACGACGACAAGATCGACGCTGGCCTCGAGAAGGCCGGTGACGCCGCGGGCGACAAGTTCGGCCACGAGGAGCAGATCGACAAGGCCGTCGACTTCGCTCAGGAGCGCACCGGCGAGGGCGACAAGTCCTAGCCGGCACTTCTCCATCGCCTGAGGCTCATTCGTGAAATGAACGAAAAGCATCTTGCGCTGTGTTCGAGCGCCGAATGGGGCGAGGCGGTCCAGCGGTGGATCATCCCTTGGGTCCTCGACGGGGTTGACCACGGCGATGACGTGGTGGAGGTCGGCCCCGGGCCGGGGTTGACCACCGACGTGTTGCGCGAGCGCGTCCAAAAGCTGACCGCGATCGAACACGATCCAGCCCTGGCGGGTGCGCTTGCAGATCGGCTCGCCGGCACGAATGTCGAGGTCGTCTGTGCGGATGCGGCAGCAAGCGGATTAGCGGGCAATCGGTTCACCGCGGCGATGTGCTTCACGATGCTTCATCACGTCCCGAGCGTCGCTGCTCAAGACGCCTTGCTGCGTGAGGTGTTTCGGCTGCTTGGCCCCGGAGGAATCCTGGCGGGCACCGACAGCATGGACAGCCCGGACTTTCGCGAGCTGCACATCGATGACGTGTGTGTCCCGATCGACCCTGCGACGTTTGCGGATCGGCTGCTGGCGGCTGGCTACATCGACGCTCGCGTCGATACCAACGACTACGGCGTCCGGTTCCGCGCCTGCAAGCCGTTGAACAGCCGTGCCTCGTAATGCTCGCACCCGTCAGGCGCGGAATTCTCGTGATGGGACAGGACATGCCGCAGATGATCCCGAGCGCCGGCGATCTCACGAAGCTGCTCATCCAGCGCGGTGATGCGTTGCTCGATGATCTCGGCCCATCCACGTGTCGCCTTCGGCCCGGCAAGTACGTCAGCGATCTCTTCCAGTGACATCAGCCCGTAGGCCTGCCAGTACTGGATGATGGCCAGCCGCCTGACCTGCTCGGGCGAGTACCAGCGGCGACCGGCAAGTCGGAGGGCGGGCTCGACGAGACCTCGTTCTTCGTAATAGCGGATCGCTGACGCTCTCAGGCCGAGCAGTCGAGCCACCGTGTGGATCGGCTGGATGTCGGCGTCAGCCATAAGTGCCTCCGGTTTCGTGCCGTCCTGTGTGCGTACCGCGACTTGCGTTCAAGTCGGCTTGAGCTTGCACGATCGTCCATATGGCCCATCAGCGAAAGGTCTTTTCGATCGCGCGCACCGCCCAGCCGTCGCTTCGCCGACGACTCCAGCGGCTGCGCACGCTTGCCCTGGATACGCGTGCGCTTCATGACTCGCGAGATTTGCGGCGGCTGGTCGGCGCGCAGGCTATCTCCGTGCTGGGCAGCCAACTGACCGCTGTCGCGTTGCCCTACCAGGTTTACCGGCTGACCGGTTCGTCGTTGCAAGTCGGCCTGGCGGCGCTGGCAACGGTCCCGCTGATGGCGCTGGCATCGTTGGTCGGAGGCGCTTTGGTCGATCGCACCGATCGGCGACGCTTGCTCGTCCTGCTCTCCGTCGTGCTCGCGCTGCTGAGCGGCGGCCTGGCGGTCAACGCTTCTGCCTCACCAGCCCTCTGGCCGTTGTTCGTCCTTCCAGCGCTTGCGGCCGGTCTCGCGACTGTTGAGGACTCGGCCATAAATGCCGTACTGCCAGGCCTCGTCCCCAGCGGGGAGCTTCCAGCCGTGAACGCCATGTTCCAGGCGGTTTTCCAGCTCGGACTCGTCGTCGGACCAACCCTGGCCGGGCTGATCCTGGCCGGCTCCGGGGCGCGATGCCTCTACGCCATTGACGCGGTCAGCTTCGCGGTGACCGCGGGGCTCTGCTTCGGCCTGCAGCCGTATCGTGCTGAGCGCGAACGTCAAGGATCTGGATGGCGAACTCTTACTGCCGGCGTCGCCTACGTCTCGCGACGTCCGCTCATCGCGAGCGCGATGCTGATCGACCTGAACGCCACTGTTCTCGGGATGCCGCGGGCGCTATTTCCCGCATTGGCTGTCACCACCTTCGCCGCCGGACCCGCGGCTCTGGGACTGCTCTACGCCGCCCCGGGGGTTGGCGCCCTTGTCGGCGCGTTGACGTCGGGCTGGATCAGCCGTGTCGAACGGCAGGGGCGTGCCGTCATCCTCGCGGTCATTGTTTGGGGGCTGGCAATCGCAGCCTTCGGTGTCGTTCCCTGGCTCGCGTTGGCGCTCTGCCTGCTTGCCATCGCTGGCTGGGCGGATGTCATATCCGCCATCTTCCGCAGCAGCATCATCCAGTTGTCTGTTCCGGATCGCCTTCGCGGACGTCTCATCGGGCTGCAAAGCCTCGCCGTCACAGGTGGGCCAAGACTCGGCGATCTCGAAGCTGGAGCCGCAGCATCAGCGGTGGGAACCGTCCCGGCGATCGTCACAGGGGGACTCGGATGCGTGGCCGGTGCCTTGGCCATTGCGAGGCTCATTCCGCAGTTGAGGGACCAGCGCGCCGACAGGTCAGCCCCCTTCGCTGCCGCGCTTGGCCAGCGGGAGCACGAAGGCGTTCGGTAGGGCAGCCAGGAAGCGGCCCGTCACAAGCAGCTTCGCGCCGCGAATGCCGCTGCCGATGATCAGGCGTTCACCCGCCGCGACGGACTCATCGACCAGGATCGGCCAGTCGGCGGGAAGCCCGATCGGGTTGATGCCGCCGTATTCCATACCGGTCAGCGCGGTCGCGGTGTCCATCGCGGCGAACGACGCCTTCTTGGCCCCGAGGTGCTTGCGTACGGCGCCGTTGACGTCGACCTTCTCGCTGCCGCGCACGAGGCAGGCGGCGTACCAGGTGCGCTCGCCGCGCCGGGCTTCGACGATCACGCAATTGGCGCCGTCTTCCGCGGCGATGTCGTAGTTCGCGCAGAAGGCGTCGGTGTCGGCGAGGCCCGGGTCGATCGCGGCGACGAGAGCGTCGTCGGCGGCAGGCATGGCGAGCAGGGCCGCGGCCGTCGGCGTCGCGAGCAGCTCAGGCCGGCCCTGGGCGGCCTCGAACTCCAACCTTCCGAATTGCATGACTCATCCTGACCTTTGCGTCGAGCGATGTTGGCGCCGCCAAAGGAAATCCTGCAGCCGCCGATCCGCGATCTGCCAGCCGTCGGCGTGACGCACGAACCGGTCGTGGTAGCTCGCGACCACATGCACGAGGTCATGCTCCCCGTGCTCGACCTGAAGCAACGCGTCCAGGTACGACGTCGCGGTCGCCGTGTCGCCGTCGACACTTACCTGGTGATTGCTGATGCGGTGCTGGGTCGGCCCGACGTCACGATGGATCTCATCGAGCCACTGCAGGAAGGGCTCACGTGAGGACCACTCGCCCGAGCGGCCGTAGTCGGCGTGGCAGTCGGCGGCGAAGCAGGTACTCACCCGCTCCCAGTCGCGCTGGTCGACGCCGACGGCGTAGCGGTCGATCACATCACGGATGGCGAGGACGTCATGCCACTCTTGCACTGTGCACCTCCGAAATCGAAGCGGAGCGTAGAGGGAAGAGGCTATGCGCCGCGGCGCGGTCCACGGTTGAACCGACGGCTGGAGCCCTACCCGGGGTGGGGATAGGGCTGCAGTTGTTGGTGTTTCGCTGCGAGAGCTCTACGGGAGAGACGTGTTGTAGAGCGGGTCTGCGCGAGTGCCTTGTAGGCGGCAAGCATCAGCGGTGTTCCCGGGCGCACGGTGGTGGCCCGGAGTAGCCCATGTAGTCCATGACGAGACCGCGTTGGTCACTCCGTCGGCCTTCAGGCGAACTTCAAGTAGCTGACGTCCGGGCTCGGGTCCCCTTTACCTGCAGGGGTTTTCCAGCAACAAGACGAAAGCAGACGGGAGGGCCTCGGCCGAGGCCCTCCCGTCTGCTTTCGTCTTGTTGCTGGAAAACCCCTGCAGGTAAAGGGGA
>DATAVO010000186.1:0-32337 GCA_036267695.1 Frankiaceae bacterium
CGGTTCAGGCAGCGGCGCAGCTGCCCGACGGTCTGCCGCCGCACTTTGGGAAGCACCTTTTCCGCGACCGCCCGAGCCTTGTCCGATGACAGGTTCTTGGTGCAGTCGATGATCGCTTCGGCCTGTTTGACGGTGAGTTCACCGGCGGCGAGAGCGGCGTGCACGATCGGGAGTTCTTCGACGAGGCCGCGTGCCAGGTTGAGCTGGCTGGCGGCGGTGGTGTCGGCGATGCGCAGTGCGGCGCCGATCTCGCCATGCGCAGCCCGCAAGGGCATGTCCGAGGTCTCAAGGGGATCCGGGTCGCGGGCCATTTCTGATTCGACGGCATCGGCGACCTTCACCATCACCGGCTGCACGATCGAGGCCAGCCACGACGTTTGCCGGTCCAACGCCACGAGCAGATCCACCCGTGCCGTCCCCGACAGGGCGGTGTGGACAAGCGGTGCGAGGGCGGCGATGGCTTCGGGGCCGGGTGGTGCGATCAACGTGGCGGCGACCACACCGTGAGGACTCAGAGAATCGAACATGTGTGCGAGTCTATCAGGCGCCAGGCTCAAAATCCCCTTTGTTCACAGGGGATTCCGGCGATGCGCGGAGGACGATTACTCCGCCAACCCGCCGCGGTAGACACTGGTCGAGATGCGTAAGCAATACAACTTCTGGCCGGGTGACGATGGGCTCGACGCCTGGGACGTCGACCGGCTCATCGCGCTCTCCACCGGCCTGCCCGTCCTGAAGGTGGACCTCACGGACGTCGCCGAATTGGACACCGACTACTGGTTCAAGGACGGGCAGCGTCCAACGGTCCGAGCGGTCGTTGAACACGCCAGGCTGATGGAAGCGGCCGACTTGACTTTCCCAGTGATTCTGGCAGCCGAGGGCCGGGTGATGGACGGCATGCATCGCATTGCCAAGGCGTTCATGCTCGGTCTGACGACGATCGACGCGGTGCGCTTCCCGGTGACGCCCGATCCCGACTACCGCAGGGTACGGCCGGAGCACCTTCCGTACTAGCCCGGCCGCATTTCGCTAGTCAGGCCGCTCCGATCCCTACAGGCTCGCGCGCTCCGCGGCAGCAACGGCGTTACGGAAGAGCATGGCGACCGTGGTCGGCCCGACGCCTCCCACGCGCGGGGTGATGGCCCCGGCGACTTCCTCGCAGCTCTCGTCGACATCGGGCAGCAGCCGGCGGCCCTCGTAGCGCACCCCGCCGCCGATGACGGTCGAGCCGGGCTTGACGTGCTCGGGCTGGATGATGCCCGGCACACCTGCTGCGGCGATCAGGATGTCGGCGCGCTGGGTGTAGCGCTCCCAGTCCGGGACGCCGGTGTGCACGACGGTCACAGCAGCATTCGCGGTGGGCCGCTTCTGGGCGAGCATGACGGCGAGCGGCCGGCCGAGGGTGGCGCCGCGGCCCAAAATCACAACTTCGTGTCCGGCGACGGGGATCTCATAGAAGGCAAGGATCGCCTCGATACCGGCGGGTGTGCAGGGGAGCGGACCCGGCAGGCCGAGCGAGAGCCGTCCGACGTTCAGGGGATGCATCCCGTCGACGTCCTTGTCGGGATTCATCGACGCCAGCGCCGCGTCGTAGTCGAGGTGGCTCGGGATCGGGTGCTGCACCAGCATCCCGTGCACCGCGGGATCGTCGCTGAACTTCGCGATCACCTTCAGGAGGTCGTCCTGGGTGGCCGAGGACGGTAAGTGCTCGTGCGGCGACTCGAAGCCGAGTTCGCCGGCCTGACGCTGCTTGACCCGGATGTAGCCGGCGCTGGCGTCGTCATCGCCGACCAGGATGGTCGCGAGGCTCGGGGTGACGTCGTGTTCGCGGAGCTTGGCGGCACGGTTCGCTACATCAGAGAGGACGGCATCGGCGACGGGCTTTCCGGGCAGTAGGCGGGCCATGCCCTCATTCTGCCGCACTCGGCTCACGGGGTCAGGATGCAATCGCCGCAGATTCCGCCGCCGGACACCCGGTAGAACAGGCAGCAGTTGCGCCGCCGGAAGTACGACTGCGGGTCCGGCGAATCCACCGCGCGCCAGTCCAGCGTGCCAGCGTCGTGAAGCGGAAGGTATCTGCGTGAAACCAAGTCGGCGAGCGCCCGCGCCCGAGCGCCCGCCGACGCCGGAGTGACGAGCCGCGCAGCAGCCGCGAGAGCCGAAAAGACGTTGCCCTGCAGGGTGTTTTCGGGCACGGCGACCGCTTTGGTGAGCGCAATTGTGAACGACGCCAGCAGCCCGTCGAGCACGACCCCGATGAGCGCATCGGCCAGAGCCGGCAATAGCGCCCGGGGAGCGTCGGGAGGGAGCGAGTCGAGGGCCAGCCGAAGCGGTCCGTTGCCCTGGAAGCCAAAACGCAACTGCCCGGGTTCCAGCGACGGGATCGTCCCGGCCAGCGCTGCCGTCGCGAGCAGTGGAGCGCAGATCGCCGAGGCCGCACCCAGATGCAGGATCGACGCGACCGCTCGCTCCTCGTCGGTGGCGAGAAACTCCCCGAGGCGTGAGATCTGGTCCGCCAGCAGCGCGACGCCTGCCGGCGCACCCAGCTGCGTGAACGGATGCCAATCGGCTTCCGCCGCCGCCTCGCCAGGCAGCGCCAGCGTGAAGAACGGACCGAGCGCCGCCGCCTCCCGCAGCGCCAAGATCATGCCCGAGTATATGGGCAGGGCTGCGGGGCGAGGTCGAGTACAGTCGGCCCAGCGCGTACCAATCCTCAGGAATAGTGTCCCAAATACTAGGATCAGCGATGGCCGAGAGTATTCCGGCGCTGAGCGCCCGGCGGCGCTGGGTGATGCTCGGGGTCAGCATGGCGGCCCAGGGCGCCAGCGCGCTGTATGCCAACGGCGCAGCGTTCCTCATTCCGGTGCTGCACGACCGGCGCCACCTCAGCCTGGCGAGCGCGGGCGTACTCGTGGCGATGCCGACGCTCGGGTTCGTCCTGACGCTGATCGCCTGGGGCGCGCTGGTCGATCGGGTCGGTGAGCGCAAGGTATTGGTGAGCGGGCTGCTGATCACCGCCGCCGCGGCGGCGGGCGCCGCGCTGTCCGGCCCGTACGTGCTCATCGGTGGTTTCCTGCTGCTCGGTGGGATGGCGGCGGCGAGTACCAATGCGGCGAGCGGACGGGTCGTCGTCGGCTGGTTTCCGTCGCACCAGCGCGGCTTCGCGATGGGGATCCGGCAGATGGCGCAGCCGCTCGGGGTGGGCCTGGCGGCGCTGACCATCCCGCCGCTCGCGGCCTCGCACGGCCTCGCAGGTGCGCTCGCCCTTCCCGCTGCCGTCGCCGGCGTGATGGCGGTGGCGTGCGCGGTGCTGGTGAAGGATCCGCCGCGGGTCTCTCGTGCGGAGGCATTGCCGGAGGCCCTGGCGAACCCCTACCGCGCCAGCTCGCTGCTCTGGCGGATCCACGGGGCGTCGGTGCTGCTGGTCGTCCCGCAGTTCGTGGTGTGGACCTACGGGCTGGTGTGGCTCATCAGCGATCGCGGCTGGTCGGCGGGCGCGGCGGGTGTCCTCATCACCGTCGCCCAGCTGCTCGGCGCGGCCGGACGGATGGCAGCGGGGGCGTGGTCGGACCGGGTGGGCAGCCGGATGAGGCCGCTGCGGACAGTCGCCGTCGCCGCCTCGACCGTCATGCTCGCGCTGGCACTCACGGATTGGCTCGACTCCTCGCTGGCCGTGGTCCTGCTCGTCGCGGCCACCGTCATCAGCGTGGCCGACAACGGGCTCGCTTTCACTTCCGTGGCGGAGATCGGCGGCCCGTTCTGGGGCGGCCGGGCGATGGGCGCGCAGAACACTGCTCAGTTCCTGGCCGCGTCAGCAGTGCCGCCGGTGCTCGGTGCGCTGATCGGTGTCGTCGGCTATCCGCTGGCCTTCGCGCTCACCGCCGTGCTGCCGGCCATCGCCGTGCCGATCGTGCCGGTCGAGCTGGAAAGCTCAGGCGTGGGTGCGCGCGTGGGTGTGTGACGGGTCGTCGGGATGGTCGTGCGGGTGCTGCTCGGCGCCGACCCGATGCTCGAATCCGGGCATCGCGATCCGGTAGAGGCAGGTGTCGCAGTTCATCCGGATGTCGCCCACCCGGGCCTCCTGGGCGCGCTCCAGCACGAGATCGGCGAGCGCCGGCTCGGGACCGATGACCCCGGCGCAGCGCACGTCGAGGCCCGGATGTTCGGACGCCCATGCCTGGGCCTGCTCCCGGGTGCGGCTCGGCAGGATGCCGGCGAAGAGGAAGTACGGGAGCACGACGATCCGCTGGGCTCCGAGGCGGCGCGCCCGATCCAGAGCCGCCGGCACGCCCGGCTCTGCGAGGCTGATGAACGCGGGCTCCACCCCAGCGAGCCCTCGACCTTCCTGCAGGAGCCGGGCGACCTTCACGTGTTCGGCGTTCGCGTCAGGGTCGCTCGAGCCGCGGCCGACGAGCACGACCGTCGTCTCGGCGCGCTCACCGTCATCGACCACCTCGGCCAGCCGCCGGTCGAGCAGGTCCAGCAGGACGGGATGCGGGCCGAGCGGGCGGCCGTAGCGGTAGGCCAAGCCGGGGTGGCGCTGCTGCTCGCGGGTGAGAGCAGCGGGGATGTCGCCCTTGGCGTGTCCGGCGGCGACGAGCACTAACGGCACCACATCGACGTCGCGGGCTCCGAGATCGACGAGCTCGCTCACGGCAGCGCGCAGCGGCGGCGCCGACAGCTCGATGAACCCGCCCCGCACCGGCGTACGGGGACCGGCGCGCTCGGCCACCCGCTCGACGAGTGAGGAGAAACCGGCGACCCCGGCGGCATCGCGCGTGCCGTGGCCGACGATCAGCAGCGGGTGGCTCATCAGCGGCCCCGGCCGAGACCGGCCGCCGGCGCCGTGTAGAGCAAGGCATTGATCGCGGCGGCGGCGACGGCAGAACCGCCCTTCTCGCTCACGTTGGTGATCGCCGGAAGGCCCGCATCACGCAGCGCCGACTTCGATTCGACCGCGCCGACGAAGCCGACCGGCAGGCCGATGACGAGCGCCGGGTCGGCATCGAGGGTGAGTAATTCCTCAAGCGCTGTAGGGGCATTCCCGATCACCCACACCGCTCCGGCCCCGACCTCCCCATGCGCCCGCCGGATACCCGCGGCGCTGCGGGTGAGGCCCTTCGTGCCCACCACATCGCGCACCCGGCAGATGGCCCGCACGCTTGTGATCCCGGCGGCGACCATGCGCGCGTCGGCCACCACGGGGCAGCCCGCGGCGAGCGCCTCACGGGCCTTCTCCAGGTCGGCCTCGGACGAGATCTGCAGATCGCCGAGGTAATCCAGATCGGCGCTGGCGTGGATGACGCGCTCCACGACCGCCCGGGTGAGTGCGGGCAGCTCAGACGTATCCACTCGCGAACGCAGGATCTGATACGAGCGCGCCTCGATCGGGTGGACGGCGCGAACGGGCCGGCTGTGCTGGCCTGTCATGGGGCTCATCACCACACCTCGGTAATCGCGTCGGCTGGGCATACTTCGATGCATTCGCCGCAGCCATCGCAGCGCTCGGTGACGTACAGGGGCTCATCGCGGCCGGGCCGGATCGCGTGCTGCGGGCAGGTGAGCAGGCAGGCGCCGCATCCGGTGCAGGCAGAGCTGAACCGGTACTGGGAAACCGCGCGAAGGATCGGCTGAGTAGTCACTGACGCCATGTATAGCCCCGGGGAGTGACAAAGCGCCCGGCCACCACCCGGCTGGACGCCGCCCCGACGATCACCAGGCTCGTCATCCCGACGGTCTGCGGGTCGACGTCGGCGAGCGTGCTGAGCGCGACGCGCTGACCCGGCCGGCTGGCATCGCTGACGACGCCCACCGGTGTATCCGCCGGCCGGTGCGAAGCGAGAATCGCGAGGCACTTGCCCAGCTGCCACTCGCGTCCGCGGCTGCGCGGGTTGTAGAACGCGACGACGAAATCGCCCTGCGCAGCAGCGGTTACCCGGCGCTCGATGATCTCCCACGGCGTGTGCAGGTCCGACAGGCTGATGGCGGCGTGGTCGTGCCCCAGGGGAGCGCCGAGCAGCGCGGCCGCTGCGAGCATGGCCGTCACTCCGGGGGTCCCGATGACGTCGAAGCTGTCGTCCGCCGCTTCGAGGGCGGGGCTCGCCATCGCGTAGATCCCCGCGTCGCCGCTGCCGATGAGCGCGACCGCGTGGCCGCTACGGGCGAACTCGACGGCGGATTCGGCACGCTCCTGCTCAGAACCCAGCCCGGTCGCGAGGACGCGCGTACCCAGGCGCAGCAGGTCGGCAACCTGGCTCACGTACTGGTCGAGCCCGACGACGACCGACGAGCGGCGGAGCTCCGCGCGTGCTCGGGGAGTGAGAAGCTCGCGGTCGCCGGGCCCGATGCCGACGATGGCGAGCCTTCCGCGTGGCTCGCGGCGGGCGACGGCGACGGTCGCCATCGTGCTCTTGCGCTTGGCCACCAAAAGGTCACCGCCGCCGGCCAGGGCTGCCGCCTCGGCGACGCTCGGGGTGTCGACCGCGGCGCGCACGACCTCGCTGGGGTTCGGGACGTCGATCGCCGCGAGCACTGCGGCCCCGTGCAGGGTGAGGGGCACGTCGAGCGCCTCGGCTGCTGCCAGTAGCCCCGCTTCGGCGGCCTTCGCCTCGACGGTGGCCAGTTCGCGGATGCAGGCTGCTGACAGGTTCGCGTCGGCGAGCGTGCTGCGGATCAGCTCCAGGACCTCTTCCGCCCTCACCCCGCGGCTGGCGCCGACCCCGATCGTGAGGCTGGGCGGGCGCAAAAGTACTGATGGGAGGGGGCGCGGAAGGTCGGTGCGGTCGGTGATCAGGATCGTGGGCCCGGCCTCGGGTCGCTCGGCGACGTCATCGGCCGCGATGGCGGGCAGCGGCCAGGTCCGGCCGCCGTTCCAGAGCGTCACGGGATCGCCGTCGAGCAGGGCACGCGAGACAGCCGCGACCTCACCCTCGTAGGGCCAGCCGAGGGTGTCGAGTCCGGGGATGCCGGCGCTGTCGGTCGCCGTAGTGATGACCGCCGCGGCACCCAGGGTTTCGGCGACGCGCTCAGCGAGCCCGTTCGCCCCGTGATGGCCGCCGACGACGGCTACCGCGAAGCGCGCTGCCTCGTCGACACATACCACGCCTGGGTCGGTCTGCTTGTCGGCGAGCAGGGGGGCGATGAGCCGTACCGTCGCGCCGATGGCGAGGAAGCAGACCAGCGCGTCACACTCACCCCAGGCGATAGCCAGGTCGGCGACGGGGTAGCTGCGGGCGTCGCCCCAGCTGGCCTCCAGTGCCGACGCGGAGGTGCGGCCAGCCGCCGTCGCCGTCACGAGGCCGATCACCGCTCGCCCCACAGCACGAAGACCGGATTCTGCGCCGCCAGCCGGGTGGCCTCGCCCGGCAGCGGCGCCAGCCGGGCCACTGAGAGCTGCACACCATCGGCGCGAAAACCATTGCTGCGCAAGGAAGAGGTGACGGCCCCGACACGCTCCAGCGCGGCCAGCGCGGTCACGATGACGCGCGGCTTGCGGGCTGCCGCAGCTTCCGTGATGGCCACGAGGTCCTGACCGCCGCCGCCGATGAACACCGCGTCCGGGTCGGCCAGCTCGCTCAGTGCCTCAGGCGCCCGTCCGGTCACGACGTGCACCCGCACCTGATGCGTCGCTGCGTTGCGGGCAGTCCGTTCTGTCTGCGCGGGATCGGCATCGACGGCACTCACCGCGGCGCCGAACCGGGCACACTCCACCGCGACCGAACCGCTGCCGCAGCCGATGTCCCAGACGAGATCCCCGAGGCCGGGAGCGAGCCGTGCCAGCAGGAGGGCGCGCACCTCGGCCTTGGTCACCATCGAATCGCGATGCTCGAACGCCTCTTCGGCGAGTGCCCAGGACGGCGGGCTCTGCCGCCGGGGATACGCCCAGCTTCGCTGCCCCGCGAAATCACCCTGTACCAGAACGATATTCGGCTCGTCCCACCCTCGCGCTGCCGCGTCCTCAGGCGTGCACGCGGTCACCTGTTCGTTGTCGGCTCCGAGTCGCTCGCCGACCAGCAGCACCGTCCGGTGACCCGCCAGTGCGGCCCCGAGTTCGGCTGGCCCGCTGCCCGGCGCCGTCAGCACAGCCACCTTCGGATGCGCGCGGCACGCGTTGGCCGCGCGCCGCAGCCCGTCATCACCGCGGCCGTGCGCGCTCATCACGATCGCGTCGTCCCAGGCGATGCCCGCGCGCGCACACAGCGCCGACACCGAACTTGTCGCGGGAAACACCTCGCACGCCAGGCCGCGAGCCTGCAAAAGCCTGACGATGCCGAAGAATCCAGGGTCACCCGAGGCGAGGATGACGGCGTCGCCGTCGTGTGCCGCCAGCGCGTCGAGTGCGGCGGCGACGTCACCGAGGACGATGCGCCGCGCGGCCACCGGCACGTCGTAATCCGTGAAATGCCTCGCGGCGCCGGCGACAAGTGTCGACGCCTGCACACGGTGCACTGCTGTTTCGCTGAGTGGGCGGCCGTCGACCCCGATGACGCTGATCTTCATGACGGCTCGCTGGAGGCGACGGCGCCGTGTCCCTGCGGATCCACCATGACGACCGACGCCGACATGGTGGCTTCGGTGAAGCGTTCGAGCACCTCGCGCACGCGACGGCAGAGCACGTCGCCGGCGGGCCTCAGCACGCCCGCCGCTGCCCAGAGTTCGTACGCGTGCCTGGCGGTGTTGGCCTCGGCGACGGTGGTGACAAGAGCGTCGTCGCCCCCCGCGCCGCGTGTGATGTCGGCGAGCAGTTCGCGGTCGACTGCCGAGCGCGTGTAGTGCGTCATCAGGACGCCGGCGGCCAGCTTGGTGAGCTTGCCGACCATGCCGACGAAGATGACCTGTGTCAGCCCACCATCGCGTGCCTGGCGGAGCGCGGCGCCGGTGAAGTCGCCGACCTCCACGAAGCAGCTCTCGGCGAGGTCGGGGTAGAGCGCCATGGCAGCCTTCTCGGTGCGGCCGCCGGTCGCCAGCACGACCGTCGTTTCCCCTTGCGCCGCAAGCACATCGACGGCTTGCATCACTGATGCGCGCCAGGAAGCCGTCGAGAACGGGCGCACGATTCCGGTAGTGCCGAGGATCGAGATGCCGCCGAGGATCCCGAGCCGGCCGTTGGTCGTCTTGCGTGCCATGCGCTCGCCGTCCGGCACGCTGATGACGACCCGAACCCCTTGCTCGGCAAGGTCGATCGCCTCGCCGACCGCCTCGGTGATCTGGGCGCGAGGTACCGGGTTGATCGCCGGACCCCCGACGTCGAGCCCGAGTCCCGGTTTCGTGACCACGCCGACGCCGACGCCGCCGTCGAGTTCGATTCCCGGCGTGGGCAGCCAAGCGACCGTTGCCGTCAGATGCGCGCCGTGAGTGACGTCGGGATCATCGCCCGCATCCTTGACGACGACCGCCGTGGCGCGGCCGGCCGCGATCTCGCACGACTGCACCGGCAGCGTGACGCGGGCGCCGCCGGGAAGCGGCGTGTCGATATCGGTCGGGGTCGTCCCGCTGGAAAGGGCCATGCTGGCGGCCTTCGCCGCCGCGGCGCTGCACGTGCCGGTGGTCCATCCGGTACGCAGCGCGGCCCTTGACCTTCATCGTGCGCGGCAGGTCGGGCTCGCGCAGCTCCGGACCTTCTGACGGTTCCACTAGCCGGCGCCTTCGGCGCGCAGCCGTCGGCGCGCCTCGGGGGAAGCCCGCCTGAAGCCGTGGAAGTGGCCGGGGTGGTAGAGGTGGGAGCGCGTGCCGCCGGCCTCGAGTGCCGGCCCGACCAGAACGAGAGTGTGCTTCCAGAGCTTGTGCTCGCGGACGGTCTCGGTGAGCTCGGCCAGCGGGCAGCGCACGATCAGCTCGTCGTCCCACGTCACGCGATACGCGATGACGCAGGGGGTTTCGGGGGCATAGCCGCCGGCGAGCAGCTCCTCCTGGAGCTGCCCCGAGCGTGCCGCCGACAGGAAGAGCGCCATCGTCGTGCCGTGCCGGGCGAATTCCCGGACGCTCTCGCGCGGCGGCATCGGGGTCTTGCCGCCTTCGAGGCGGGTCAGGATCACCGACTGGGCGACCTCGGGAATGGTGAGCTCACGGCCTATCGCCGCCGCGGCAGCGCTGAAGCTGGAGACGCCGGGGATGACCTCGACCTCGAGTCCTAACGCGACGGCTCGATCCAGTTGCTCCTGCATCGCACCCCACAGGGCCGGATCCCCGGAGTGGATGCGCACGATCGTGCCGCCCGACGCTGCTGCTTGCTCATAGAGCGCGATGACGTCTTCGAGCGGCACCGCGGCGGAATCGACGATGCGAGCGTCCGGACGCGCGTGGCTCAGCACGGCTTCCTGCACCAGGCTGCTGGCCCAGATCACCACGTCGGCGCCGCCGATCGCGGCGGCGGCGCGCAGCGTCAGCAGATCGGCCGCACCCGGACCCGCGCCGACGAAGACGACCTTGCCCGCGCTCACAGCGCACCGCCGCGAGTGTGGCGCTCGGGGACGACGAGCAGGGTCGACAGGTAGGGCGCGCGGTGCTCCGGATCGACGTCGCAGGCCGGCCGGATGTCCTCGTCCGGCAGGCCGAGCGCGCTCCCCACGACCGCGCCCTCGAGCCGTCCGGCGTCGCGGACGGCATCGAGCACCTCCGCAAGCACCCGCCCGCCCTTGTACGCGACGACCGCGTCATGGGTCGCCAGAGCGGCGCGCAGCTTGTCGACGCCGGCCGTCAAAGGCATGAGCGCCAGCGACTCGCGTCCCTCCACCAGGACCGTGCCGCTCGTCGCGGCGAGACTCTGCATGGCGGTGATGCCGGGAACGGTGGCCACGCGCAGGTCCGGTACCAATGCACGGACGGTGGCCGCGAGGTAGGTGAAAGTGCTGTAGATGTTGGGATCTCCGATGGTGGCGAAGGCCACCGAGCGTGCGCCGGCGGCGAACGCATCCGCCACCTCGCGCCCGGCGGCGTCCCAGGCGCCGGCGCGGGCGCTCTCATCGGTGAGGGCGAAGACCAGGCGCCGCGGCGGCGCCTGCACGTGGGCCACGACGATGCGCTCGGCGCGTCCCTGCTCACCGGTGTCAGCAACGGGCACGAAGACGACCTCCGCCTCGCGCAGCACGCGAACCCCTTGCAGCGTCACGAGTTCCGGATCCCCGGGGCCGACGCCGACACCGGTCAGAAGCGGGCCTGTCATGCCGCCGCCACCAGCTCGCGGGCCAGCTGCGGGCTGCCCGCCCAGTGCAGGTGCAGGTACGACGCATGGACCCGGCCCGGCGCGAAACCTTCCGGTGTGCCGTCAGCGAGCGTGTACGCGGGAGGTGCGCCGGCCGTGCCCGCAGCGGGGATGCACCGGGTCCGGTGGAACTCATGGGCCCGGACACGGGTTCCGTCGGACCGGGTCGCCTCCCGATAGCCCAGGGTCAGGCGCGCGGTCATTTCGGCGCGGACCGGCAGCACCCCGCACATCGGCGCGGCGTCCAAACTCTGCGCCAGATAGAGAAGGCCGGCGCACTCGGCGGCGATCGGTGCACCCGAGGCGGCAAGCGCGACGACTTCGGCGCGCAGCGGCGCGTTAGCCGAGAGTTGCTCGGCATGCACCTCCGGAAAGCCGCCGCCGATCACGAGCGCGCGCGTGCCGGTGGGCAGGCGCTCGTCGCGCAACGGGTCGACGATGGCGACCTGCGCGCCGCACGCCTCGAGCAGTTCCCACGCTTCGGGATAGCCGAAGGTGAACGCTTGACCGCCCGCGACGGCGACGACAGGCCGACCGGCCACCGGCTCACCGACGGCTTCCGGCGCCGACCACGGCTGCTCGCTGCGCGCGCCGGCGGTGGCCGCCAGCGCCAGAATCGCTGGGATGTCGAGGTGTTTCTCGATGAGCGCGCCGAGGGCGGCCACGGCGTCGGTACCCGAACGCCCGCGTTCTTGCGCCGGGATCAGCCCGAGGTGGCGGCTCGGCACGGCGACGTCGGCTGTGCGGGCGAGCGCGCCCACCACCGGGATGCCCGCGGTGACCCCGGAGCCGAGCGACTCGCGTAACAGCTGCTCGTGGCGCGGCGAAGCGACCTGGTTCAGCACGATGCCCGCGATGCGTATCGAACGGTCGTAGCTCGCGAAGCCGTGGACGAGCGCGGCGACCGATGTCGACTGCGCTGACGCGTCGACGACCAGGATCACGGGCGCGTGAAGCAGTCGCGCGACATGAGCCGTCGAGCCCTCGCCGGTCGCGGCCCGCCCGTCGAAAAGGCCCATCACGCCTTCGACGATCGCGACGTCGGCTCCGGCCGCGCCATGGGCGAAAAGTGGCCCGACGAGTCCTTCCCCGACGAGCACCGGATCGAGATTGCGGCCCGGGCGGCCCGCCGCGAGGCAATGGTAGGTCGGGTCGATGTAGTCCGGGCCGACCTTGTGCGGCGACACCGCGTAGCCGCGGCGGCGGAGAGCGGCCATGAGGCCCGTCGCCACAGTGGTTTTGCCGCTTCCCGATGCGGGCGCGGCGATGACCAGGCGCGGAGGGAGGGCTAGCACACGGTCACCATTCGATCCCCCGCTGGCCCTTTTGCCCCGCATCCATGGGGTGTTTGACCTTTGTCATCTCGGTGACGAGATCGGCGGCTTCGATCAGCCGCGGGTCGGCGTCGCGTCCGGTGATGACGACGTGCTGGTAGCCCGGCCGGTCGCGCAGCGTCGCCACGACGTCGTCGACGTCGACCCAGCCCCACTTCATGGGGTAGGTGAACTCGTCCAGCACCAGCAGGGTGTAGGTCTCGGCGGCGAGGTCCCGCTTGATCTGCTCCCAGCCCTCACGCGCAGCGGCGGCGTGGTCGGCTGCTGGATCCATGGCGCCGGGGCGCTGGATCCACGACCAGCCCTCGCCCATCTTGTGCCAGCTGACCGGACCGCCCTGCCCGGTCGTGGCATGCAACTCGCCGAGCGCCCTCAGCGCGGTCTCCTCGCCGACCTTCCACTTCGCGCTCTTGACGAACTGGAAGACGCCGATCGGCCAGCCCTGCGTCCAGCCCCGCAGCGCGAGGCCGAAGGCCGCTGTCGACTTGCCTTTCATCTCGCCGGTGTGCACGACGATGAGCGGACGCTGGCGGCGCGCCCGGGTCGTCAGGCCGTCATCGGGGACCACTGCCGGCTTGCCCTGCGGCATCAGGCGGCCCTCCTCACGTCGCGCACCACACCGGCGAGCCCGTCGGCCGCCAGCTCCGCCAGCGGGACGGTGAGCCCGCCGAGCAGATCGCCCAGCCGTGCCGCCATCCCGAGGCGCACTGGGCCAGTCTCGCAGTCGACGACCACGGAGGCGATCCCGCGCGCGGCCAATCCGGCCGCGACGGTCGCGGGATCGGGCCCACGCGTGTGGCGGCCGTCGGTCACCACGACCAGCAAAGGCCGTCGGGAGGGATCGCGCAGCCGTTCGACCTCCAGCAGCCGGGCAGCGCGAAGCAGCCCTGCGGCCAGCGGGGTCCGGCCGCCGGTCGGGAGCGCGGACAGCTGCTGCGACGCCCGCTCGATGCTCGACGTCGGGGCCAGCGCGACGACGGCATCGGGCCGGCCCGCGGCCGAGCGGAAGGTCACCAGCCCGACCTTGTCGCGGCGCTGGTAGGCGTCCAGGAGCAGCGAGAAAATCCCGGTCTTGACCGCCCGCATCCGTTCCCGCGCGGCCATGGAGCCACTGGCGTCGACGCAGAAGAGCACCAGGTTCGACTCGCGTCCCTCCAGCACCGCCTGGCGCAAATCGCCGCGCTCGAGCAGCAGCCCCCTTCGCTTGCCCCGGCCGCGGGAGATTTGGTGGGGCGCGGCGGCGAGCAACGTGGCGCTGGCGTGCAGCCGGGTCAGCCGCTCGCCCGGCGGCCGGGCACCGACCGTACGACCGCTGGAGGCGGCGAGAGTGCGGCCCCGCCGGCCGGCAGGGCCGCTGACGCCGACGGTTGGGAGCGTCAGGAGCTTCGCCCGGTACGGCGTGCCGGGGGCGACGGGCGGGCGGTCCGCCGCAGGCTGTTCCTTCGGTGCCGAATCCTGCAGCTCCGATTCCTGCGGTTGCGGGGCGGCGTCGGGCTGGCCTGCGCCGGGATCGTCGTCCGGCGGCTCGTTCCCGGGGCCGGCATCGGCCATCGCACGATCGAGCGTCTCCTCATCGATGCCTGCGGAGCCAGGGGAATCGAACGGGTCGTCCGGCTGCCGGCGCCGCCGATGCGGCAGGGCGAGGCGGGCGGCGACGCGGACGTCGTCGGCGTTCACGTGGGTGCGCCCGTTCCAGGCCGCCAAGGCGATGGCGGCGCGGGCGGTGACGAGGTCGGCGCGCATCCCGTCGACCTCGAAAGCCGCGCAAATGCTGGTGATCTGCCGCAGCCCGGTGTCATCGAGCACGACGTCAGCCAGGAGCTCCTGGGCCGCTTCGATCCGTGCTGCGAGCTCAGCGTCGGCAGAGGCGTAGCGCGCACCGAAAGCCCCGGGATCGGCGTCATACGCCAGCCGCCGCCGCACCACCTCCGCGCGGCGCTCGGGATCGCGCGAGGCCCGCACATCGACCGCCAGCCCGAACCGGTCGAGCAATTGCGGCCGCAGCTCGCCCTCCTCCGGGTTCATCGTTCCGACGAGCAGGAAGCGAGACGCGTGCTTCACCGAGATACCCTCGCGCTCGACGTAGGCGATGCCCATCGCCGCCGCGTCGAGCAGCAGGTCGACCAGATGATCGTGGAGCAGGTTGACCTCGTCGACATAGAGCAGCCCGCGGTGCGCGGCAGCCAGCAGGCCGGGCTCGAACACCTTCACACCTTGAGTGAGCGCACGCTCCAGGTCGAGGGATCCGACCAGGCGATCCTCGCTCGCCCCGACGGGAAGTTCGACCAGCCGGGCGGGTCGCACGGTGCCGGCAACGCTGCCGACAACGCTGCCGACAACGCTGCCGACGGGGCTGCCGGTGCCCTCAGGATGCGGTCCATCGGGGCACTGCGGATCCGGGGCTGCCGGATCGCAGGCAAACCGGCAGCCCGTCACCACCGAGACCGGCGGGAGCAGGGCCGCCAACCCGCGCACGATCGTCGACTTGGCCGTGCCCTTCTCCCCGCGGACGAGAACGCCGCCGATCGCCGGGGAGACGGCGTTGAGCACCAGCGCGAGTTCGAGGTCGTCCAGACCCACGATCGCGCTGAAGGGGTACGGGGTGCTCACGTCGATTCACCCACTGACTCGCCCTCCAGTTCGCCCTCGAGTTCGAGGTAGGTCGAACGCAGGCGTTCGACGGTTGCCGGATCCGGGGCTGCCCAAAGGCCCCGGTCGGCAGCCTCGAGCAGCCGCTCGGAAATGCCGCGCAGCGCCCACGGGTTCGAGGTGCGCATGAACTCGGCGACCTTCTCATCGAAGACGTAGGACTGCGCCAGTCCCTCGTACATCCAGTCGTCCACGACCCCGGCGGTGGCGTCATAGCCGAAGAGGTAGTCGACGGTCGCGGCCATCTCGAACGCGCCTTTGTAGCCGTGGCGCTGCATCGCCGCGATCCAGCGGGGATTGACGACGCGCGAGCGGAACACCCGATGCGTCTCTTCACCGAGGGTGCGGGTGCGTACCGCATCGGGCACGTGCGAGTCGCCGACGTACGCGGCCGGCGAGCTGCCGGTCAGGTGGCGCACCATCGTCACCATCCCGCCGTGGTATTGGAAGTAGTCGTCGGAGTCGACGATGTCGTGCTCGCGGTTGTCCTGGTTCTTAGCCGCCACCTCGATGCGGGCGAAGGCGGTCTGCATGTCGGTGCGCGCCTCCCGGCCGTCGAGACCGCGGCCGTACGCGTACCCGCCCCAGACCGCGTACACCTCGGCGAGATCGGCGTCGCTGCGCCAGTTACGCGCGTCGATAAGCGGCAGCAGACCAGCCCCGTACGCGCCCGGCTTGGACCCGAAGATGCGGCTGGTGGCGCGGCGCTCATCGCTTCCCGTCGACCCGGCGAGATCGGCTTGCACGTGGGCGCGTAGCGGGTTGATCTCCTCGGGTTCGTCCAGCGCGGCTACGGCACGGATCGCGTCGTCGAGCATCGCGATCACATGAGGGAAGGCGTCGCGGAAGAAGCCGCTGATGCGTACCGTGACGTCGACCCGCGGCCGGCCAAGTTCACCGGCGCTCATCACTTCGAAGCCGGTCAGCCGGCGCGACGCGTCGTCCCAGACCGGCCGAACCCCCAGCAATGCCAGCACTTCTGCGATGTCGTCGCCCTGGGTACGCATGGCGCTCGTACCCCAGACCGTCAGCCCGACGGTGCGCGGATAGGAGCCGGTGTCGGCGCGGTAGCGGTCGACGAGCGAGGTCGCCAGCGCCACCCCGGTCTCCCAGGCCAGCCGCGACGGGATGGCCTTGGGGTCTACGGAGTAGAAGTTGCGCCCCGTCGGCAGCACGTTGACCAGACCGCGGGTGGGGGAGCCGGACGGGCCGGCGGGGATGTAGCCGCCGTCGAGGGCGTGCAGGACGGCGGCCGTTTCCTCGCTGGTCCGGGCCAGGCGCGGGACCACCTCCGTCGCCGCAAAACGCAGCACCCGCGAAACCTGCGGAACCGGACTGAGCGCATCGGCTGCTGCCGGGTCCCAGCCGCGCGCCTCCATCGCTTCGACGAGGTCGCGCGCCTCCTGCTCGAAGCGGTCGACCTCGACCGTCGCTGCGCCCTTGCCTTCCACCAATCCCAGCGCTTCCCGAAGGCCCGGAACCGCTCCCGATTCGCCGCCCCAGACCTGTCGAGCACGCAGGATCGCCAGCACCAGGTTGGTCCGTGCCTCGCCTTGCGGGGCCTGCCCGAGGATGTGCAGCCCGTCGCGAATCTGCGCGTCTTTGATCTCGCAGAGATAGCCGTCCACGTGCAGCAGGAAGTCATCGAACGCGTCATCGCCGGGCCGGTCTTCGATGTGCAGATCGTGATGCAGCTGCGCCGCCTGGATCAGCGTCCAGATCTGCGCGCGGACCGCCGGCAGCTTCGGGGGATCCAGCGCCGCGACGGTCGCATGCTCGTCCATCAGTTGCTCGAGCTTCGCGAGATCGCCGTAGGAATCGGCCCGGGCCATCGGCGGCACCAGATGGTCGACGATCGTCGCGTGAGCCCGGCGCTTGGCCTGGGTGCCCTCGCCCGGGTCGTTGACGATGAACGGGTAGATCAGCGGCAGGTCGCCCAGCACGGCGTCGGGTGCGCAGGACGCGGACAGCCCCAATCCCTTACCGGGCAGCCATTCCAGCGTCCCGTGCTTGCCCAGATGCACCACGGCATGGGCGCCGAACTCCTGCGCCAGCCACCAGTAGGCCGCGAGGTAATGATGGCTCGGCGCGAGCGCGGGATCGTGGTAGATGGCGATCGGGTTCTCCCCGAAACCCCGGGGCGGCTGGATCGTCAGTACCACGTTGCCGAGGCGCAGGCTCGCGAGCACGATCTCGCCCGCGTCGACGTACAGCGATCCCGGCGGTGGTCCCCAGGCTTGCGTGACGCAATCCCGAAGCTCCTGCGGCAGCTGGGAAAACCAGCCTTCGTACGTGGTGAGCGGCACCCGGGCGGGGGCCGCTCGAAGCTGCTCCTCGGTGAGCCACTCGACGTCATGGCCACCCGCAGCGATCAGGGCATGGATGAGCGCGTCACCGTCGGTCGGCACGTCGGGACCGAGGTCATAGCCCGCCTGGTTCAGTGCAGCGAACAGGGCGATCGCCGAGGCAGGAGTGTCGAGCCCGACGGCATTGCCCACCCGCGAATGCTTGGTGGGATACGACGAGAGCACGAGCGCCAGCTTCTTGTCGGCATTCGGGACGCTGCGCAGCCGCGCGTACGCCGTCGCCAAGCCGGCTATCCGCTGAGCTCGTTCAGGATCGGCCACGTACACCGCCACCCCATCGGGGCCTTCCTCCTTGAAGGAGAACGGGACAGTGATGAGCCGGCCGTCGAACTCGGGAACGGCCACCTGCATGGCGGCGTCCAGGGGTGAGAGCCCGGCGTCGGAGTCCGCCCAGGCCTGGCGTGACGAGGTGAGGCAAAGTCCTTGCAATACCGGCACATCCAGCCCGGCGAGGGCCCCGACGTCCCACGACTCGTCACCCGCTGCGGTGGCCGCACCACCGGCGGCGAGCACCGTCACGACGAGCCCGTCGACCCCCGCCAGAAGGTCGTAGAGCCCGGCCTCCGCGTCGCGCAGCGAACCGCAGAACACCGGCAGCGCATCGGCTCCCGCTGACTCGAGCGCGTCGCACAAGGTCTCGACGAAGCCGGTGTTTCCCGACAGTTCGTGGGCCCGGTAGTAGACGACGCCGATCAGCGGGCGGTCGCCGGCGCGGGTGCGTCCCGGACGTACGCCGAACGCCGGCATCTCGGCCGGCTGCTCGAAGCCCTCGCCGGTGAGCAGCAGCGTGTCGGACAGGAAGTGGTGGAGCTCGCGCAGGTTGGCCGGCCCGCCCTGGCTGAGGTACGCGAGTGCCTCCGCCGCCACCCCCGCCGGCACCGTCGAGGCCGCCATCAGCTGGGCGTCGGGTGCGGTCTCGCCGCCGAGCACGACCAGCGGGCGGCCACTGGCGCGCAGCGCCTCGATCCCGCCGGGCCACGCCTGGGTGCCGCCGAGCAGGCGCAGCACGATGACTGGTGCATCGGCGATGAGCGCGGAAAGTGCTGCAGCGTCTGAAGATTCGACCCGCGACGGGTTGGCCACCCGCCACGGTGCGCCGCTGGAGCGAGCGGCCAGCAGTTCGGTGTCGGCGGTCGACAGGAGCAACATGCTCATGCGCTCACCCGGCTCGGCTGTTCTAGGGTGAGCCGGAGCTGCGGCAGGTCGACGGGGGCCCCGCCTTCGATGAGTCGCCAGATCGCGGCGGTGTCGAGATGCTGCTCGACGAGGTCGCCGAGCGCGTCGAGGCGCGCCTCGCGTACGGCCGCGAACGCTACGTCTCCAGGCAGCCAGCGCCGCCCGGCGTCCTGCGCCACCTGGCGAAGGAAGGCGTGCCGGAAGCCGTCGTTGTCGAAGATGCCGTGCCATGTCGTGCCCCACACGGCACCGACCTGAGCGCCGTCGAAGAACGGCTCGCCGGACTCCACCGTCACGCGGCCGTGATGGATGGCATACGCGCTCACCTCGTGCCCGCGCCAGGAACCGCGGGGGAGCGCCAGCACCTTGTCCGGCGCATACCGGGTGGTGACCGGCAGCAGGCCGAGCCCCTCGACGTACCCGGCGCCGGACTCGACCCCGTCGACGATGGCGGTGCCGAGCAATTGCAGGCCCCCGCAGATCCCGACAACGGGACGTCCGGCTGCCGCCCGCTCGTGCAGCGCACGCTCAAAACCCTGCTCCCGCAGCCATTTCAGGTCGCTGACCGTCGCCCGGCTGCCGGGCACGATGACCAGATCGGCATCGCTCAGCGCGGCCGGTGAGGTCACCAGGCGCACGTCGACCCCGGGCTCGGCGGCCAGCGCATCCGCATCGGTCACGTTGGACATCCGGGGCAGCCGGATCACCGCGACGCGCAGCAGATCCTCGCCGATGGGTGCGCCCACCGGCACCTGCCGGTGCTCGAGGTCGAGCGAGTCCTCGACGTCGAGCCATAGGCCCTCGCGCCAGGGCAGGATCCCGAACGTCGGCCGCCCGGTGGTCTCGGCCAGCCAGCTCAGTCCGGGAGCCAGCAGGGTCGGATCGCCGCGGAACTTGTTGACCACGAAACCTGCAATGTGACGCTGATCGGCCGCCTCGAGCACCCCGAGCGTCCCGGCGAAGTGCGCCAGCACACCGCCGCGATCGATGTCACCGACGACGATCACGGGAAGGTCGCAGGCCCGGGCCAGTGCCATGTTGGCCAGGTCGCGATCGCGCAGGTTGACTTCCGCCGGGCTGCCGGCGCCCTCGCAGATGACGACGTCGTGGCGCGAACGCAGGTCGGTCAGCGCAGCGGTCGCGACGTCGAGCAGGGCGACCTTCAGCTCGCGGTAGGAGTGCGCGTCGGCGTCAGCGTAAGGACGTCCGAGAACGACGACGTGAGAGTGGCGATCGCTGCCCGGCTTGAGCAGTACCGGGTTCATCGCGGCTTCCGCCGTCACCCCGGCGGCCGCCGCCTGCATGGCCTGCGCCCGTCCGATCTCGCCGCCGTCAGCGGTCACCATCGAGTTCAACGACATGTTCTGAGCTTTGAACGGTGCGACCTTGACTCCTTGGCGCGCGAGCGAGCGACACAGCCCGGCGACGAGCACGCTCTTGCCGGCGTCGGACGTGGTGCCCGCGACGAGCAGCGCGCCGCTCATGAAGCGCGCCCGGCGAGCGCGTCGAGGGCAAGCGCCATGGCAGCGCAGACGATGGCGGCCGCGACGCTCACGTCACGCGAGAGCCGCGCGGCGCGCAGGACATCACCCGCGACCGGATCGCGACCGTCGCCCTGCCACGGCCGGGAGGACAGGCCGTACGGATAGATGGTCGGGCCGCCGAGTCGCACCCCGAGCGCTCCGGCGAAGGCGGCTTCGCATGGTCCCGCGTTGGGACTCGGATGCGCCGACGCGTCGCGACGCCAGGCCCGCTGCGCCTCGCCGCCGCTGCCGTCCACGCTGCGCGCCAGGAGAACAGTGAGCACCGCCGTGAGCCGGGCAGGCAGCAGCCCGGCGAGGTCATCGAGCCGCGCCGCGACGTAGCCGAAGCGCTCGTACCGCTCGCTGTGGTGGCCGACCATCGCATCCAGCGTGTTGAGGATCCGGTAGCCGACGACGCCCGGCGCGCCGGTGAGGGCACCCCACAGCAGCGGGCCGACCACAGCGTCGGACGTGTTCTCGGCCACCGATTCGATCGCCGCACGTGCCATGCCCGTGCCGTCGAGCAGCGTCGGATCGCGGCCGACGAGGTTCGGCATCAGAGCCCGGGCACCCGTCAAGTCGCCGCTGGCAAGTCGTTCGTGGAGCCGCTCGGCTTCCCGGCGCAGGCTCCTCGAACCGATGGCCGCCCAGCTGATCGCGGCGAGCAGCGCCAGGCGCGCGCCCGGTCGGGCCAGCCTGCGCTGCACGATCGCTGCCGCAGCCGTGAGCGGCAGGGTCACCAGCGCGAGATGCACCCCGCCCCGAACGCGGCGCGGCTGATAGAGCGCGCTCTCTAGGTGTGACGCGAGCTGGCCGACGCCGGCGACGGGATGCCAGCGCGGGGGGTCGGCGAGCACCGAGTCGGCGGCCAGGCCGAGGCCGATGCCGGCGGCACGCTGCACGCCGGGCGAGGCGAGCCACCCTGCGGTCCGCATCAGGTGACAGCCTGAGCAGGCGACATCGCGTCGTTCCTCACTCGGGGTCCGCGCCCCGGGCTGACGGGCCGATGGGCGGAGTCTCCTGGCTCCCGGATCAGGGCTCCCCTCGGCCTTCCGACCCGAACCTGCAGGTCGTGGCCGCGGCGAGGATCGCTCCCCGGTGACAGTGGCGGGACCGCGCCGGATTCGCACCGGCTTCCTCCGTGTCCATCGCTGGCGTCTGTGAACCTACCGCAACGGTGCAGCCGCACGATTGGCCCTGGATCGGCAGGTGATCGCTTAAGGACTAACGTTTGGGGCAGGACGATCCAGTCCGCCTGACCTTCACAAGGGAGCATTGCCCGTGGCGACTTACACGCTGCCTGACCTGCCGTACGACTACGCGGCGCTCGAGCCGCACATCAGCGGCGAAATCATCGAGTTGCATCACGACAAGCACCACGCCGCCTACGTCAAGGGCGCCAACGACACGCTCGACAAGCTCGCCGAGGCCCGCGACAAGGGCGACTTCGGCGCCATCGTCGGCCTGGAGAAGACCTTCGCCTTCCACCTGTCCGGCCACACGCTGCACACGCTCTACTGGCAGAACCTGTCCGGTGACGGCGGCGACAAGCCCGACGGCGCCCTGGCGTCGGCCATCGATGCCGACTTCGGCAGCTTCGACGGTTTCAAGGGCCAGCTCACCCAGGCCACCGCGACCACCCAGGGCTCGGGCTGGGGCGTGCTGTCCTTCGACAGCCTCAGCGGCAAGCTCACGGTCCAGCAGGTCCAGGACCACCAGGGCAACGTCGGCATCGGCACCACGCCGCTGCTGGTCTTCGATGCCTGGGAGCACGCGTTCTACCTGCAGTACAAGAACGTGAAGCCGGACTACGTGGCCGCGCTCTGGAACATCGTCAACTGGGCGGATGTCGCCGCGCGCTACGACGCCGTCAGCAAGGCCGGCATCAGCATCTAAGTCCCTGCCGCGGTACCCAGAGGTGGGGGTTATCCGGCCCGGATAACCCCCACCTCCCAGTTCGGCGAGCAACAGGACCGGTGCCGGCTGGTTGACTCGCAGCGTGAGCACACCCCGGGTGACGGCAGCTGATGTTGATGCGGCCGCCGAGCGGCTGGCGGGTGTGGTGGCCGCGTCGCCACTGATTCGCAATGCCAGGCTGTCGGCGGCCACCGGCGCCGAGGTGTACCTCAAGCGCGAGGACCTGCAGCCGGTGCGCAGCTACAAGGTGCGCGGCGCGTACAACCTGATGGCTCAGCTGCCGCCCGAGCAGCGGGGAGCCGGCGTGGTCTGCGCGAGTGCCGGCAACCACGCGCAGGGCGTGGCGCTGTCCTGCCAGCTGCTCGGCATCCGCGGCACCGTCTACCTGCCACGCACCACCCCGCGCCAGAAGCGTGACCGGATCGCCGAGTTCGGCCGCGGTCAGCTGACCATCGAGCTGGTCGGCGACACCTACGACGACGCGAGCCTGGAGGCCGTCGCGCACGCCTCGGCTACCGATGCCGTGCTGATCCCCGCCTTTGATGACCCGCGCACCATCGCCGGTCAAGGCACCGTCGTCGCGGAGCTCACCGCCCAGCTCGGATCGATGCCCGACGTGCTCGTGCTCCCGGTCGGCGGCGGGGGACTGCTCGCCGGGGCGGTCGCGTGGCTGTCTGGCCAGCTCGACCGGCCGCGGGTCATCGGCGCCGAGCCCGCCGGAGCGCCGAGCATGACCGCCGCGCTGGCCGCCGGCCATCCGGTGGCCTTGGAACACATCGACAGTTTCGTCGACGGCGCCGCGGTGCAGCGGGTCGGCGAGCACACGTTTGCCACCGTCCGCGAGAGCGACGTCGAGATGCACGACGTCGCCGAGGGGCGGGTCTGCAGCGAGATGCTCGAGCTCTACCAGGTGGACGGGATCATCTCCGAGCCTGCCGGAGCCCTCGCGTCGGCGGCCCTGGATCAGCTCGGCACGCTCGAAGGAAAGCGCGTGGTGTGCGTGCTTTCCGGCGGCAACAACGACGTCTCGCGCTATCCCGAGATCGTCGAGCGCTCGCTGGTCTTCGAGGGCCTGAAGCACTACTTCCTGATCTCCTTTCCGCAGGAGCCCGGAGCGCTACGGCGCTTCCTGGACCACGCGCTCGGGCCGGACGACGACATCACGCTCTTCGAGTACGTGAAGCGCTCGAACCGGGAGACCGGGCCGGCGCTCGTCGGTATTGAACTCGCCCGGCGCACCGACCTCGACCCGCTGCTCACCCGGCTCGCCGAGCTGCCCCTACGCGCCGAGCGCATCACCCCCGAGCAGGCGGCGTTCCGCTTCTTGGTTTAGTCAAGGCGTGGACCCGCAGCAGGCAGCAGACATCATCGAGATCCAGCAACTGGCCATCGGCTACGTGGTCGGCATCGACCGGCGTGACTGCGAGATGATCGCGGCGCTCTTCGTGCCCGACGTCGACTGCGGCCACTGGGGCAAGGGCCCCGAAGCGTTCAAGAAGATGTACCTGGAGAACGACAGCACGTTCGGCGTCAGCATCCATCAGGCGACCAACCACCTGGTGACGATCGAGAGCGAGGACCGCGCGAGCGGCGTCTGCTATCTCACGGCCGAGCAGCAGCAGCACGACGGCTCCTGGGCGACCCTCGCCGGCGCCTACGAGGACCGCTACGTGCGGGTGGACGGCCGGTGGCTGTTCAAGGCGCGCAAGTTGCTCTTCTGGTACCGCGACGCGGCCGCTCCCACCGGGCGGCGCGACCCCACGTACCGCACCTTCGCGAAGTGGCCGACCCTGCCGGGCGCCTGGCCGACCTGGGAGCAGTTCTGGGCCGACGTGCACGAGGCGTACGGGTCCGAGCCGCGCGTGCATCCCGGGGTAAAGCGTTCGGAGGAGGCGGCCGGCTCATGACGGCTGCATCTGCAGGAACCTCTATGCTCTTCTCGCTCTCACTGCCCGTGCTGCGTGAGGAGAGCTCACCCGATCCGTTCCACGAGACCTACGCGCTGGCGCAGGAGGCCGAGCAGGCCGGCTTCAACACGGCGACCATCGGCCATCACCACTTCATGCCCGGAAACCTCAGCGATCCGTTGACGTTCCTGGCGACCGTGGCGGCGCGCACGAGCACGCTGCGGGTCGGCACCGGGATCTTCCAGCTGCCCGTGCACAACCCGATCCGGGTGGCCGAGCAGGTCGCCACCATCGACCAGATCTCGGCCGGGCGGATCTCGCTCGGCGTGGGGTCGGGCTGGTGGCCGCTGGAGTATGAGGTGCAGGGCTCGGACATCAAGACCCGCGGCGCGCGCATGGAAGAGGCGCTGACGATCCTGAAGCTGGTGTGGGAGAACGAGAACACTGCCTTTGACGGGCGGTTCTACAGCTTCCCCGAGCTGACGGTCCACCCCCGTCCGGTGCAACGCCCGCACCCGCCGCTCTGGGTCGCCGGCGTTGCGGATGTGGCCGTGGAACGCGCGGCCCGGCTGGGTGACGCGTGGCTGTGCGGGCCGGTGCAATCGGTGGCAAAAGCCCAGTCCTGCTTGGAGATCTACCGCGCGGCCTGTGCCGAAGCCGGCCGGCCGGATGACTGGATCCTGCGCCGATACGCGTGGCTCGGCAGCGACGGCCGGCAGGTGCGCGAGGAGGTATTGCCGGCCTACATCGGCGGCCTGATGGAGCACTGGCGAGAATCGGTCGAGGACGACGCCGAGAAGGAACTCTTCGCGCGTATCGACGCGGGCGAGGCGGTGAGCCCCGAGGAGATCGCGGCCGACCGGCTGCTCTGGGGCGACCCGGACGACGTCATCGGCCAGGTGGAGCGCTACCGCGAGATCACCGGCGCGACCCACGTGCACGCCGCTTTCGGCGCCGGGCTGCCGGCCCACACCGGCCCATCGACGATGGGCGGTTTCACCGAGCTGCGTGACATGATCCGGCTGTTCGGGCGCGAGGTCATCTCCGCTTTCCCCACCAGCTGAACGACCCGAGGAGCGCCAGATGCGTGCGGAATTCACTCACGTTGCCGAGCAGGTCAACAACTGGGGCCGGTGGGGTGACGACGACGAGCGGGGCACCCTGAACTTCGTCACCCCTGAGGTCGTCAAGGCGGCCATGGGATCAGTCCGCAGCGGACGCTCCTTCCCGCTCGCGATCCCGCTGTCGTCCGACGGTCCGCAGATCGGCATGATCCCGGGCCGCATCAACCCGCTCAAGACCATGCTCCTCATCAACGATCCGATGACCGGCAACATCGACGAGTTCTGCACCAGCGACGACTCGGTCGTGATGGGCCTGCAGGCCGGCACCCACTGGGATTCCCTGGCCCACGCGACGTATTCGAACCGGATCTACAACGGCGCCCCCATCAGCTCGCTGACGACCCGCGGCGCGGCCAAGTGCGGGATCGACAAGATCGGCCCGCTCGTGACGCGAGGGGTGCTCTTGGACGTGGCCCGGGCCAAGGGCGTCGACAAGCTGGATCCGGGTTACGCGCTCACGCCGGCCGATCTCGACGCCGCCGCGGAGATGGGCAAGGTGACCGTGCGCTCCGGCGACATCGTCCTGGTGCGCACCGGGCAGATCACGCTGCTGCACGCCGGCGACAAGATGGGTTACACGTTCCCCTCGCCCGGCTTCTCGATGCAGACCGCGCCGTGGCTGCACGCCCACGAGGTCGCGGCCGTCGCCAACGACACCATCGTCTTCGAGGTCTTTCCGGGTGAGTACGAGGACCTCCCGCTACCCGTGCACCTCCTGCACCTGGTCGAGATGGGCCTCTGGCAAGGCCAGAACTGGGACCTGGAGAAGCTGGCCGCCGATTGCGCCGAAGACGGCCAGTACGACTTCCTGCTGACGGCCACGCCCGAGCCCTTCGTCGCCGGGCTCGGCGCTCCGGTGGCGCCCGTCGCGGTGAAGTAGTGAGCGATTCCGGGAAACCCGTCGTTACCGACAATTCCGAGCGCGGGCAGTTCGAGATCCGGGTCGACGGCGAAATGGCCGGCCTCGCGGCCTACCACCAGGTCGGTGCGAACCTCGACTTCACCCACACCGAGATCGATGACCGCTTCGAAGGGCAGGGGCTGGGTTCGCTGCTGATCCGCGCCGCGCTGGACACCGCCCGCGAGCGCGGGATGGGCGTGCTGCCACACTGCCCGTTTGTGAGGAGTTACATCGAACGTCACCAGGAATACCTCGAGCTGGTCCCGCCCCTGCGGCGGCGGCAGTTCGGACTGACGGCATGACAACGCACGAAGGCCCGCCCGGCTACCGCGAGCTGCTCGTCAAGCAAGCGATCCGTGACGCGCACTCGCGCTACTGCCGCGCCATGGATCGTCGCGACGAGGCAGCCGCAGCCGCCATCTGGCACGCGGATGGGACCGCCGACTACGGCGACATCTTCAAGGGCAGCGGTGCCGGCTTCGCGGCCTGGGTGACGGAGACGCATCTGAATTTCGATCGGCACAGCCACCAGATCAGCAACGTGCTCGTCGAGGTCGCTCCCTCAGGTGAGGAGGCGGTCAGCGAGGCGTACATCACGGTCGCTCTGTGGACCGTGCCCGACGTCATGGGATCCGTTACGCAGGTGACCTCGCGCGGCCGCTACCTCGACCACTGGACCCGCCGCGACGAGGGCTGGGCAATCATCGAACGCCACTTCGTCGAGGACTTCACCACGAGCCAGCAACTGTCGGCGGACGAGGTCTTCCCGGCCAGCCGGATCAGCCGCCGCGATCCCGACGACCCCTCGTACGCGTTCTTTTCCCGCGTGCGCTGAACAAATCAACACCTAGCCGGAGGATTGATGCCCAGCCTTGAAGAGCTCCTCACGCCCGCCGAGACCGTCGTGCTGACGGTCGAGATGCAGCGCGGGGTCATCGGCGATCAGGTGACAGCGTTCGGCGGGGGAGCGCTGGTGGAAGCGGTGAAGCAGGCCGGCACCATCGAGGCGACCCAGCGCCTGGTGCGTGCCGCGCGCGCGGCCGGCGCCCGCGTCGTGCACGCCACCATCAGCCTGCGCGCGGACCGGGCCGGCATCGCCCGCAACAACCGGATGATGGCCGCTATCCTGCGCCAGCCCGACCAGATGCTGGAGGGCTCGGCCGCGACGGAGCTGATCCCGGAGCTCGAGTACAGCCCGGCCGACATCATCATGAACCGGGTCCATGGCCTCACCCCGTTCGGTGGTACCGAGCTCGACGCCGTGCTGCGGAACATGGGCACGAAAACCCTTATCCCGGTGGGGGTTTCGGTGAACGTGGCGATCATGGGAACGTGCCTGGCGGCGTGCGATCTCGGCTATCAGATCGTGCTGGCGACCGACGCGATCGTGGGCGTTCCGGAGAGCTACGCGGCCGACGCCATCACCAACACGCTGAGCTACCTGTCGACCCTGTCGACCGTCGACGACATCGTCGCCGTCTGGAGCTGAGCTGCCCCTGATCACGCAGGAGCGGCTGGCGCGCCAGCACCTCGTGGGCGAGCCGTTCGCCGATCCCGTCGCGGCGGTCGGCTGGTTCGGTGCGGTGCAGTCACAAGAGTTCGCGGGCAGCGCCTGGGCGGTCGGCCAGCGGTGCGCCGGGCTCGACGAGGCGGGCTTCCGGGCGGCGTTCGACGCCGGCAGTTTGCTCCGCACGCACGTGCTGCGCCCGACCTGGCACCTGGTGGCGCCCGCCGACCTGCGTTGGATGCAGGCGCTCACCGCCCCGCGCGTCCATGCTGCCAATGCCGCCTACTACCGGCGTAGCGAACTCGATCCGGCGACGCTCGCCCGGTCCGGCGACCTGATCGGCTCCGCGCTGGCGGGCGGACCTCACCTCACCCGCAAGGAGCTCGGCGCCGCGCTCGCCGAAGGCGGCGTCGAACCGGGCGACGCGATGCGGCTCGGGCTCGTGATGATGTGGTGCGAGCTCGAGGCGCTCGTCTGCAGCGGCGCTATGCGCGGGCGTCAGCACACCTATGCGCTCGTCGACGAGCGCATCCCGGTAGCTGCCACGCGGGAGCCTGACGATGCGATCGGCGAACTCGCTCGCCGCTACTTCGCCAGCCACGGCCCGGCGAACGTCGCGGACTTCGCCTGGTGGTCTGGGCTCACCAAAACGCAGGCCGGCCGGGCGATCGCGATCGGCGGCCGGTCAGCCGCCGAAGCACCCTCGCCGACTCCTGCGCCCGCCGTGCACCTGCTGCCTAACTTCGACGAGTACGTGGTTGCCTACCAGGATCGATCGGCGCTCTTTCCCAGCGCGGCGATGGCGCAGGACCTGGCCGGCATGAACGTGCTCGCATCGGCCGTCGTGCTTCATCGCGGACGCGTCGCGGGCGACTGGAAGCGGACGCTGGAGGGCAGCCGGGTGCGCGTCGAGGTGAACCTTCGCGTCGCGCTCAGCCGCACCGCGCACCGCGCCCTTGAGGTCGCCGCCCGGCGTTACGGCCGTTTCCTCGGCAAGCCGGTGGATCTCGAGTCGGGCAGGATCGACGCGTGAGCGCACTGCACCTGCGGGGCACCGCACTGCCCGATGGGCAACGTGTCGAGCTGTGGCTCGTCGACGGCCGCGTCACCTACGAGCGTCCGGCTGCCGGAGCCGAGGTGGTGACGGTTGCCGAGGGCTGGATCCTGCCCGGAATGGTCGACGCGCACTGCCATATCGGGTTGGACGCGGGCGGCGCGATCGACGAGCAGACCCAGGAGCGGCAGGCGCTCGACGAGCGCGCTGCCGGTGTGCTGCTGGCCCGCGACTGCGGGGTCCCCTCCGATACCCGCTGGATCGATGACCGTACAGATCTGCCGCGCATCATCCGGGCGGGACGCCATGTCGCGTCGCCCAAGCGCTACATCCGCAATTTCGGGGTCGAGGTGCAGCCCGAGTTGCTGGTCCCGACGGTCATCGAGCAGGCGCAGCGCGGCGACGGCTGGGTGAAGATCGTGGGTGACTGGATCGACCGCGAGGTGGGCGACCTTGCCCCGTGCTGGCCGACCGAGGACCTGGCACGTGCCGTCGCTGCGGCGCACGAGGCCGGCGCCCGCGTCACGACGCACGTGTTCGGTGAGGACGGCGTCGCGCAGGCCGCCGAGGTCGGGATGGACTGCATCGAGCACGCCACGGGACTGTCCGGCGAGCTCGTGGGAGTGCTGGCCGAGCGGCAGATCGCCATCGTCCCCACGCTGATCAACATCGCGAACTTCCCGACGATCGCCGCTCAGGCCGACCGCTTCCCGGCCTATGCCCGGCACATGATGCGTCTGCACGACGGTGTGGAAGCGATGGTCGCCGTCGCTCACGAGGCCGGCATCCCGATCTACGCGGGCACGGATGCCGGCGGGGCACTCGAGCACGGCCGGATCACCGACGAGATCCAGGCGCTCATCGCCGCCGGGATGCCGGCGCGCGACGCGATCGGAGCGGCCTCGTGGCGGGCCAGGGGGTGGCTCGGGTTCGGTGATCCCCTGGCCGAAGGCGCGCCCGCCGAAGGTGTCGACGTGGTCATCTTGGACGCGGACCCGTTTGAACAACCCGCTGTGCTCGCCCATCCACAGTGCGTGGTCCTGCGCGGCGCGGTCGTTGCCTAGGCCGGACCGGGCGGCCCGCCGCCATTTCGGCGACGCAACTATCTGAAGTGCAGGACCGTGCTTTGCGTGATTTGTCCCGAGAGACGCCAAATTTCCAGCAATTGCCACGGCGCATCGCTATTCATGGAACCGTCTTCCCGGCGGTCTCCTGCGACGGAATGGCGACGCTCGTGGGCGCTCGACTACGGATACGCATCGGTAACCCTGTGAAATCCCGCACTAAACTTCGAGTTCACCGAGAAATCATTTGACACTCGGGCCTGTATGGGCCTGACCCGGCACGTCACGCCCGTCCAGCCCGCGGCGTGCTGCCTCGTTCCGGTGCGGGGCAGCGCCGGTCGAGCGACTCGCTGCAGCCCGTCCGGCAACCCTCCATGCGCATTCTTCAAAATGCCTCGCTAAATAGATATACGTTTCCGTCATGGTAATTAAGTGGGTCTCCTGACCAATTTCTTGGGGCGCTAGGAAGGCTGCCATTCGGTCCGCTTTCTGGCGGTACCGGCGCCTCGCGAGAGGCATTGTCGCCGGCACCGCGTGATGGGGCTGGAGAGCGTCGTCCGGTCCAATCGCACGTCGCCGACGGCGGTAGCGCCCTGTTCTCGCAGGTCATCTGGCTGATGCGGCGGCGACCGCCCGATAGCCGGGCCGTGCAGCCGAGCACCACTGACCCGTTTCGTCGCCATGAAGCTTCGGACACGGATTGATAACTATTCGACCCAGTGCTGGGATTCGTGACCCGGTCGGCAAATTGAGGTTTAGTCCGCTAGGCAGAGATGAAGAACACTTGCTAACGTTCCCGCTGGCATTCTCCCCAGGAAGCAGAAGGTGTCCGGTCCGTCTGCACAGCAGAACCGTCCAGGTGAAGGAAGTTCCGAATGAATGTGTCACGTCGAGTGCCACGCCGAGGGTGGGCACTGGGCTGCACAGCGTTGGCAGGGTCAGTAGCCCTGGTCGCCTGTGGCAGCTCCAGCGGAGGTGGCGGTACGACCACTCCGGGAGGCACCACCAGCGGCAAGGCAGGCGGCACCTTGAAGGTGCTGGTCGGTACCGCGCCTGACAGCCTGGACCCAGGCTTCGGCTACACGACGCAGGCGATCGAGGCCGACAACATGGTCTACACGCCGCTGCTGACGTACGCGTTCAAGGAGGGCACGGCCGGCACGGAGCTGCAGCCGGGCCTGGCGAGCGCGCTGCCCACGGTTTCTGCCGACAAGCTCACCTACACGGTGAAGATGCGATCGGGCATCACGTACTCCGACGGCACCGCCGTGAAGGCGTCGGACTTCACCCACGCGATCGAGCGCTCCATCAAGATCAGCTGGGGTGGCAAGTCGTTCTTCACCGGCTACATCGCCGGCGCGGCTGACTATGACGCCGGCAAGGCGACGGGCATCAGCGGCATCACCACTGACGACGCGACCGGCACGATCACCATCAAGCTGACCCAGCCCTACGGCGCCTTCGACAACCTGCTGGCCTTCCCGGCCAGCGCGCCGATCCCCTCGACCACGCCGCTGAAGGTGCTGTCGAACACCCCGCCGATCGGTGTCGGGCCGTACAAGTTCAGCAAGGTCGTCCCGAACGCGTCCTACACGCTGGTGAAGAACGCCTCGTTCGCCGGCTTCAAGATCCCCGACATCCCGACCGGTTTCGTCGACACCGTTCAGGTCACGGTCAACAGCAACACCCAGACCGAGGCACAGCAGGTGCTGGACAACAGCGCTGACGTCTTCGATCCAGGTGACACGATCCCGGCGAGCTTGCTCAGCCAGGTTCAGGGCCAGACCAGCCGCTACACCAAGGAAGCGCTGGCCTCGACCTACTACTTCTTCATGAACACCAAGGTGGCGCCGTTCAACAACCTGGCCGCTCGGCAGGCTGTCGACATGGCCATCGACCGCACGGCGCTCTCGCGTCTTTCCAGCGGTTCGCTGACCCCCGGCTGCTACTTCCTGCCTCCGCCGATCACCGGCCACGTCAACGGTGACTGCCCGTTCGGGCCGGCCAACACCGTGCCCAGCGCCGACACCATCGCCAAGGCGAAGAAGATGATCGCGGATGCAGGCCTGGCCGGCACCAAGGTCACGGTGTGGAGTGAGACCCGCAGCCCCCGTCAGGAGTTCTGCGCCTACCTGGCCGACCTGCTCAACAAGCTGGGCTTCAAGGCCTCGCTGAAGGTCATCCAGGACTCGGTGTACTTCCAGACCATCGGTAACCAGAGCCTGTACCCGCAGGTCGGTTTCGCTGACTGGAGCCAGGACTTCCCGAACCCGTCTGACTTCTACCTGCTGCTGTCCAAGGCGGGTATCCAGGCGGTCAACAGCGAGAACTTCGGCAACGTCAACGACCCGAAGATCGAGAGCCAGCTGGCAACCCTGGAGCAGATCCCTGCTTCGCAGCTGGCGGGGTCCACGAGTGGTTGGCAGGCCGTCGACAAGTACGTCGCGTCCCAGGCGTACGTAGCGGTCTACGGCTACGAGACGGCGCCGAAGTTCACTTCGACGCGGGTCAACTTCGACTCCGCGGTCTTCAACCCGGTGAACTACTTGGAGTTCTCGACCGTGTCCCTCAAGTAGGGAGCGGGTATGGCGGATGTGGAGGTGGCGCCTGCCGAA
>DATAVO010000187.1:0-21112 GCA_036267695.1 Frankiaceae bacterium
CGAAAAGCAGTACATGGCGCCGACCGTCTGCTTGCTGCCCCATCGCGGGCTGCGCGAGCGATGGGCCCGGCGGCCGCGGCGTGCGGCGACGGTGCTCGCGCCCGCGCTGCCTGCTTTGGTGTTGCTTGCCGTGACGACCGCCGGCACCGTCGACCCGCCGTCGACCGGTCTGGTCTCGCAGCTGCACGTGCCGGCGCCGGTTACCATGACCGTCACCCCGCGCTGAGCCGCGTCCGCGTCGCGTAGCCGGCGAGGTCGGTACTCTGCAGGTATGGCAATGAGGGTGGCGGTCGTCTCTCCCGAGAAGGAGATCTGGTCGGGTGAGGCCGAGCTGGTGCTGGCGCGCACCCTCGACGGTGACATCGGCGTCATGGAAGGTCATATCCCGCTGCTCGGCGTCCTGTCCGACGACGGCGAAGTGATCATCCGTACGGGGACCGGCAACGACGTGACGGCCAAGGTCAGCGGCGGGTTTCTCTCCGTGACCGATGACGGGGTCAGCGTTCTCGCCGAGCGCGCCGAGCTGGACTAGAGCTCCGGCGGGACTAGCGCTCGCCGCCGGGGCGCCAGAGCACATCGCCGCCCGGATTCGCGACCCGGGCGAGGATGAAGACGAGGTCGCTGAGCCGGTTGAGGTAGAGCGCCGGCGTCTTGTTGGTGCGTTCCGGGTCCGACTCGAGCAGCACCCAGGTGGCGCGCTCGGCCCGGCGGACGATCGTGCGCACCTGATGCAGGAGCGCGGCGCCCGGGGTGCCTCCCGGCAGGATGAAAGAGGAGAGCTTCTCCAGCCGCGCGTTGTAGCCGTCGCACGCCACTTCCAGCCGCTCGACGTCGGCATCGGTGATGCGCAGCGGCGGGTACTGGGGATCGGGCACCACTGGGGTGCACAGGTCGGCGCCAACGTCGAAGAGGTCGTTCTGAATCCGGGTGAGCAGGCTCACCATGTCGGAAGGCAGTTCGCCGAGGGCGACGGCGACCCCGATCGCGCTGTTGGCCTCGTCCACGTCGGCATACGCCCCGAGCCGCGGGTCTGTCTTCGCGACCCGGCTCATGTCGCCGAGGGCGGTGGTGCCGTCGTCGCCCGTCTTCGTGTAGATCCGGGTCAGATGGACGCTCACCATCTGACCTTACGGTCGCGGCTAGCGTGACATCCCGAAACCGGCCGCGACACCCTCGCCCAAGTCGTACCGGCCCCTAAAGTGACCAGGGTGGAGCAGTTCCTGGTGAGTGGAGGCGTGCGCCTCGCCGGTGAAGTTACCGTCCACGGTGCCAAGAACTCGGCGCTCAAGCTGATGGCTGCCGCCCTGCTGGCGGAAGGCCGCACCACGCTCTCCTCGGTGCCCGACATCCTCGATGTCGACATCATGGGCCAGGTGCTGCGCCGGCTCGGCTGCAGCGTGCAGCACGTCAACAGCCAGGGCGAGGGCGGCTCGCGCGAATCCGCGGGGACCGTGACGGTCGATGTGCCGTCGATGGTGGGCACCGAAGCCGACTACGACCTGGTCCGGCGGATGCGAGCGAGCATCGCCGTTCTCGGGCCGCTGGTAGCGCGCCGCGGGGAGGCGAAGGTCGCCCTCCCCGGGGGCGACGCGATCGGCAGCCGGGGGCTCGACATGCACGTCAGCGGCCTGCAGAAGTTGGGCGCGACGGTCGAATCCGAGCACGGCTTTCTGATTGCGCGGGCGGACCGGCTACGCGGCGCGACGATCTGGCTGGACTTCCCGAGCGTCGGGGCGACCGAGAACCTGCTGATGGCGGCCGTGCTCGCCAAGGGCACCACCGTGATCGACAACGCGGCCCGCGAGCCCGAGATCGTCGACCTGTGCGCGCTGCTCAGTTCCATGGGAGCGCAGCTGTCAGGTGTGGGTTCCTCGACACTGGAGATCGAGGGCGTCGACGGCCTCTATCCCTGCCCTGACGTGCACGAAACGGTGCCCGACCGCATCGTTGCCGGCACCTTTGCGGTGGGTGCGGTGATGACCCGCGGCGACGTCACCGTGCGCGGCGGACGCGTCGAGCATCTGGAGATCCTGCTGGACAAGCTGGTCAGCGCCGGCGCGTCGGTGGAAGCGGGACATGGCCAGTTCCGGGTGGTGTGCGATCGCCGGCCGAAGGCGGCCGATGTCGTCACTCTTCCGTATCCCGGATTTCCGACCGACCTGCAGCCGGCCATGATTGCCCTCGCTTCGGTGAGCGAAGGTGTGGCGATGGTCACGGAAAACGTCTTCGAAGCACGATTTGTTTTCTGTGACGAACTCACCCGGCTCGGCGCTGACGTCCGGACCGACGGCCACCACGCGGTGATTCGAGGGCGTACCCGGCTCTCCGGCGCGCCGGTGCGGGCTCCCGACATCCGGGCGGGGGCCGCTTTGGTGCTTGCAGGGCTGGTCGCAGAGGGTGCGACCGAGGTGCAGGACATCCGCCACATCGACCGCGGTTATGTTCGATTCGACGAGCAATTGCGGCAGTTGGGCGCGACGATCGACCGCGCTCCGGCGCCCGACGACCCCGACAGCTGAGCCACGCACCTGCCGGTTCTCGGCAAATCGGTGTGGAGATGATGTTCAGGTCTTCAGAGTTGTCGCCGACATGACAGTGCGATTACCACAAAGCGCTGGTGACCGGGCGTAATATCACACAAGCTCCAGAAGGCATAACCGTGAGAGCGGATATGCTCCAGGACACTGAGAGGCCCCGATGATCCGCTGCATCGAGATGGCGCCAGGAGAATTCAAGCTGGGTGGGCGCGTCGACGTAACGACTGTTGCTGACCTGCGCACCGAGCTGCAAAAGGCTGTGGATTCCGCCAGCCCATTGGCTGACGTGCCGGGGGCTGCGATCCGTTTCGAGGTCTCCGAGCTGGAGCTGGTCGACGCTGCAGGCCTCGGTGCTCTCGTCGCCGCGCATCGTCGCGCTGGTCGCGCGGGCCTCGGGTTTTCGCTGGTCAACGTTCCGGATCGGCTTTCTCGCCTGCTGTTCATCAGCCGGCTCTACCGGGTTCTTTCCGTTGAAGAAAGCGAAACTTTCGCCCCGCGGGAAGCCAAGCGGGAACTCACGCCGCGTCCCCGCAATTCCGGGGTCGACGGCGCGTCTGCCATCCTCGCCTAGCGCTGGTTTCCGGCGGCGATTTGCCGGCTCCCTCGCGTCTGATCCGCCGTTCGTTACTGGCCGGTAAAGTTCGGGCATGAGCGGGCAGCGTGACAGGCCCTGGGTGATGCGCACGTACGCCGGGCATTCATCCGCCAAGGCGTCCAACGAGCTGTATCGGCGCAACCTGGCGAAGGGGCAGACCGGCCTTTCGGTGGCCTTCGACCTGCCGACGCAGACGGGTTACGACGCCGACAGCGAGTTCTCGCGGGGCGAGGTGGGCAAGGTCGGGGTGCCGGTCGCGTCGCTCGCCGACATGCGCCAGCTTTTCGATGGCATCCCGCTCGGCGAAATGAACACGTCGATGACGATCAACGCCACGGCCATGTGGCTGCTGGCGCTCTACCAGGTCGTCGCGGAGGAGCAGGCGGAAGCCGCCGGTGAGCAGGCGCGCGAGGTCGTCCACCGGCTCACCGGCACGACCCAGAACGACATCATCAAGGAGTACCTCTCGCGGGGGACCTACGTCTTCCCGCCGGCCCCGTCGATGCGGCTGATCAGCGACATGATCGCGTATTCGGTGACCGAGATCCCCAAGTGGAACCCGATCAACATCTGCTCCTACCACCTGCAGGAGGCGGGGGCGACCCCGGAACAGGAGCTCGCCTACGCGCTGTGCACCGCGATCGCTGTCCTCGACAGCGTGCGTGACTCCGGCCAGGTGCCGGCCGAACGATTCGGCGAGGTCTGCGCCCGGATCTCCTTCTTCGTGAACGCCGGCGTGCGTTTCGTCGAGGAGATGTGCAAGATGCGCGCGTTCGGACGGCTGTGGGACGAGCTGCTGCAGTCGCGCTACGGCGTGCAGGATCCCAAGCACCGCCGCTTCCGCTATGGCGTGCAGGTCAATTCGCTCGGTCTCACCGAGGCGCAGCCGGAGAACAACGTCATCCGCATCGTGCTCGAAGCGCTCGGGGTGACGCTGTCGAAGGACGCCCGGGCCCGCGCGCTGCAGCTGCCGGCCTGGAACGAGGCGCTGGGCCTGCCGCGTCCGTGGGATCAGCAGTGGTCGCTGCGTATCCAGCAGATCCTGGCGTTCGAAACCGATCTCCTCGAGTACGACGACCTTTTCGAGGGTTCCGTCGTCGTCGAGCGCCGGGTGGGCGAGCTGGTGAGTGCAGCGCAGGCCGAGATCGATCGGGTGCAGGCGATGGGCGGTGCCGTCGCGGCGGTCGAGTCGGGCTACATGAAGGCTCAGCTCGTCGATGCGCATTCGCAGCGGCGGCGCCGGATCGAGGCCGGCGACGACGTCGTCGTGGGCGTCAACAAGTTCACGACCACCGAGCCGAGCCCCCTCACCGAGAACCTAGAAACCAGCATCCAGACCGTCGATCCGGCCACCGAGGCCGCCCAGATCGAGGCCTTACGCGAGTGGCGGGCAGCGCGCGATCCCGAGCGCGCCGAGGCGGCGCTGCAGGCTCTGCGCGACGCTGCCAAGACCGATGAGAACCTGATGATCGCCACTCTCGCCTGTGCCCGCGCAGGAGTGAGTACCGGCGAGTGGGCCGGCGTGCTGCGCGAGGTGTTCGGCGAATACCGCGCACCCACGGGCGTTTCGGCGAGCGTCGGCATCGGCTCGGCGGGCGAGGGCGGCGCTGCGGGCGAGGAGATTGCGGCGGTGCGCCAGCTGGTCGCGCGTACCGGCGAGGAGCTCGGGCGCCGGCTGAAGATCCTGGTCGGCAAGCCCGGCCTGGACGGGCACAGCAACGGCGCGGAGCAGATCGCCGTGCGCGCCCGTGACGTCGGCTTCGAAGTGATCTATCAGGGGATCCGGCTGACCCCGGCGCAGATCGTCAGTGCGGCGGCGCAGGAGGACGTCCACGTCGTGGGCCTGTCTATCCTGTCCGGTTCGCATCTCGAGCTCGTCCCCGACGTCCTGAACGGCCTGAAAGCGGCCGGGCTCGACGACGTCCCTGTCGTCGTCGGCGGCATCGTCCCTGACGCCGATGCCCGGCGCCTCAAGGAGCTCGGGGTGGCCGCCGTCTTCACGCCCAAGGACTACGGCATCACCCAGATCATGCGGGAGATCGTCCAGCTGATTCGCGAGAACGCCGGCCTGCCTTCTTGGGGGCGCGGTTAGGCTGCGAAACGTGCGGCTTGTGATTGCTCGGTGCACCGTCGATTACGCGGGCAAGCTGACCGCCCACCTGCCGAGCGCGGTGCGCCTGCTGATGGTGAAGGCCGACGGGTCGGTGAGCATCCATGCCGATGACCGCGCGTACAAGCCGCTGAACTGGATGAGCCCACCGTGCACCCTCACGGAGGACGACGCGCTCTGGCGTGTGGAGAACAAGGCGGGCGAGCAGCTCGTCATCACGATCGAAGACGTCATGCACGACTCCAACCACCATCTGGGCATCGATCCAGGCCTGGTGAAGGATGGTGTCGAAGCTCACTTGCAGGTGCTGCTCGCCGAGCACTGCGAGTCGATCGAGGAAGGGCTGCGGCTGGTGCGCCGTGAGCACGACACCGGAATCGGCCCGGTCGACCTGCTCTGCCGTGACGCGAGCGGTGTCAGCGTTGCCGTCGAAATCAAGCGGCGCGGTGAAATCGACGGTGTTGAGCAGCTGACCCGCTATCTGGCACGGATGTCGGCTGACCCTCAGCTGAACCAGCCGGTGCGAGGTCTGTTCGTCGCGCAGGCGATCACCCCGCAGGCGCGCCTTCTCGCTGCCGATCGGGGTATCGGTTGCGTCACCGTCGATTACGACGCGCTGCGGGGATTCGCCCCCACGATTCCCACTTTGTTCTGACCCGTACGGGCTACCCAACCCATTACGGACGGCCCGAAATCGGCCGCGAATACCCAACGTCTGAAAGACTTCACGCCGTGCCGTCACTGACGCCGGCACGATCCGGAGGGACGGTAAGCAGCGATGTCGCGAGGTTTTCAGAAGGCGGGAATCGTCGGTGTCGGCACGATGGGCGCAGGGATTGCTGAGGTTCTCGCCAAGGCCGGCCTGAATGTCGTGGCCGTCGAGATCGATGAGGCCGGTGTCAAGCGGGGTCGCGGGCACATCGAGCACTCGACCGAGCGCGCGGTGCGCGGAGGCAAGCTGACCGAGGCCGAGCGCGACGCTTTGCTCGGACGTATCGACCTCGGAACCGACCTCGCCGCGCTGGCCGATGCTGACATCGTGATCGAGGCAATTCCTGAGCAATTGGAGGCGAAACAGGAGCTGTTCCGGCGCCTGGACGACCTCTGTGACCCCTCGACGGTGCTCGCCACGAACACCTCCGCGCTGTCGGTGACCGAACTGGCCGCGGCAACCCGCCGGCCGTCCGCGGTCATCGGCCTGCACTGGTTCAACCCGGCGCCGGTCATGGGCCTGGTCGAGGTCGTCAGCACGGTCATGACCGATGAGCAGGTGACGAAAGACGTCGAGGCGCTGATCGGAACCGCCGGCAAAGCGCCCGTCACCGTTGGCGACCGGGCCGGATTCATTGCAAACGCACTCCTTTTCCCGTATCTGAACAACGCCGTGCGGATGCTCGAGGGGCGTTACGCAACCCGCGAGGACATCGACGCCGCCATGCGTTTCGGCTGCGGCCACCCGATGGGCCCGCTCGCCGTGCTCGATCTCATCGGCCTCGACAGCGCGTACGAGATCCTCGACACGATCTATCACCAGTCACGCGATCACCTGCACGCGCCCGCGCCGCTGCTGAAGCAGCTCGTGACCGCCGGAATGCACGGTCGCAAGACCGGCCGCGGCTTCTACACCTACGCCGCCCCGGATTCCTCGCAGATCGTGCCCGACGTCGCGCCCGACACCGGGCCCGTCGCGCAGGCACGTCCGGTGAGCAAGGTCGGTGTGATCGGCACCGGCACGATGGCAACGGGGATTGCGGAGGTGCTGGCAAAGTCCGGCTACGACGTCGTGCTGCGGGCACGTAGTGCCGACAAGGCTGCATCCACGCTCTCCAAGGTGACCGCATCGATGGACAAGGCCGTGGCCCGCGGGAAGATGGCCGAGGCCGACCGTGACGTGGCGCTTGCCCGTCTGGTCACCACCACCGAGCTCGACGACCTTGCTCAGTGCGACCTCGTCATCGAGGCGGTCGTCGAGGAGCTCGGCGTGAAGCGGGCGCTGTTCGGTGCGCTGGATGAGGTCATGAAGCCTGGAGCGGTGCTGGCGACCACGACGTCGAGCCTGCCGGTGATCGAGTGCGCCACCGCGACCTCGCGTCCTGCCGACGTGGTCGGAATGCACTGGTTCAATCCGGCGCCGGCGATGAAACTCGTCGAGGTCGTGCCGACCGTCGTGTCCGCCGCGGACGCCGTCGCGACCGTGCGCGAGGTCGCGCTGAAGGCCCGAAAGGCTCCCGTGAGTTGCGGGGACCGGGCGGGTTTCATCGTGAACGCGTTGCTCTTTCCGTATCTGAATGGTGCGGCCCGGATGCTGGAACAGCACTACGCCACCGCTGATGACATCGACGCCGCAATGAAGGTGGGCTGCGGACACCCAATGGGTCCATTTGAACTCATGGATGTCGTCGGTCTCGACGTGACGCTTGCTATTCAGCAAACGCTTTACCTCGAGTTCCGCGAGCCCGGCGACGCCCCGGCCCCGTTGCTCGAGCACCTCGTGAAGGCTGGCTATCTCGGGCGCAAGACAAAGCGCGGGTTCCGGGACTACTCCCGACGATGAGTCGGCGCTGGGACCCCGCTTTGAAAGTCACCTGAACTGGGTGTGCGAGAGGCTATGAAATCAATAGGAATGTCCAATCAAGCGGTTGCATTCTCGCCTTAACTCATGCATTCTTGGTCCTATGACCCAGCGCACGGTGGTAACCCTCGAAGACGATCTCACGGGCGAGGAAGCGGACGAGACTGTCAGCTTTGCGCTTGACGGTAGGGCGTATGAAATCGATCTCACCGAGGCCAATGCCACCGCATTGCGTGAGTCGCTGGCCGCTTATGTCGGCGCGGCCCGCCGGGCGGGTCGGGTGAATGTGCCTGCCGCTCGCCGCGGCGCTCCATTGCGCCATGTTGCTACGGAAGTTGATCCGGCAGCAGTGCGGGCATGGGCGGCGTCAAATGGTCACCAGGTAAGTCCTCGCGGGAGAATCAGCCGCGCCGTGCAGGAGGCGTTCAAAGCGGCTATGGGCTGATCCCGGTGCTGCGCATGCGCAGCGAAGGGAGCGTTTCGCAGCTCGTTGATTTGCGCGAGCAAAGGGTTCCTGCGGTCGGCCGTCGCCCCGAATCGTCGCGGTGTGATTTGTATAAGTAGGTGGCCACCCGCCGGCGAGTGTGGTAGCGCGGCTAATGGATTGCCGGGGCACATACGGCACATTCCACGCGATGTCGCTGCCAACGTTCCGGGTCTCGGAAAACACGAGATAACCGGTCGGCTCGCGACCTGCTACCTCGTGGTGGTGCAACAATTGTCGAGTGCCTGCATCCGCTACTCCCGCCATTGGCGCGGCTGCCCGCGCAGCTGTGTTCACAGCGGCCGCTGATGCGGCTCGCGGGTTGGCCGCCGGCGCTGCAGACGTGATCTCGATGCTGCGGGGAATCGCGAGCGATCCGCGGGTCTCCCAGACAGCAAAGGTCGAAGCGACGGCGGCACTCGCCTACCTCGTGTCCGGCAAGGCGCGCATCCCGCGCTTCATCCCCGTGGTCGGGCGCATCGATGAATTGGCGGTCGCGGCGTTCGCGCTGCGCCGGCTACTCGGTGCTGCCGGGGAACCCGTCCTGCGCTCGCACTGGAGAGGGAGCAGCCGCGGCTTGCAGAACCTGCTGGCGCTTTCCGCGGCCCTCGCTGCTCCGGGCGGGCGGCGGCGCGCGCTCGCCGTCGCCGGGGCGGCGGCCTCCGCGGTACGCGATCAGGTGTCGCCTGGAGGTGTGCGGCGCCGCCCTGGCTCTGGACGCGTGGTCGAGGGCGAGGTCATCGCTCGGCGCGAGTACCCGCGATGAGCCTGCCGTCGCCGATCGTCTCCGACGACGAGTGGGAAGTGCGCCCGGTCCGCGGTCAGGATGCCCGCAAGGTCTACCGCTGCCCGGGCTGTGATCATGAGATACGCGTCGGGCAGCCTCACGTCGTCGCCTGGCCGTCAACCGGCGCCTCGCCCAGCGTCGGTTCCGGGGATGACCGCCGGCACTGGCACACGGCGTGCTGGCGTGGCCGCCATCGCCGGCCGCAGGTGCGGCGTGCATAAGGTCAACCGGTGCCGCCGATCCGGGCCAATACCGTCCTGCCTGCCGAACGCCGCTCCCTCAGCCTGACCACGGCAGATGGGCTCCGGCTCGTCGCGGAGCTGGCGCTGCCACTCGATCGTTCACCGGTGGCCACCCTCATCTGCCTGCATCCGCTGCCCACGCACGGCGGCTCGATGGACAGCCACCTGCTGCGCAAGATGGCCTGGCGGTTGCCGGCGCTCGCCGGGCTGGCGGTACTGCGGTTCAACACTCGCGGGACGGCCAGCGAGGAAGGCCGGTCCGAGGGCACGTTCGACGGGGGCGAGAGCGAGCGTTTCGATCTGGCTGCGGCCGTTGAGTACGTCGAATATGCCGATTCTCCCGAGCTGCCGTCGCCGTGGTTGGTCGGCTGGTCGTTCGGTACCGACCTGATCTTGCGACATGGCGCTGACCCGGCGGTGTGCGGCGCAGTCCTGCTGGCTCCGCCATTGCGCTTCTCGACCGACGCCGACCTCGACTCCTGGGGCCGGTTCGGGCGCCCGCTGACGGCTGTCGTCCCCGAGTTCGACGACTACCTGCAGCCGCCCGAGGCCCGGCAGCGTTTCGCCCGCGTACCCCAGGCCCAGGTCGTCTCGATCGAGGGCGCCCATCACCTCTTCGTCGGTAGGGCAGAGGAAGCCCTCGACGCGGTTGTCGCCACCGTCCTCGGCGCTACCCTCCCCGACGCCAGCCCCCTTCCGCGCGAGTACCAGGAGATTCGATGAGCGCCAGCTTCGACCTGTCCGGCAAGAACGCGCTCGTGACTGGTGCCAGCCGCGGCATCGGGCGGGCCGTCGCCCTCGGCTTCGCCGAGGCCGGTGCCGATGTCGTGGTGGCCTCCCGGGACACCGATTCGCTGGAGCAGTTACGCGGTGAGATCGAGGCGCTTGGCCGCAAGGCCCTCGTCATCGCCACCGACGTCATGGACCCGGACTCGGTTGCCGCCATGGTGACCGGCGCGATCGATCGGCTCGGCAGCGTCGACATCCTGGTCAACAACGCCGGCGGCAGCTCCTACATGGGGCCGTTCACGACTTTGCGCTTCTCCGGCTGGCAAAAGACCATGCGGCTCAACGTGGACTCAATCGTCCATGCCTGCCAGGCGATCGGCCCGCACATGCTGGAGCGCGGCAGCGGCAGCATCATCAACGTCGCGTCGGTCGCGTCGCTCGTCGGCACCCCGGAGCTCGCGCCCTACGGCGCCAGCAAGGCGGCGGTGCTCTCGCTGACCCGCACGCTCGCGATCGAGTGGGGCGGCTCGGGAATCCGGGTCAACGCGCTCTGCCCGGGCTGGACCCGGACCGCGCTGAACGCCGACCTGTGGGGCGACGAGCAGATCAGCACCGCAATGATGGAGCGCGTGCCGCTCGGCCGCTGGGCAGAGGTCGAGGAGATGGTCGGCCCGGCCGTGTTCCTGGCGTCGGACGCCGCCTCATACCTGACGGGTCAGGCGCTGGTCGTCGACGGCGGCCAGACGGCCGACTGAACAAGGACTTTCGAATCGCCTACGGCCGGCGGCGAACGTCTGCCGAAGCCGGCGCGGCCGGGGCGCTGGCAACGTACTCGTCGTCCTCGTACTCCGCATCGGAGTACTCCAGGGTCTCGGAGGTCTCGTACTCACCCTGATCCGGGAGTGACACCTCGGGCCGGCTCGGTGCGGCCTGCGTCTCCTGAATGGAGATCGCCGGCGCCAGAGCGGCGGCCAGAGCCTCGTGCAACCGGGACAGCTGGGCGTTGACGGCGTCGCGCTGGCGCTCGAGCTCGGCGAGCCGGCGGGCAGCGGCCCGCTCCTCTTCGGCGGTCTCCTGCTGGGCACGCATCAGCATGCGGTCGGCCTCGGACTGCGCACTCGCGATGATCTCCTGCGCCTGGGCCTCAGCCTCGCGAATACGGGTTCCGTGGACGCGATCGGCGTCGGCGGCCGCCTGACGCGCGTCGCCTAGGAGCTCGTCGGCTTCCTGGGAGCGCAGGGCCCGGATCTGGGCGCCCTGCTCCTCGGCAAGCGTCAGGATCTGGGTGATCCGATCGCCGAATTCGTGCCACTGCGGGCGTCCGCTCTGCAGCTCTTCGCGGGCAGCCTCCGCCTCGGCGGCGGCGCTGGCTGCGGCCTGCTCGGCGGCGTCACGGGCGATTTCCGCATTACGGAGCTGATCTTCCAGCCAGCCGAGGTGGTTCTCGACCTGATCACGGTCATAGCCACGGCGCACCAGCTCGAAGGCCGGGCCGCCTTCCTCGGGAGAGCGAAGAGGCAGCAGGTCCGTGTGCTCGCTCATACTGTGCTCGCTCATGCGAAGTACTGTGCCACGCTTGTGGCCGCTGGCCGAGTAGGGCGCGCGCGTCGGCGACGGTTATTCCTGTCGTAACACGCGGTCTCAGCTGGCCCGAGACCGTGGGTCAGATACCCCGGAAACGGTTGATTTCCGGCAGGTGACGCTCGCGCTTGGCCAGATCGCGTACGCCCAGGCCCTCTTCGGGTGCAAGGCAGAGCACGCCGACCTTGCCCTGGTGCAGGTTGCGGTGGACGTCGTTCGCCGCCTCGCCGGCCTGCTCCATCGGGTAACTCTTGGACAGTGTCGGGTGAATCAGCCCGCGATCGATGAGCCGGTTCGCCTCGTACGCCTCGCGGTAGTTCGCGAAATGCGAGCCGACGATGCGCTTGAGGTTCATCCAGAGGTAGCGGTTGTCGTACTCGTGCAGGAAGCCGCTCGTCGAGGCGCAGGTGACGATCGTGCCGCCGCGGCGGGCCACGTAGACCGACGCGCCGAACGTCTCGCGCCCCGGGTGCTCGAAGACGATGTCGGCGTCATCGCCGCCGGTCAGCGAGCGGATCTGCTTTCCGAGGCGCTGCCACTCCTTGGGGTCCTGGGTCTGCTCGTCCTTCCAGAACTTGAAATCTTCGGCATTGCGGTCGATCACCATCTCAGCGCCCATCCGACGGCACAGCTCGGCCTTCGCGGGCGAGGAGACGACGCAGACCGGGATGGCGCCGCCGTTGAGCGCCATCTGCGTGGCGTAGGAGCCGAGGCCGCCGCTCGCGCCCCAGATCAGGACGACGTCGCCCTGCTTCATCGCCGCACCGTTCTTGCTGACCAGTTGGCGGTACGCGGTCGAGTTGACCAGGCCGGGGCTGGCGGCCTCCTCCCAGCTGAGGTGCGCGGGCTTGGGCATCAGCTGGTTGGACTTGACCAGCGCGAGCTCGGCGAGCCCGCCGAAGTTGGTCTCGAAGCCCCAGATCCGCTGCTCCGGATCCATCATCGTGTCGTTGTGGCCCTCGGGACGCTCCAGCTCGATCGACAGGCAGTGCGCGACGACCTCGTCACCCGGCTTCCAGACGTGCACGCCCGGACCGGTGCGCAGCACGACGCCGGCCAGGTCGGAGCCGATGACCTGGTAGGGCAGATCGTGGCGCTTGCCGAGTGGGGACACCCGGCCGTAGCGCTCGAGGAAGCCGAAGGTCGAGACCGGCTCGAAGATCGAGGTCCAGACGGTGTTGTAGTTGATCGAGCTGGCCATGACGGCGACGATCGCCTCGCCCGGGCCCAGCTCCGGGGTGGCCACCTCGTCGATGTGCAGCGACTTGCGGGGGTCCTTGTCGCGGCTCTCGAGGCCCTCGAACATGCCGGTCTCGTCCTTGCGGACGACCACCCCGCGGTAGCTGGCCGGCACCTGCATGGCGCCGAAGTCAGCGGCCGGGGTGTCACCGGCGAGTATCGCTTCGGTGATCTCTTTGATGGACAAGGCGCCTCCCGGTCGGCCGTTCGATCGCCGCAGATGTTACCGGCGAGTGAACTTAGCGGCAGCAGCCGAAAGTCCCAGCCGCTTCAGCAGGCCCAACGCGCGCAACCGAGCAGGGGACTCGGGCGTCTGACAGAACGTGATGGACGCGACTGCCGCACGGCTCCCGGTGTTTGCGCCTACGGTGCTGCCCGTGGCCACCCGCCGGTTTGTCGGTCGCGACAGCGTGCCCGTCGACCGGAAGGCGGAAAAGGAGCTGGCGGCGAGCCCTGCATCCGATGCTGAAACGTCGGCCACGACGACTGAGGAAACGCTGACGGCGCTGTACGTCGCCGAATATGGACGGCTGCTGCGGCTCGCCGCCCTGCTGGTCGACGACGTCGGCAGCTGCGAGGAGATCGTGCAGGACGCGTACCTGAAGGTTCATGCGGCCCTGCTCGGACCGACGCCGCGGCTGCGCGATGAGGACCGGGCACTCGCGTATCTGCGCCAGACAGTCGTGAACCTGGCGCGCTCGTCGCTGCGCCGCCGGTTGGTGGCGCGCAAGCACGCCCCGCGGCCGATGCCCGATGCGCCGAGTGCGGAGGAGGGCGCGTACGCCCAGGTCGAGCGGGCGGCGGTGGTGAAGGCGTTGCACAACCTGCCGCGGCGCCAGCGCGAGGCTGTCGTGTTGCGCTACTACGGGGACTTCAGCGAGGCCGATGCCGCCGGGGTCATGGGCGTCAGCGTCGGCGCCGTGAAGGCGTACACGTCGCGCGGGCTGGCAGCGCTGGCCGAGGCCTTGGAGGAGCTGCGATGAGCGCCGATCCCGGTCGCCATCCGGAGCGTGAGGACGCGCTGCGCCGAATGCTGGCCGACGCGGTCGAACCCATCGAGCCCGCTCCCGGTGCTCAGACCTGGTTGCTCGCAAGGGCGCGTGCCCAGCAGCGCCGCCGGCAGCGCCCGCTCATGACGCGGCTGGGGGTTCCCGTGGCGACGCTCTCGTTCCTTGCCCTTGTCGTCCTTGCGGTCGTTTTCGTGCGCCACGCGGAGCATGGATCGAATGGCTCGTCGGCGAGTTCGACTGTTGCCGGCGGCGCTCCTTCGCGGGCCGCTGAGTCGTCGACCGCCGCGGCGGCGGAGTCGGGGCCAGCCGGGCGTGCGTCGGCCCTGACCCCGGTTCCTCCGGGAAAACAGCTGTCGAGCAAGGCCGCGGACAGCGACCAGTCCGCCACCGGTGACACGACGTTCAACGCCAACCCGAAAGCCCCAGTCCCTGCAGCACTTGTGCCGTCGGATCTCGATGGCGACGGGCGTCCCGACACGTTCACCCTCGGCGCCGGGACGCTCGCCGCCGACCTGTCGTACTACGGCTTGGAGGCGGTGAGCCTGCCGCGGCTCGGGCCTGGAGCGAAGGTGCTCGGGGTGACGTCGCTTCTGGACTCGAGCGGCCAGCCGGTGGCGGTGGTGCTGGTCCGGCTGCAGGCGTCGGATCAGAGCTCGACCGACACCTTGGCGACGTTGGTGAACGGTCACCTCACGGTGCTCCGCCAGGGCTCGGGGCCGGTCCTGCTCGCCATCGACGCGACTCACGGATATGTGTGCGAACAAGGGATTTTGGCGATCTCGGGCAGCGCGACGCCATTCGTCGTGGACGGCGCTCAGCTGGTCGCGTCGTCAGCGGTGCGCGCGGCTGCCCCAGGGCGCGCCGCCGCCTCCGGAAAGACCACCGGCTGCATCACGCCCTGAACCCCGAGCACCTAGCAATGGTGGCTGGAACCGTCGAATTGCCACCATTTCTAGGTGCTCGAGCGTGTCAGTCGGGTCGCGGGGCGGTGAGGCGAGTCAGGCGCACCACTGCCCGTGCTCGCCCGGATGCCCGCGCGGGAGTTCGACCGAGACAAGCAGCGGGGCGACGGCAGTGCGGTCGATCGCGTCGAAGGCGAAGATCTCGATCTCGGTGAGCCGGGCCCGGCGGGTGAGTCCGGCCAGATGCGTGCTCCTGCCGGCCGGTACGGGGATGCCGACCTCGGGTGGTTCGACCGGGGGTTGACGCGCGAAGATCCCCCGCGGCCGGTCCGGCCGCCCGATGCGCAGGATCACGTCGCGTTCGAGTGCGTTGCTGACTTCGAGGAAGACGCGCCCGCCGCGATGGGCCTCACTCGTGACGGCCTGCGGGACGACCGCCAGGCCGCCACGGGCGTCCTCGCCCTGCGGATGGGTGCACCACATGCCCGACATCCGCAGCCCGTCCCGCGTGTAGTCGACGAGCTCCAGAACGCCTGCAACGACAGCGAAATAGACCGGTCCGAGGCCGACCCGGACCTCGCCGAGCAGGCGCCCCGCCACCATCGTCTCGGGCTGCTCCGCCTCGTCCGCCGGGAAGACGATCTCGGCATCGAGGTCGACCATCCCGCCGTCCGGCCCGAGGTCGGATACCTCCAGCCGCTCGATGGTGAGCTCGCCAGGCTGCAACAGCGCGCCTTCACGCTCGCGGTCCTGCTCGACCAGGGCGCCGGCCTGCGTCGCCAGGCTGAGGTCGGCGCCGTAGACCACGGACGATCCCGGGATCGTCGAGCGTGCCCGCAACGATTCGAGCCACTCCAGGACGGCCTCCCTGGCCGCCTGGGTGCTCGGGTGCCGATCCGTCACCCGCGCTGGACGGCCTGCACCAGTTCCGTCAGCACACCGCCGGTGTCCTTGGGATGCAGGAAGGCGATGCTGGCGCCCATCGAGCCGTGGCGCGGTCGCTCGTCGACGAGCCGCACTCCGGTGTCGGCGATGCGCGCCAGCGCGGCGGTGACATCGACCACGCCGTAACCGATGTGGTGCACCCCGGGCCCGTTGCGGACCAAGAACTTTCCGACCGGCGAATCGTCGCTCAGCGGCTCGAGCAGCTGCACGTACGAGCCGCCGGGATCCTCGCCCTCGGGCGCCGCAACGACGAGCATCGCCTCGTGAACGCCCTGGGATTCGTTTGTCTCGCGCGAAGTAACGGTCAGGCCGTAGGTGGTCTCATACCAACCGATGGCCTCTTCGAGGTTGCGGACGGCGACCCCGACGTGGTCGATACGGGTGAACAGCGGTAGCGGATACGTCACGAGCCCGTATCCTGGCAGCTTTCCCGCAGGACCGTCCGAGTAGAACCCGCAAAATGCCCGGATCCGTGATCGTCGCAGGCGCCCGCACCCCGATCGGCAAGCTCTCCGGCTCGCTCAAGAGCTTCACCGCCGTCGACCTTGGAGGCTTCGCCATCAAGGCCGCGCTGGAGAAGGCCGGCATCACGGGTGACGCGGTCGAATACGTGATCATGGGCCATGTGATCCAGGCCGGCGCCGGCCAGATCACCGCGCGCCAGGCGGCCATCAAGGGCGGCATCTCGATGAACGTGCCGGCGCTGACCGTCAACAAGGTCTGCCTGTCCGGGCTCAACGCGATCGCCCTTGCCGATCTCTACATCTCCAGCGGCCAGTACGACGTCATCGTCGCCGGCGGCATGGAGTCCATGACCAACACCCCGCACCTGCTCCCCGGCGCGCGCGGCGGCTTCCGCTACGGCGACGCCAAGCTGCTCGACGCGACCGCCCATGATGCGCTGTTCTGCGCGTTTGACCAGGTGGCGATGGGTGAGTCGACCGAGAAGTACAACGCCCGGCTGGGCATCAGCCGTGAGGATCAGGACGAGTTCAGTGCCCGCTCGCACGATCGCGCGGCCGCGGCCATGAAGGAAGGCCGCTTCGACGCCGAGCTGGTGTCAGTGCAGATCCCGCAGCGCAAGGGCGATCCGCTGGTCGTCAGCGAAGACGAGGGTGTGCGCCCGGGGACCACGAGCGAGAGCCTCGGCAAGCTGCGCCCGGCGTTCGCCGCGGACGGCACCATCACCGCAGGTTCCGCATCGCAGATCTCCGACGGCGGCTGCGCTCTGGTCGTCATGTCGCGCCGCAAGGCCGAGGAGCTCGGCGCGCCGATCCTCGCCGAGATCGGTGCGGCCGGATTCGTCGCGGGTCCTGACGCGTCGCTGCAGTCGCAGCCGGCCAACGCGATCGCCCAGGCGCTCGCCAAGGAAGGCCTGAGCGTCGCAGACCTCGATCTCGTTGAAATCAATGAGGCTTTTGCCTCCGTCGGCATCCAGTCGATGCGTGATCTCGGCCTCAGTTCCGACAAGGTCAACATCGACGGGGGCGCCATCAGCCTCGGCCACCCGGTCGGCATGTCGGGCGCCCGGATCGTGCTGCACCTCGCCCATGCGCTCCAGCGCCAGGGCGGCGGTGTCGGCGCCGCCGGGCTGTGCGGCGGCGGTGGCCAGGGCGACGCTCTGGTGCTGCGCGTCTCCGCTTAAGAAGGGCTCGGGCCTTCGCGTGAGCCGGCGCGACGAGCCGCTGCCAGAACTCGTCGAGGCGGCCCGTGAAGGCAGCCCGCGAGCCGTGGCGCGGCTGATCTCCCTGGTCGAGGATGCCTCGCCGCGACTGCGGGAAGTGATGACGCTGCTTGCCCCGCTGTGCGGCCACGCCCAGGTCATCGGTCTCACCGGGTCACCTGGGGTTGGCAAGTCGACGACAACGTCGGCGCTGGTGTCGGCCTACCGCCGGCGCGATCTGCGGGTCGGCGTGCTGGCGGTCGACCCGTCGTCGCCGTTCAGCGGAGGGGCGCTGCTCGGTGACCGCGTCCGCATGCAGGATCACGCGACGGATGCTGGGGTTTTCATCCGTTCGATGGCGTCGCGCGGGCAGCTCGGCGGGCTCTCGTGGGCTACCCCGCAGGCGCTACGCGTGCTCGACGCCGCGGGTTGCGACGTGGTGCTCATCGAGACGGTCGGGGTCGGTCAGGCCGAGGTGGAGATCGCCTCGCTGGCAGACTCGACGCTCGTGCTGCTCGCCCCCGGGATGGGCGACGCGATCCAGGCCGCAAAGGCCGGAATCCTCGAAGTAGCAGACGTTTTCGTGGTCAACAAGGCCGATCGCGACGGCGCCGACCAGACCGTCCGGGAGCTGAAGGGAATGCTTTCGCTCGGCTTCAGCGACGTGACCTCGGGTGGTTGGAGACCTCCGGTATGCCGGACGGTGGCGTCTCGCTCGGAGGGCATCGATGACGTGGTCGATGCCCTCTCGCGGCACCGGGAGTGGCTCGACGCCGGCGGCGAGGGAGAGCGGCGGCGCACTGCCCGCGCGCGTGGCGAAATCGAAGCTATTGCCTTGACCGAGCTGCGCGCGCGGATGGATGAGCTGCGCGGGCAAGCGGCTCTCGGTGAGCTCGCGGCTGATGTCGTGGCGGGCCGGCTGGACCCGTACTCGGCGGCCGACCGGCTGATTGCGGGCGTCACGAGCTAGGGGCCCCGCCGGCTAAGGCGCCGGTTCGCCGCGGAAGAACCAGTTGACGCCGAAGCGGTCGCAGAGGTGGCCGTAGGCGCCGAAAGGCATGTCGCGCAACTCGTCCAGTAGGTCGGGGTCAGCGCCGACGGCGAGCTTGCCGAAGGCCGCCTCGAGTTCCCCGAAGGAGTCGCTCGTGAGGTAGAGGCCGATGGTGTTCCCTTGCCGGGGCGTGCGTGTCTGGTGCTGCCAGTCCGTGGCGGAGATGTCGACCAGGCCGCTCGTCAGCCTCGAGTACGCGACCTTGTCGTGCAGATGCTCCGGCGCCTGATCCTTCATGGGTGTATCGCGCAGCAGCACGATCTCCAGGTCCCCGTCGAGGCAGGACTGGTAGAAGCGCATCGCGTCGGCGCAGTCGCCCTCGAAAAGCAGGAAAGGCATGAGATTCATGGGTTTTCTCCTCCGTTCATCACGTACATCAACGCATTTGCGGCGTAGGCCGCTTCTTGGATTTCGGTATGCACAGCAGGAGGCGTGGGGGAGTCGAAGAGCCGCTGCGTGAGCACGATGACGACGAGATCGCGCGCCGGGTCGACGAGGAACGACGAGCCGAGCCCGCCGTCCCAGGCCGAACGCTCCGGCACGCTCGCCGGTCACGATGACCGACTGGCACAGCCCCCATGAGCGGTCATCCAGGAATGCCTCCTGGCCGGCCCGCTGCGCGGGGGTGAGTTGATCGCTCGTCATCTCGTGGACCAAAGCGGCCGACAGCACCGGGGACCCGCCGCCCCGGGACATCTGCGCGAACGCGTGGAGGTCATCAACGGTTGACACCAGGCTGGCCGCACCGTCATCGAACGCCGGCTGCCGCGACCACTTGCCCTCGGGCTGATCCCAGACGACCAGTCCGTCCGGTCCGCTGGCGTAGGCCGTCGCCAGCCGGGTCGAATCCGCTGCAACGAAAGAGGTTTGCGACATTTCGAGGGGTCGCAGCACCCGGCTTCGCAGCACCTCGTCAAAGCGAGAGGCGCCTGCCGCACGCTGACACAGGACGCCGAGCACCTGAGCGCCGCTGTTGTAGAGCCAGCGCTCGCTGGGTTGGGCAATCAGCGGCAGCTCCTCGAAACGGGTGGTCCACTCGTCGGCGCTCGGAGCCGCCTCCGGATCGGTGGCCCGAGCGTGGAGAGCTGTGCCTCGGGCGTGCGGCCGGTGAAACTCACCGTTGGAAGAAAGTGCAACCTGCGGGTTGCACAGAGCTGTTCCATGTGCAACCTTAGAGTTGCACATCCGAGCAGACGTCACACGAAGGAGCAGTCATGAGCGAGGTCCAGATCGAGCGTGAGATCTTCATCGCCGCAGCACCCGAACGGGTCTGGCCGCTGGTTGCCGAGCCGGGCTTCTGGGCCACGGATGACGACTCCATCCGTGGCACGCAGGCGCAGGAAGGCGCGTCGTTTGTCGCCCGCCATTCTGAGCACGGCGAATTTCCGATGCGCGTCGAGAAGGTGGACGCTCCGCACTTCCTTGCGCTCCGTTGGAACAGCGCCTTTCCCGGCGAGCAGCTGCGGGAGGAGAACTCCACGCTGGTGGAATTCACGCTGACTCCTGAGGGCGGCGGTACCCGGCTCACGGTGGTGGAGAGCGGGTTCGGAGCGCTGGCGACCACCGAGGAGAACCGCGCCAACGTCATCAAGGACCACACCGGGGGCTGGGAGTCCTGCCTGCAGGCGCTGGCGGCTCGTGTTGCTTGACCGACGGCGATGACCTCAGCCTCGAGCATTGGCGGCGTGGCGGATGTGGTGGACGGCGTGCTCGGCGCGCTGGCCGATCCAACCCGCCGCGAGCTGCTGGATCAGGTGGCGGCCCGCGGCCAGGCGACCGCGTCCACACTCGCCGATGGGCTTCCCATCTCGCGCCAGGCGGTGGTCAAGCACCTCGCGGTGCTCGACTCGGCGGGCCTGGTGGAGTGCACGAAGGTCGGCCGGGAAGTTCGGTATGCGGTGCGGCCGGAGGCCCTCGACACGACCGCCCGGTGGATGGCCACGCTCGCCGCCGACTGGGACCGGCGGCTGGCCCGCATCAAGCGCGCAGCCGAGACCGCGGAGCGGGCGGCGCACTGAGCCGTCCGGCGCGCAAGGGAAAGGAGAAAAGGATGAGCAAGTCAGGAGACGAAGTGATGACCGACGTCGTCGATGCCTCGGCGATGCCGCCTGTCGTCGACCGCGCCGACTTCGACGCTGAGATCGACCGGATCCGTGCCCGGGAGAAAGCGCACACCCGCGAGGGCGACGCGATTGCAGCGGCGCGCCGGCGGCTCCCGATGGTGGAGGTCGACCCGACGCTGCCACTGATCGGGTCGAGCGGAGAGCTCACCCTGCTCGACGCGTTCGAAGGCCGGACGCAGCTCATCGCCTACTACTTCATGTGGTCTCCCGGTCGGCCGGCGCCCGAGCAGTGCGAGGGCTGCACGATGTACACCACCCAGGTCGGCGAGCTTTCCTATCTGAACGCGCGGGACGTCACGTTTGCCGTGCTGTGCCAGGGGCCCTACGGCGAGAGCGTTCGGTACCGCGACTTCATGGGCTGGACGCTGCCTTGGTACTCAGCCCAGCCGTCCGTCGACACCCTGCTCGTCCGGCGTCAGGTCGGCTTGTTCCACCTCGTGTGCTACCTGCGCCACGGTGAGCGGGTCTTCGAGACCTACTGGACGACCCGGCGCGGCGTGGAGGCGATGGACTACAACTACGCCCTCATGGACCTGACCGCG
>DATAVO010000188.1:0-24191 GCA_036267695.1 Frankiaceae bacterium
CGAAGATGCCCTCGTGGTCGATGAGATCGCGGGTGCGCCGCAACGCGTCGTAGGACGTCACCGAGAACCGGCGCGTCAGCACGGTGTCGTCGTAGAGCTCGGGGACGAAGCCCTCGTCGATGTTGCGCAGCCCGTACACGAGCTCGCCGTAGCGCGGCTCGGCGGCGATGATCTGGACGTCGGGCACCTTCTCGCGCAGGAAGCGGCCGGTGCCCATCAGCGTGCCGGTGGTGCCCAGTCCGGCGACGAAGTGGGTGATCGAGGGCAGGTCGCGCAACAGCTCCGGGCCGGTGCCCTCGTAGTGCGCCTGCGCGTTCGCCGGGTTGCCGTACTGGTAGAGCATCACCCAGTCGGGGTTCTCGGCGGCGATGCGCTTGGCGACGGCGACCGCCTCGTTGCTCCCACCCGCAGCCGGCGAGGAGACGATCTGCGCGCCCCACATCTCCAGCAGTTGGCGACGCTCGGAGGAGGTGTTCTCCGGCATCACGCACACCAGCCGGTAGCCGCGCTGGCGGCAGACCATCGCCAGCGAGATGCCGGTGTTACCCGAGGTCGGCTCGAGAACGGTGGACCCGGGATGCAGCCGGCCCTCCTTCTCGGCGGCGGCCACCATCCACAGCGCCGGACGGTCCTTGATGGAGCCCGTCGGGTTGTTCTGCTCGAGCTTGGCCCACAGGCGCACGTCAGCCGACGGCGACAGCCGCGGCAGGCCGACCAGCGGGGTATGCCCGACCGAATCGATCAGGCTCTCGAAGCGCACCGTCTCAGCGTCAGGCGACGGACGGTGCCCCGCCGGCAACCGCGGGAAGGATCGTGACGGTGTCGCCGTCCTTGAGGGGCGCCTCGAGCGCACCGAGGAAGCGCACGTCTTCGTTGTTGATGTACACGTTGACGAAGCGGTGCAGCGAACCGTCCTCCGCGATGAGGCGGCCGCGAAGGCCCTCGTAGCGCGAGTCGACGTCGGACAGAAGCGCATCCAGCGTGTCGCCGGAAGCCTCGACGGCCTTCGCCCCTCCCGTGTACGTGCGAAGGATCGTCGGCACCTTTACCTGAACAGCCATGATGTCAGCCTAAACGTGAGCGGGGCGTACGGGATTCCAGTCGATCATGGTCACAGACCCGCGCCCGGCTTCGCTGCGCTCAGCCGAGTCACGATCTGCTCCATCAGCCGACCGTGACGGGTTCCTCTTCTACCGTGCCGTCGACGATGCGGAACGAGCGCACCTCGACCGTCTCGGGATCGCGGGTGGAGACCAGAACGTAGTGCGCCTCGGGCTCGTTCGCGTACGAGATGTCTGTACGCGACGGGTAGGCCTCCGTCGCCGTGTGGGAGTGGTAGATGACCACCGGCTCCTCGTCGCGGGCCTCCATGTCCTGGTAGAGCGCCAGCAGTTCCGCCGAATCGAACTCGTAGAAGGTCGGCGAGCGCGCGGCGTTGGTCATCGCGAGGAAACGCGCGGGGACGCCATCGCGGCCGGCGATGACCCCGCAGGCCTCATCGGGGTGGTCGCGCCGCGCGTGGGCGACCATCGCGTCGTAATGGTCCTGTGAGAGCTGCAACACCAGCGCGAGATTAGTGGTGATCAGTCGCCGGTGAGCACTTGCAGGAGTGAGTCCTGCAGCTCCCCGAGCCAGAGGTAGACGCGCAGCCGCTGGGAGCGGGGCTCCTCGACCTCCAAAGTGGCGAGTTCGTCGTAGGTGTTCTCGTCGACGTCGAGTGCGGTGCCGAGCGCGAGCCGGGCGTCGTTGAGGGCGCCGAGCCAGGCGGCACTGGCGTCCTCGTCCAGCGAGAACGAGCCGCCGCCTTCGGGCAGCGAATCGAGCAGCGCGGTGACGTTGGCCGATTTCGTCGCCCGGAGGTCGGCCTCGGTGAACCGGCGGAAATCATCAGCAGCCGCAGCATCATCGACGTACGCGTCCGGGAAGAGCCGCGCGCTGATCGGGTCGTTGGGCGGGGTCGGCGAGGCACCGGGCTGGCCGAGTCCGGCCAGCCCGAGCTCGCGGGCCCAGGCCTCGCCCTCGGTCGCCGCCGGCGGCGGACCGATCAGCTCACCCATCTCGTTCATCACCTGCGCGAGCACGACCGTCTCGACCGGATCCAGCATGACCGTGATCCCCACCCCGGTGCGTCTGAAGCCGCTCACCCGGTCAGGCGTCCGCTCACGTGTCGTGCGCCAGGGTCGCCCAGAGCCCGGCCCCATGCAGCCGGTGGACGTCGCGCTCCATCTCCTCGCGCGTGCCCGCCGTGACGACGGCCTTGCCGGTCTGATGAACGTCGAGCATCAGCTTTTCGGCCTTGCTCTTCGGGAAGCCGAAAAGCTGCTGGAAGACGTAGGTGACGTAGGACATCAAGTTGATCGGGTCATCCCAGACGATGGTGACCCAGGGGCGGTCGGCCTGGGCGGACTCGTCCTCGCGCACGCTGGAACCGGTGCGCTCGATGGTCTCAGGCGTAGCGGTTGTCACCCCACCCATTCTGCGCCTGCGCTTCCGTAGAGTCCCGGCATGTCCAGCACCGCGCTGCTGACCGACCACTACGAGTTGACGATGCTCCAGGCGGCGCTCGAATCAGGCGCCGCTTTCAAGCCGGCGGTGTTCGAGGTCTTCACCCGGCGGCTTCCGCCGGGGCGCCGCTACGGAGTGTTCGCCGGGGTCGGGCGGCTGCTCGATGCCTTCGACGCTTTCCGTTTCGGGCCGGCGGAGATCGACCTGCTCCGCGAGACGAATGTCGTGAACGAGGCGACGGCCGCGTGGCTCGCTGAACACCTCGCCGCTCGGCCGCGGGTCGACGTCACGGGGCTGGCGGAGGGCGAGGCGTACGGGCCCGGGACTCCGGTGCTGGTCGTGGAAGGGACGTTCGGCCACGCGGTGCTGCTGGAGACGCTGGTGCTGTCGATCCTCAACCACGACAGTGCCGTTGCGGCCGCGGGAGCGCGGATGACCGGCGCCGCCCAGGACCGCCCGTGCATCGAGATGGGTTCCCGGCGCACCCATGAGCAAGCCGCCGTCGCGGCGGCGCGGGCGGCCTACATCGTCGGTTTCGCGGCCACCTCTAACCTGGAAGCCAGCCGCCGCTACGAGATCCCGACGACGGGCACCAGCGCCCACGCGTTCACGCTCGCGCACGAGACAGAGCGCGCGGCCTTCGAGGCGCAGGTGGCATCGCTCGGCACCGACACGACCCTGCTGGTCGATTCCTACGACGTGATGCAGGGCGTGCGGACCGCCGTCGAGATCGCCGGGCCAGGCCTGGGCGCCGTGCGGCTCGACAGCGGCGATCTGGCCGTGCTGGCGCACGAGGTCCGCGCGCTGCTCGACAGCCTCGGCGCGAGGGGGACCCGCATCATCGTCACCAGCGACCTCGACGAGTACGCAATCGCCGCGCTGGCCGCCGCGCCGGTCGACGGCTACGGGGTCGGCACCGCGCTCGCGACGGGCTCGGGCGCTCCGACCGCCGGTTTCGTCTACAAGCTGGTCGAACGCAGCGGCGTACCCGTCCACAAGCTCTCGCCGGGAAAGCTCTCCCGGGGAGGGCGCAAGAGCCTGGCCCGCCGGCTGAATGCGCGCGGGAAGGCGGTGGAGGACGTCGTCGTCCCGGGCCACGATGCCCCCGTCGGCCCGCACCTGCGACCGCTGCACGAGCGTCTGGTGCACGACGGTGAGCGCGTCGCCGACGTGAGCCTTGCCGAGGCGCGCCAACGGTGGGTTCAGTCTCGCGCCGAGCTGCCGGCGCAGGCGCTGCGCCTGTCGGCGGGCGACCCCGCACTGAAGGCGACCTTCGAGGGTTTCTAGCTCCCGCCTCCTGATTCGGTGCAGTCCGGCGCCTGCAGCTTGCGCTTGACGATCTTGCCCGTCTCGTTGCGGGGCAGCTCGTCGATGAAGTGCACCTCCCGCGGCACTTTGTGCCGGGCCAGCCTGTCCTTCACCAAGGCCTTGAGCTCGTCCTCGCTCACCGATTTTGCATGCTTGACGACGTAGGCGACGAGCCGCTGACCCATCTTCTCGTCCTCGACCCCGACGACCGCAGCCTCGCGTACCGAAGGATGCTTGCTGAGTAACTCCTCGACCTCGGCAGGGAAGACGTTCTCCCCGCCAGAAACGATCATCTCGTCGTCGCGGCCCTCGATGAAGAGCCGCCCCTGGGCATCGAAGCGGCCGAGATCGCCGCTGGCGACGAGGTTGCCCAGCCGGTCCTTGTCCTCTCCCCCGGTATAGCCGGTGAAAAGCAGTGGATTGCCGACGAAGATCCTCCCGACTTCACCCTGCGGCACCTCGTTGCCCTCTGGATCGACGAGCGTGATCGTGGTCCCGAGCAGGAGGCGCCCGGCGGTGCCCGGCGCCTCGCGCAAATCGGCTGGCGAGGCGACCGTCGCGTAGGCCACCTCGGTGGAGCCGTAGAGGTTGTGGACCACCTCTCCGAACGCGTCCATGAACCGGGTCGAGAGCTCGCCGGGCAGCGCCGAACCGCTCACCGCAACAACCTTCAGCGACGAGGTGTCGTAGCGCTCACGGACCTTCTCGGGGAGCTCGAGCATGCGCTGCATCATCACCGGGACGACGACGAGAGCGCTGGCACGATGCTCGTCGACGAGCGCCAGCAACCGCTCGGGATCGAAGCGCCGCGAGAGCACCAGCGTGCTCGAGAGCAGCAGCCCGAGCCCGAGATGCGCGAGCCCCCAGGCGTGAAAAAGCGGTGCCGCGATAACGGTGGTTTCCCTTGCTCTCAAAGGGATTCCGGACAGGAAGGCCGCCGCGGGCTCGATGCCTTCGACGGAGCGCGACGCTCCCTTCGGCGTGCCGGTGGTGCCGCTCGTGAGGATCACCTGACGCCCGCGGTGCGCGGGGCGTGTCAGGCGGGGAGGGGTATCCGCCAGCTCGGCAACGGTGGGCAGCTCGACCTCGCCGTCGCTCCACCCGACCACGCGTAGCAGATCGGCGGGTGCCTCGGCGAGCAGCGGGTCGAACTCCTCGTCGTAGATGACGGCCTGGATCCCCTCGCGCTGCATCACGTCGCCGAGCTGCTCGGCGCCGAAGCCGGTGTTCAGCAACACCGCATCGGCGCCGGCCTTCGCGACGGCGGACAGCGCGATCGGCATCCACCGCGAGTTGCGCATGAGCAGCCCGATCGAGCCGCCGTCGCGCACACCGCGTTCGGTGAGCGCGGTCGCCACCCCCGAGGACGCCTGGTCGATCTCGAGGAACGTCATCGCCCCGAGCTCGTCGATGATGGCCGCCTCGTGGGGGTAGCGCACAGCGCCCGCCGCCCACCCGGCCGCCGGCGTGAAACCCCAGCGCATGAGTGCCAGACCCATCCCGAGCAGGCGATCGGGCCGCGAAGGCCGCGCCGCTCCCGCACCCGCCAGCACCCGGATCGCGGTCAGTTGCGAAGAGATCCCCATGTCGACCAGCCCTGCCCGCTCTGCGGCTCGCTCACTCCCCGGTCGCCGGGAATCGGCCGCCCAGCGCCTCAAGGTAGCCCCCAGCCGCGCCCCTCCGGTTCGCGCTTCTGGGAACGCGGGGTTACGCGGCACGGATAACCCGCGCTTCTCAGAACGCGGGCAGGCAAGGGGCGGGGGCGGCCAAGGGGCGGGCAGCCAAGAGGCGGGGCGGCCGAGCGACCCGGCCAGCCATAGACAATGGCCGGGTGACCGTCCGCGACAGCCCGAGCGAGCGACTCGGTGACATCGCCGTGAGCGTCGACGTCGTGCTGCTGACGCTGCGGGCCGGGCGGCTGTCGATCCTGCTCGTCGCCGGACGCGATCCGTGCGACCCGCTCAGCTGGGCACTCCCGGGCGGGCGCATCGATGTCTCCGAGAGCCTGGAGACGGCGGCCCGCAGATCGCTGGCCGAGCAGGCCGGCGTCGAGCGGCTGGCCGGCCACCTCGAGCAATTGCGTACGTACGGCGAGCCCGGGCGCGACTCCCGCGGGCGCGTGGTCAGCGTGGGCTACCTGGCGCTGCTCCCCGACCTGCCGCGGCCGGCGGCCACCCGCGGGGAGCAGGTGCGCTGGTGGCCGGTCGAGGACCTGATGCCCGCGGCACCTGAGGCCCGCGAGGCGGCCCCCCGGCTAGCCTTCGACCACGCCACGATCATGGAGGACGGGATCGAGCGGGCCCGGGCGAAGCTCGAGTACACCTCGCTCGCCGCAGCTTTCGTCGACGAACCGTTCACACTCGCCGAGCTGCGCCGGGTATACGAGGCTGCCTGGGGCGTGGCGCTGGATGCCCCGAACTTCCGGCGCAAGGTGCTGAGCGCGCCAGGGTTCGTGCTGCCCGTGGGCGAGCGCTCGGTACGTCCCGGAGGCGGGCGACCCGCCGAGCTCTACCGCCGGGGTGACGCGCTTGTCCTGTCGCCCCCGCTGCTACGGCCCGGGCCGGGGCCTACGGGTGCTCCGGTGCCCGGTACGTCCGGGTCGCCGACGCCTGAGCCGCCGGGGTGAGCCGGACGTAGCCGAGGCTGACGTGCGCCGGCCGGCTGACGACATAGCCGATCACGTCTGCCACGTCAGCCGCCGTGAGCGGCTTCAACCCGGTGTAGACGCGATCGGCAGCTTCCTGAGATCCCAGGCGTACCAAGGAGAATTCGGTCTCCACCAGTCCTGGCGCGATCTCAGCGACGCGCACGCCGGTGCCGAGCAGTTCCAGGCGCAGCGTCTCGGCGAAGGCATGCTCCGCGTGCTTGGCGGCGGTGTAGCCGGCGCCGCCGTCGTAGACCTCGGTCCCGGCGACGGAACCGATCACCACGATGTGACCGATGGCCGCCTTCACCGCGGCGAGCAGCGCGCGGGTCACCCGTAGCGTCCCGAGCACGTTGGACTGGAACATCTGCAGCCACTGGGCTTCGTCGGCCTGCTCGATGGGATCGAGTCCGAGCGCGCCGCCGGCGTTGTTGACGAGAACGTCACACCGCTCGATGCCGGCCGCGAAGAGCTGGACGGAGGCTGTATCGGTGACGTCGAGCGGCCGCACCTCGGCTGCCGGCCCGCAGGCGGCAGCGACCTCGGCGAGCCGATCGGGCCGGCGCGCGCCGAGGATGACGCGATACCCCTGCCCCGCGAGGGTCTGCGCAGTCGCAGCCCCGATACCGCTGCTGGCTCCGGTGACGACCGCGATGCGTTCCACGCCCTCATCCTTGCCGATGGCGGCGCGTTCGCGATCAGGCAGGCTGGGCGACCGGCAGCAGCCGGCTGAGACCCGCTTCTTCGAACGCGGCGAAGACCGGCGGCGAGACGCGCAGCGTGAGCCGATCGTTCAGGTAGTGCCAGGCGCCGACGATCACGCCGACCACGGGCGGAGCCACGTCGGTGACCTGAGACATCTCGATCACGACCGGGTTTTCTGCATGAGCGACACGCGCCGCAGCGTCACGCAACTGGCCTGCCGTCGATGCATCGAGTGCCCCCTGCAGGGCGATGACCGTGGCCTCGCCGTCAGCGGGCTCCCGAACTGACATCACCCTCTTGCCATCGACCGACAAGCGCCATGGTGAAGGGGTCGTTGATCCCTAACGGGGGCCCGAGGGGCTGAGCCTGAACGCAGCCGCCGGGCCCCGCCGCCGACGGGATCAGGCGTTGGTGGTCGCCGGCTGGTCTGTCCCGCAGTACTTGCACTTGCTAGCAGCGACGGGAAGGTCGCTCGACAGGCAGGCCGGGCACGTCTTGACAGCAGCCGCCTCGCCGAAGACCGTCGCGCCCTTGCGCGCCATGATCTTCTTGTACGGCGTCACGATCAAGAAGTAGACGACTGCCATGAAGACGACGAAGTAGATGACCGCCGAAAGAAATGATCCGAAGTCCAGGAATGTCTTGGTATTGCCGGCATCCCCGAGCTGGACGCCCAGTCCGGCAGCGCTGCCGCCCTGGAAGCGGCTGATGATCGGATTGATGATGAAGTCCGTAAAGGCCTTGATCAAGGTGCTGAATGCCAGAGCGACAATCAGGCCGATCGCCACTACGACGACATCGCCGCGCATCAGGAAATTCTTGAATCCCTTGAGCATTTTGCCGCCTTCGACGGAGGCCCGCGGGCGAGGTCTCGCCGCTAGAGAGGCCTTCCTCCGAGGCAAGCCTCCCGCGAAAAGTGCCGAAAGGTGAAGAGCCACCTGCCGCCCGCGTGTTGCGCCGGAGCTCTCCCAGTGCGCTCAGGCACATCTCGTAATTCGACCGTGACTGAACGTCACAGACGGCACGTTCGACACCCACCGCCTCACCCCACCTGACGTGGCAGGCTGGGCAGGTGCCCACGCTGCAACTCGCCGGATCCCCCCTGCCGGTCATCGGACGGGCCCGGATGTACGTCTGCGGGATCACCCCGTACGACGTCACGCACCTCGGCCATGCGGCCACGTTCGTCTGGTCCGACCTCGCGGCTCGGATCGTGCACGGTCTCTGCGGCGTCCCTGTCGACGTGTGCCGCAACGTGACCGACGTCGATGACGACATGCTCGCGGCGGCCCGGCGGGCCGACGTGCACTACGACCAGCTTGCCGCGGTGCAGCAGTTCGACTTCGAGCAGGACATGGCGGCCCTCGGGGTGCGCGCGCCGACGTTTGCCCCGCGGGTGCACCAGCACGTCGACGACGTCATCACTCTGGCCTCGGCGCTTCTCGAGCGAGGCGCCGCGTACGAGGCCGGGGGCAGCGTCTGGTTTCGGGGCGGCGGCGTCGCCGCGAAGGCCGGCCTGACCGACGAGCAGGCGAGCGCGCTCGGACTCGCCGGCGGCCATCCCGCGCACGAGGCCGGGCGGGCCGATCACTTCGACGTGCCGATCTGGCAGCACGCGGGATCTCCCGCCGATCCGGCCGAGCCGGCCTGGCCGAGTCCTTGGGGTCCGGGAAGGCCGGGCTGGCACGCCGGGTGCACGGTGATGGCGCTCGCCAGGCTGGGTTCGAGCCTTGATCTGCACGCGGGCGGCGCCGATCTGCGCTACCCCCACCACGCCTACGAGAGCGCGATGGCCGAGTCCGTCTCCGGCGTCACGCCCTTCGCCCGCGCCTGGCTGCACGTCGGCACCGTGCGGATCGATGGCCAGAAGATGGCCAAGTCCACCGGCAATCTGGTGCTCGTGCGCGATCTGCTGAAGACCGTTCGCCCGGCGGCGCTGCGGCTGGCGCTGATCGACCGCCCGTGGGCCGAGGCGTGGGGTTTCAGTGCCGACGTCCTGACCTCCGCCGACCGCCGGCTGGACGACCTGTACAGCGCGGCCGGCCAGCCCGGAGAGGCCGCGGATGCTGTAACGGAAGCGATGATCGCTGCGTTGCTGGACAACCTCGATGTCAGCCGCGCTCTCGACGTCGTGCTGGAAAGCCCGTCAGCCGGAGGCGCCGCGCGGCAGCTGGTGAGGCTTCTCGGGCTGCCCGCCTGAATACCCTCAAAACGTTGACCTTTTGCCGTCGTCCAGTACCCGGAACTCGATGTCCTCCTCGGTCGAATAGCGGCGGTAGATGTTGTAGTACAGATCGGTCGTGGCGAGCATGCCGTCGTGCACCGGCACGACGGCTTTCGGCGAAACCTGCTGCAGATAGCTGACGGTCTCGGCGGCGCGTAGCCAAGGAGCGGCGGTCGGAATCGCGAGCACCTGCACCGGCTCCGGAGGCGGCGTGTAGGCATCGCCCGAATACGCGAACAGTCCGCCGATCGAATAGCCGACGTTCGGCGGCGTGGGAAAGCCGGGCGCGATGTCGGCGTGACGTCCGCCGTACACGGCGATGGAGATGGCGGCCACGCTGAAATCATCGCCGGCATTCACGACGCGCGCCGTCACGCCCGCCTCCGCCAGCTGGGCGGAGCTCGCCGGATCCGCGATCACCTCCGCCTGCGGGTTCGACGCCAGCAGTGCCATCACCCTCGCCTGATCCAGATGGTCAGGATGCTGATGGGTGAACAGCACGGCGCTCAGCTCGGTCAGCGACTCGAAGCCGGCCGAGAAACCGCCGGGGTCGAGCAGAATGCGCACCTCGCCGAGTTCGATCAGCAGGCACGAGTGGCGAAACTTCGAGAGCGTCAGCGCGGAAGAGGCGTCCGTCATAGCGCTGGTTCTACCCCGGCCCGATGTGTGCGCTCATGGCAGGCTGTTTCGCGTGGGCCCCCTCGGTGCGCTGGCCGCCGTCGGGGCGGGGTTCGCTGCCGGCACGATCAATACGGTCGTCGGCAGCGGATCGCTGATCACCTACCCCGTGCTGGTGGCCCTCGGCTACACCCCGCTCGTCGCCAATGTCAGCAACACCATCGGCCTCGCGCCGGGCAGCGTCAGCGGGGCCATCGGATACCGGCGCGAGCTCGTCGGGCAGCGCAGCCGCATCCTGCATCTGTGCGCCTACGGCGGCGCCGGCGGCCTGACCGGCGGCGCATTGCTGCTGTTGGCGCCCAAAGCCTTCGAGGCCATCGTCCCGGGGCTGATCCTGGTGGCGGCGCTGCTCATGGCCTTTCAGCCGCGGCTCGCGCGCTGGCTCCGCGCGCGCCAGGACGCCAAGACGGCACACCCCGACGCCGCGCCGCCGGTCCCCCATCGCCGGGGCATCCTGCCGGTGCTCGTCTTCTTCACCGGGGTCTACGGCGGCTACTTCGGCGCTGCGCAGGGGGTCATCCTGCTGGCCCTGCTGGGGCTGTTCCTCGACGACACCCTGCAACGCCTCAACGGGCTGAAGAACCTCATCACCGCGGTGGTCAACGGGCTGGCCGCGGTGCTCTTCGCCATCGCCAGCTCACCCGCCTGGGGCGCGGCGGGGATCCTGGCCCTGAGCTCGATCATCGGGGCCCAGTTCGGCGCGGCCATGGCCCGCCGGATCCCGGAGAAGGTCCTGCGTGCGGTCATCGTCGTAGGCGGCTTGACCATCGGGATCGTGCTGGCCGTCCGGCAGGCCTGACGGCTCCGGGTCCGCCGTCTTCTTCGGCCGCGGGCCGACGGCCGCTGCGAGCAAGCCCGCGTTGGGCAGGCGTACCGGCCCTTCCTCGGTCTCGAGCGTCGTATAGAGCAGATCCATGCCGACGACCGTGCCGTCGATCGGGCCACCGAGCGATCCCGAGCGCACCCGGATGTGCTCGCCGATCGTGTACGGGCGGGCGAGCAGCAGCACGAGCCCGGCGAAGATGTTCCCCAGCGACTGCTGGGCCGCGATGCCCACGATGATGCCGGTGATGGCACCACCGACCAGTAGCCGGCCGAGCGGAACCGCCAGCATCCCGAGCACCGCCAGGACGATGATCAGGTAGCCGAAGAGCGTGATCAGCAGCCGCACGGTGGTGCCCGCCGAGGGGCCGCCGCGGGCGCGTACCACCCGCTGGACCTCGTTGGCGGCGCTGCGCACGGCCAGCACGGCCAGGATCACGAACGCGAGCGCGACCCCGCTCACGATCAGCTTGGTGCTCAGGTGGCGGCTCTTGAGTCCATCGCCGTAGGCACTGCCGAACGAGAGCGCGATGATGGCGCCGATCCCGGCTACGAGCGCGCGGCGAAAGTCCGGGCGGATCACCGCGTCGAGCCGCTGCGCTGCTCCGAGAGCTGCTTGCGTGTCAACCGGAAGCACCTCCAGGAGGCGCCGTCCTCGCCGACGTGACCAACCGCGTGACACCAGATCTCCTTACTGCTCATTCGTGATCCTTCGGGGGGTTTGCCTGGGAACCAGCCGCTCGTGGGGCGATCTCGTGGAAGTTCAATGCTGGTTGTTACCCGCTATTGGACACCGGGAACGGCGTCTGAGGCTGCCACGAGCGCACCCGCGCGCCGCCGTGAGGCAGGATCAAGAGACGGGCCTTGCCGGCTCGCCCCGGGTCGTCCCGTTACGTGCCGGCTTTCAGCTGGGAGGAACGCTTGAGCATTCTCGGGACGCGCGTGCTGCGCTCGGAGGATCCACAATTCCTGACGACGGGCGCAACGTACACCGAAGACCTGGTGGACGAGCGCCTCACCGGGGCGGTGCACGCGACCTTCGTGCGCTCGCCGATAGCGGCGGCGAAGATCCTGTCGATCGACGCCGGCGCCGCGCTCGAAGCGCCCGGAGTTGTGGCGGTGATCACCGGTGAGGACATCAACGACGTCCCGGTGGCTACTCCGCCGATGCCGATGTACCCGGCGCCGATGGGCCAGCCCCTGCTTGCCAAGGGGGTCGTCCGCTTCGTCGGCGAGGCCGTCGCGGTCGTGCTCACCGAAGAGGCGTACCAGGGTGAGGACGCCGCTGAGCTGGTCGACGTCGACTACGACCCGCTGCCGTCGGTCGTGAATCCGTACGACGCGCGTATCGACGAAAATCTGCTGTTTCCCGAGGTCGGGACGAACACGGTGTGGGGCTTGGGCCTCGACGGTCCGGCCTTCAGCGCTGATGGTGAGAAGGAGTTCTTCGAGGGCTGCGACGTCGTCGTCACCCAGAAGATCCTGAACCAGCGCGTGGCCCCGGCACCGATGGAATCTCGATCGGCCGCGGCCGTGTGGCACACCGATGACGAACATCCGGGCGGGCGTCTCATCATCTGGCAGGGAAACCAGGGCGCCCAGGGCACCAAGCGCACGCTCCTCGGCGCACTCGGACTCGACGAGGCGCAGCTGCGGGTCATCACCCCCGCGACCGGCGGGGCGTTCGGCGCGAAGTTCGGCGCGGACCCCGAGCATGCGGCGGTCGGGTGGCTCGCCAAGCACTTCGGCCGCCCGGTGCGTTGGAGCGAGACACGCTCGGAAAACATGGTCGCGATGACGCATGGGCGCGCCCAGATCCAGACCGTCACCGTCGGCGGCACCCACGAGGGCAAGGTGCTCGCATACCGCATCGAGGTGCTGCAGGATTCCGGCGCCTACCCGCGCTTCGGCGCCCTGCTGCCGATGCTGACCGGGCTCATGGCGCCCGGCGTATACGACATTCCCAAGGTGGCATGGGGTTTTCGGAGCGTCGTCACCAACACGACCCCCGTCGGCGCCTATCGCGGAGCGGGACGCCCGGAGGCGACCGCGGCGATCGAGCGGGCCATGGACGTGTTCGCCGCAGAGCTCGCCATGGACCCGGCCGAGCTGCGCCGGGTGAACGTGCTCCCGGCGTTCTCCGAGCCGCACACCACACCTTCGGGCGCGACGTATGACAACGGCGCGTACGAGGAGGCGCTGGACCGGGTGCTTGAAGCTGCGGATTACCAGCAGCTGCGCAAGCAGCAGCGCGAGCGACGGGAGGGCGGCGGGCCGCTTCAGCTCGGGATCGGCATGGCGGTCTACGTCGAGATCACCGGCTCCGGTGAGGAAGCCGGTCCCCCCAATGAGAACGCGACGATCGAGGTCCACCCCGACGGCAGCGCCACGATCCTCACCGGCACGTCACCGCACGGGCAGGGTCATGCGACCTCGTGGGCGATGATCGCCAGCTCCGAGCTCGGTATCCCGGTCGAACGCATCACGGTCCGCCACGGTGACACCGACCTGATCCCCAAGGGCGGCGGCACCGGTGGTTCGCGCAGCCTTCAGCTCGGCGGTGCAGCCGTCCAGGCAGCCACGCGCGAGCTGGTCGACGTCGCCCGCACCCGGGCGGCCGACATCCTCGAAGCCAACCCGGCCGACCTCGTCGTCGACCTCAGCCGGGCCGGGCTCGTCGTCAAGGGTTCGCCGGAGGCGGAGATCAGCTTCGCCGATCTGGCCTCCCGCGAACCGCTGATGGTGCGCAGCACGTTCTCCTCGCCTGGGCCGACCTTCCCGTTCGGCGCCCACATCGCCGTCGCCGAGGTCGATGTCGAGACCGGAAAAGCCCGGCTGCTACGGGTGATTGCGGTCGATGACGCGGGCACGATCCTCAACCCGCTCATCGCCGAAGGGCAGCGCCACGGCGGCATCGCGCAGGGTGCGGCGCAGGCGCTCGTGGAGGAGGTCGTTTACGACGCCGACGGCAGCCCGCTGACGTCGACCCTCGCCGATTATCCGTTCCTGTCGATCACCGAAGTGCCGAGCTTCGAGCTGGTCGAGATGGAGACCCCGACCCCTTATAACCCACTGGGAGCAAAGGGAATTGGCGAGGCCGGCACCATCGGCGCCACCCCGGCGGTGCAGAACGCGGTGGTCGATGCCGTCGCCCATCTGGGCGTCCGCCATATCGACATGCCAACGACCCCAGAGCGGGTATGGGACGCGATCCAGAAGGCGAGTGCGTGATGCAGGTCCAGATCGACGTGAACGGGCAGCCCTTCACCGACGACGTGCCGGGCCGGCTGCTGCTCGTGCACTACCTGCGCGAGACGCGCGGGCTGAAGGCCACCAACATCGGCTGCGACACCACCTCGTGCGGCGCCTGCACGGTGCTGCTGGACGGCGAGGCGGTGAAGTCGTGCACCGTGCTCGCCGCCCAGGCCGACGGGCGATCGGTGACGACGCTCGAGGGCCTGTCCGGCGAGGACGGCGAGATGCATCCGGTGCCCGCGGCCTTCCGGTCCGAGCACGGATTGCAGTGCGGCTTCTGCACTCCGGGGATGGTGATGGCGTCGGTCAGCCTGCTGGCCGACAATCCGAACCCGACGGAGCAAGAGGTACGCGAAGGGCTGGAAGGCAACTTCTGCCGCTGCACCGGCTACCACAACATCGTCCGCGCGGTCCTGGCCGCGGCACCCGGATCGGCCGGCGCATGATCCCCGCCGAGTTCGACTACGAGCGGCCGGTTTCGGTCGAAGCGGCGCTCGCGTCCCTAGCCGAGCACGGTGAGAACGCCAAGATCATCGCGGGTGGCCATTCGCTGCTGCCGATGATGAAGCTGCGGCTGGCGACCCCGGCCGTGCTCATCGACATCGCGCGCATCCCGGAGCTCTCATACATCCGTGAGGATGACGGTGACATCGCCATCGGCGCGGCCACCCGCCACGCGGATGTGGTGGATTCGGCGCTGCTTGCCGCGCGCGTGCCGCTGCTGCCCCACGTCGCGCAGCTGGTCGGCGACCGGCAGATCCGCCACCGCGGGACGATCGGCGGGTCACTCGTGCACTCCGACCCAGCCGCTGACATGCCCAACGCGGTGCTCGCTCTCGGGGCGACCCTCGTCATCGCTGGGCCTTCCGGGCTTCGCGAGGTGCACGCCGACGACTTCTTCACCGGCTTCTTCGAGTCCGCCGTGGGTCCCGACGAGATCCTGACCGAGATCCGGATCTCCGATGAGGCCGGCCGCGCCGGGTGGGCGTACGAGAAGTTCACCCGCCGCGCCAACGACTGGGCGATCGTCGCAGTCGCTGTCTCAGGCGGTCGCGTCGCGCTGGCAAACATGGGCCCGACGCCGCTGCGCGCCCGGGCGACCGAGGAGGCGCTCGCGTCAGGCCAAAGCATCGCCGAGGCCGCCGCCCTCGCCGACGCCGGAACCGAGCCGACCCAAGACATGCACGCCACCCGCGACTACCGGCGTCACCTTGCCCGCGTCCTCACCCGCCGCGCGCTGGAGACCGCCGCCGCCCGCTAGCCCCGTCTGCCCGCTGCCCCCCGTTTTCGCGCGGATTAATCGCCTCCGCACGCCCGGACGTGCACTCACGCTTACGCGAGGCCGGCAGGGACCCTCGCGTCGTCCGGGGTGAGCCCGCACGTCTGCGCCACGAGGTCGAACGAGTGCCAGCGGTCGGCGCTGTCGTACGTCATGGTGGTGATCATCAGCTCGTTGATGCCGGTCGCAGCCACGAGCTCGTCGATCTGGCGCCGTACCGACTCGGGGCCGCCGATGATCTGGGAGTCCAGGCGGTCGTCGACGAAGGCCCTTTCCTGCGGCGTGTACGGGTAGTTCGCCGCCTCCTCCGGGCTCGGGAAGCGTCCCGGCCGCCCGCTGCGCAGGCGCAGGAACGACAGGCCACCCGGGCCGGCGAGATACCGCGCGTGCTCATCGGTATCCGCGGCCAGCACGGAAGCGGCGATCATCGAATACGGCTCGCTCAGCTCGGCGCTCGGGCGGAAGGTGTCGCGGTAAAGCGCTAGCGCCGGCAGCGTATTGGCCGAGCTGAAGTGATGGGCGAACGCGAACGGCATGCCGAGCAGCCCGGCGACCTGCGCGCTGTAGCCGCTCGATCCGAGCAGCCACACCGGGGGCCGGTAGCCCAGGCCCGGAACGGCCGTAATCGCCTGGTACGGATGGTCTTCCGGCCAGTTGCCATCGAAGAACGCGAGCAACTCACCGAGCTGCTGCGGGAAGTCGTCGGCCGACAGCGGCTGGGCGGAGCGGCGCAGCGCGGAGGCCGTCACCGGATCAGTGCCGGGGGCACGCCCGATGCCGAGGTCGATGCGGCCGGGGTGCAGCGCCTCGAGCATCCCGAACTGCTCGGCGACGACGAGCGGCGGATGGTTGGGCAGCATCACACCGCCGGAGCCGACGCGCAACGTGGTCGTGGCGGCCGCGACGTGACCGATCAGCACGGCCGGCGCCGAACTGGCGATCCCCGGCATGTTGTGGTGCTCGGCCAGCCAGAATCGCCGGTATCCCAGGGCCTCCACGTGCTTTGCCAGCTCGGTCGTATTCGCCAGGGCGTCACGCGGGGTTCCGCCGCTGGCGACCGGAGACAGCTCGAGGACGGAAAGCGGCACGGCAAGAGGAGGCTGGTTCACAGACAGTGCAACCTACAGGCCGCCTGAGCTCATCCCACCGCACCCGTGTCCGGCGTTACCCACCCGTCGTGGACTGACTCGACGTCGCTACGCAGTAGGCCATTCGGGTGCATTCCCTCCGGATACGAGGGCATTCGCGTACGCCGCCCCTGGACATCACGCACACTGACGGCTTCCAGGCCACAGTCGCGTCTTCGCCCGCGCGCGTGCACGAGGAGCGGTTGATGAGGTTGCGGCGTCTGTCCATAGGTGCGGTCGTGGTGGCGGTGATCGCGACGAGCACGTCGTGCCTGGTCCCGAATCAGCACACCCTCGTCGGCATCAGCGCCGCCCACAACACCGCCGCCGCGATCGATACGGTGACCTTCACCTACCAGCAGGGCGCTCCTTCCGGTGGCAGCGCTCGGTACGTGAGCAACAGGCCGATCACCCCGACCGGAAAGCCGGTCGGAGTCGACGGCAACGCGTTCATTCTTGTGACGATGAACGTGGCCGTGGCGCATGACCTCCGCGGCCTTGCGACCAGCCCGATCGTGTTCTACCCCACCACCACGAGCAACGTCCTGCAGGTCGCGCGCTTCGAGGACTTCCAAGGGCATGTGGGTTACGTGATCGGCCTGCGCACCGGAAGTAACCCACGCGTGAGCTTCGCCCACTCGGCCAACGCCGTCGTCGTCAGCCTCTCGGCACCGGGCTGAACAACCCAGCGAGCCTGTGCCCCCACGCGCCGAGCGAACAGGCTTGGTGACAGACGAGTCGGCCTGTGTGCCGAGTTCAGCCTTCGGCGTGTCCGTCGAGCCAGCCGAAGTCAACAGCGAGTGGTACCTGAGGCGGGCGGTCCTGCGCTCCCGAATATCGATACTCCGGACTTATGCCGCTGCCGGCAGCCTCGCGCGAGGACGGGCGCAAGGCCTACATCGTGAGGACGACACGGAAGCGGGCCTCTCCCGACATCATCCGCTCGAAGGCCTTGGCCCCGTCGGCGAGCGGCATCGTCTCGATCATCGGCCGCACACCGGTGAGGGCGGCGAAACGCAGGGTGTCTTCGGAGTCCTTGGACGTACCGGACGGGTGGCCCACGACCGCCCGCGACTTCATGAGCAACGGAACGGCCTCGATCTCCAGGGGCTCCTGCGGGGCGCCGAGTACGACCAACTCTCCATGGGGTCGCAGACCCGTGACGGTCGCGGCCATCGCCGGGCCATTGGTGACCGTCGCCAGCACGACGCTCGCACCGCCGAGCTTGGTGAGCTCCTGCGCGACGTCCTGGCTGGTGCTGTCGATGTAGTGATGAGCGCCAAGCTGGTGGGCGAAGTCGGCCTTGTCGGCGCCGCGGGCGATCGCCACCGTCTCGAAGCCCATCTTGTTGGCGAACTGCACGCCGAGGTGTCCGAGCCCGCCGACGCCCAGGACCGCCACGAGCTCGCCGGCGCGCGCTTGGGTACGGCGTAGCCCGTTGAACGTGGTGACACCCGCGCACATGAGCGGCGCCGCCTCTTCGGGGTTGAGCAGATCGGGGATCGCCGCCAGCGCTGCCGCGGGGAAGGTCGCGTACTCGGCGTAGCCGCCGTCGTCGGACAGCCCAGGGACGCGCAGGTTGTCGCAGTCGATGAAGTCGCCGCGGCGGCAAGAGTCGCAGGTGTCATCCGATCCGCCGAACCAGCCGACGCCGACCCGCTGTCCCGGCTGCCAGGCGGTGACGTCAGCGCCCACCGCGTCCACGACGCCGGCAATTTCGTGGCCAGGAATCCGCGGGTACGAAGCCGCCGCCCCGATGCGGGTGAGCACGTCGCTATGGCAGACGCCACAGGCCTGAATGCGGACCCGGACGTCACGTCGACCGGGCTCGGGGACGTCGCGCTCGACGACCTCGAAATCCGCGCCGGCGCTGGGGATCTGCAGTGCTGTGGACATGTCCTGACACTAGTCAAGCGAGCTTGAGGGGCGCACCTGTCAGCAAAGGCACTGGTCAGCTGTCAGCTCGCTGACAGCGTGTACACGGGCTGGAAGACGACCATGAATGCAGCGGAACCGACCGGGGCCGCAACCGCCAAGCATCCACATGGAGACGACATGGACGCCGAGCAGACAGGGCCCCGCAAGTACACCGACACCGACACCGCCAGCCCCGCTGTTTCGCTCGACGGTTCAGCGTGGGCCGAGCTCGACGAGACGTTCTTCCGGATCGTCGCCGACCTCTTCCCGCACAGCTTCTGCTCGGGCGCAAGCGCGCTGCTGGCCTCGAACGACGAGGACGCTGACCAGGGCATCGCTGCTGCCACCCTCGAAGAGGCTCCCGACACCGTCATCGTGATTCCCGAGGCGCGGCTATCTCACTCCGAGACGCTGGAACTCATCAACAACGAGATCGACCGCGAGCTGGCGATGCGCCGCGCCGCGATGCGTCGCCACCCGAGCCGCCGGCGCTTCTGACTGAGAAGCTGCTGTCTGATCGGCTGCCGGTCAGCCCGTGGGAGCAGGCTCTCCGGGGATCGTGTAGAGCGCCTTCCACGGCGAACCGGACGGGTTCGTCAGCACTGCAGCCGGGTCGTCTCCCTGGGTGTAGTACTTGGCCTGGTAGCCGAGACCGTTGCGCAGCACCTTCTGGCCCTGCTTGTAGGCCGCCGTCGGTGACCACTTCGGGTAGGTGCCTGCCGCGAGCGTCGGGATGACGGGCGGGTGATCGCCCGGCAGCACCGGACCCACGACCTGCCATGGCGCCGCCGAGGAATCCTGGGTCGCGGAGGCGGGATCGACGCCGGTGTTGTACCACTTGGCCTGGTAGACGTAGCCCTCACGGACGATCTTGTAGCCGCTCGGGTAGGACGCCTGCGGGTTCCAGATGGGGAAGGGCACGTGCGCCGGGTCGTCGACAACGGTGCTGTTGTTGTCCCGCGGCGTCACCGAGGCGCTCGCCACCGGCGTCGGCACATTCGCGCTGACGCTTCCTGTCAGCGAGCCGAGGATCTTGCTGAACTCCAGCGGCGTCTGGGCCGTTCCGCTGCAGGTGTTGGAGTGCACGCCGATGCGGGCGAACTGGCTCCCGCACTGGCTGTCACGGTTCAGCGACCACATCGAGACCCGGCCGAGGTGCTCGGCAGCGGCGAACGCGGCCACGCCCTTCGCGTCGGCAACGGTCACGATCTGCCCGGCCACATCGTTCTGACCGATCATCACGGTCGCGCCGATGCGGTTCCAGACCTGCGCGGAGGTCAGCTTCTGGTCGCGCAGCAAGTCGGTCAGCTGGCGGTGGGTGCCGTTCAGGGCTCCGGTGATCGCGGAGTACATGCCCTGCGGGGCTGAGGTGAAGTCCATCGTCATGACGTTGACGCCGGCGAGGGCGACGCCGTTGTCGAGCATCGCCTTCACGACGTTCAGCCCGTCGCTCTGCAGACCGTCGGGCTCGACGGGAAGGGTCAGCCACACGTGCAGCGGCGACTTCGCAGCAGCGGCGGCCTTCTGCACCGAGGCGATGGCCTGGGCCCGCCGCACGAGCGAGGCCTGGTCACCCTGGGCGGCACCTTCGATGTCGAGGTCGATCGTGGAGAGCGAGTAGCGCTTGATGACGCTGGTGTACGCCGCGGCCAGCTTCGCCGGGTCGGTGCACGAGACAGCAAGTTCGTTGTTGGCCTGGCCGCCGAAGGAGACGACCGCGCTCGCGCCCTCGTTCTGCAGCTGGGCGACGCGACGGTCGAGGTTGAGCTGGTCGGCCGCCCCGCTGAGGCTGTAGAAGCCGCCCCATGACGGGTCGCATGCCGACTTCGGGTCGGCGACGACGAACCCGAGGATGACCTGCCGCGCGGGGCTGACGTTCGGGTCCTGGAACTGCAGCGCAGGCGTCAGCGTCGTGTCGACGTACGGCGCGAACCACGCAGCCGCCTCGTGCGCCGCGACGGCCGACTCCTTGGCCTTGGTACGCGAGTCGCGCACCCACCAGTAGGTACCTGCGGCCAGCGCGGCGATGACGATCAGCGCGATCAGGATGCGCAGCGGCGAGAGCCGGGTCTGCGGACCTTCGGGCTCCTGCGGATCGGCGAGGGCCGGGTCAATGGCGCTATCAGAGTGGGCGACGGGCACACCTCAATATCGGCGGCAGCGCCGAAGGCTGGAGCGAGCAAAGTCACTGGAATGGGCGATTAGGTCACAGACCGGGCATCCGGCGGTAAGGGTCCCGGCCAAACGCGCCGACCATCCATGCATGCGCCGCAGCCGGCGCGATGTGAGCTGGCCTGTCGCTGAAGGAGTCACGTGTTTTCAAAGGGCAGCAAGGGACGATCGCGCGCGGCCAAGCGGTCGCAGTGGGGCCGTGATCGCCGTGCCCTCCCGACGACGCCCGTGGTGCCCCGGGTCAGTGACCTTCGCGTCGCGGTGGGACGCGCCCTGGTCGTCGGCACCGTGCTCGCGTGGCTCACGTACTTCGGTACCTGGCTGACCGATCAGTTCATCACCGGCGGCCACCACACGGCCCGGCTGCGGGTCGAGGCCGTGGTCTACCTGATCACGGTCACCATGCTGACCGGCTCGGCACTCGCGTACCTCACCTGCCGGCTCGGCTTCTTCTACCGGGCGCGCGAGCACCGGCGGATGCCCCGCGCGGCGCTGGAGCACTTCTTCGCCCGCAAGGCCCCTTCGGTGACGGTGATCATCCCGTCGTACAAGGAGGACGTGCGGATCATCCGCACGACCGTGCTCTCGGCGGCGCTGCAGGACTACCCCTCGCTACGCGTGGTGCTGCTGATCGACGACCCCTCGCACCCGACGCGCAAGGCTGACCAGCTGCTGCTGGAGCAGGCCCGCTCGGTCGCGCTCGATCTGCAGGACCTGCTCGACTCCCCGTGCACCCGCGCCACCGCAGCGATGGACGTCTTCGCCCTGCGCGGCTCGCACACCCAGCTCGAACTCGCCGACATGACCGCCGCTGCGGCGGAGTACGAAGCGGCCGCGCAATGGATGACGGGGCTCGCGGAGTCCACCGAGATCGTCGACCACACTGACGAGTTCTTCATCGATCAGGTGCTGCGCAAGATGGCTACCGACTTCGAGGTGACGGCCGGCGCGCTCCGGGGCGCCGCCGACGACGGGGTGGTGCTTCCCTGGAGCCGGCTCCTCGAGCTCTACCAGCGCCTCGCGTGGACGTTCAAGGCCGACCTCTCCAGCTTCGAGCGCAAGCAGTACGTCTCGCTCTCGCACGAAGCGAACAAGGCCATGAACCTCAACAGCTACATCGGGCTCATGGGCGGCACCTACCGCGATGCGGTCACCGTCTCCGGACGCGAGCTGATCCCGGCCCGCCCGGGCCACGGCGACCTCGAGATTCCCGAGCCGGACTACGTCCTCACGCTCGACGCCGACAGCGTGCTGCTGCCCGAATACTGCCTGCGGCTCGTGCATTTGATGGAGCAGAGCGAGCACGCCGACGTCGCCGTCGCCCAGACGCCATACAGCGCGTTCCCCGGTTCCGGCACGCGCCTGGAGCGCATCGCCGGCGCCACCACCGACCTGCAGTACATCGCCCACCAGGGCATGACGTACTACGGCGCGACCTTCTGGGTCGGTGCCAACGCGGTGCTGCGCAAGCGGGCGCTCGATGAGATCCGCGAGAGCACGTTCGTCGGCAGCTGGGAGATCCGCCGCTACATCCAGGACCGCACGGTCATCGAAGACACCGAGTCGACGATCGACATGCGCGCCAAGGGCTGGGCGCTGCTGAACTACCCGGAGAAGCTGGCCTACAGCGCCACCCCGCCGGACTTCGGTTCGCTGTGCATCCAACGCCGCCGCTGGGCCAACGGCGGGGTGCTGATCCTGCCGAAGCTGTGGCGCACGCGTAAGGCCCGGGCCTCGCGCGGTGAGGTCAACCGGATCAGCGAGACGTTCATCCGGGTCAACTACATGGCGTCGGTGGCGTGGAGCTCGATCAGCCTGCTGCTGCTGCTCGCGTACCCCTTCGACAGCCAGCTGATCAGCCCGCTGCTCGGCCTGATCGCCCTGCCGTACTTCGCCGGCATGGCCAGCGATCTGCGCTACTGCGGCTACAAGCGCATAGACGTGCTGCGTATCTACGGCTTCAACCTGATCCTGATGCCGGTCAACCTCGCGGGCTTCCTGAACTCGCTCGTGCAGGCATTGACCGGAGAGAAGAGCGTCTTCGGGCGTACGCCGAAGGTGGCCAACCGCACCGTCCCGGACTTCATCTTCGTCATCTCACCGTGGCTGCTGACCGCGCTCGCCGGCTGGACGCTGTGGCAGGACTGGACCCACCACCGCTGGATCAACTTCGGCTACGCGGTGCTCAACACCGCCCTGGCGCTCTACGCGATCGTCGCGTTCGTCGGCATTCGCAACTCGGTCGCGGACTTCTTGACGCACGGCAAGGCCTGGGTTTCGGTCCCCGTCGAGCCCAAGCAGAAGTCGAAGTCCAAGCGCGCGCAAAGGGCTGCGCGGCGGGAGGCCGCCGAGGTCTCGACGGCACCCCCCGCTGACTGGGCGACCATCCTGCACTTCGGCAACGACCCGGCGGCAGCAGCGGTCGGCATGCCCCGGCCGGTCGCCGCGGCCCCGGCCCTGCCTGCTCCCCGCACGCCCTCGAACTCGAACGTGCGCGGACGTCCGGCGCAGCGCTCGACCGAGCCGGAAGAGCCCGCGTTCCGCACCGTGTTCCAGCCGATCGTCGAGCTCGACTCCGGGCACGTCGCCGGGCGCGAGGCGCTCACCCGCTTCGACGACGGCGTCGCCCCACACCAGCGGCTCGCCGAGGAATCCTCCCGCGGCGGTGGTCTGGAATTGGAAATCTTGCTGGCCCGGGCGAGCGTGCAGGCGGCTGCCGATTTCCCGAGCGCGGAGTTCCTGAACCTCAACGTCTCACTGGCTCTGGTACGCGCCGGGCGGGCCCTGAAGAGCATCGTCGAACGCGCCATGCGTCCGGTCGTGCTCGAGCTCGACGCCCGGGTGCTGACCGACCATGCCGCCGCGCTCGAGATCCAGGCGGCCCTCCCCGAGGGTGTGCTGCTGGCGCTCTCCGGCGTGGAACCCAACTACGACAGCCTGGCGCTGGTCCGCGATCTGCAGCCGGAGTTCATCAAGCTGGAGCGCGGTTGGGTGCGGGGCCTACAGGACGACCCGGCGCGCCAGTCGCTCGTGGGGGCGCTTGTCACGCTGGCAGATGAGGTGGGCTCCCAGCTCATCGCAGAGGGCGTCGAGACCGAGGCCGAGCTCGAGATCCTGTCGGATCTGGGTGTCCGGCTCGGGCAGGGCTACCTGCTCGGGCGGCCGAAGGCGTCCGTCCCGGCCTGAGCAGGCGCAGCACCTCCGTTACCGCACAGCAGCGTCAACAGTCATACCGTCATCGACTACACGTATGACCGACGCTGCGACGGAGCTGACATGCCGACCTTGGGACGTCGTTCGTGACCGTGCAGAAGGGGTCCACCGCGGCTGCCGAGGCCGTGCTCGACCTGACCGACCTCGACAACTTCGCCGGCGGATTTCCGCACGACACGTTCACGGTGCATCGGCGCACCAGCCCGATCCTGTGGCACGAGCCGACGGAGCACACCCCCGACGGCGAAGGCTTCTGGTCGGTGGCGACCTACGACCTGTGCCTGGCGGTGTTACGTGATCCGCTGACGTTCTCCTCCGAAAGAGGGGGTACGCGGGCCGGCG
>DATAVO010000189.1:0-25202 GCA_036267695.1 Frankiaceae bacterium
AGCGGGTCGCCGCCGCTGGCCGTCTTGGGGAAGGCGATGACGTCACGGATCGAACCGGCGCCCGCGGCGAGCATGCTGACCCGGTCCCAGCCGAACGCGATCCCGCCGTGCGGCGGCGGGCCGAAGCGGAACGCATCGAGCAGGAAGCCGAACTGCGCGCGCGCCTCGTCCTCGCTCAGCCCAAGGACGCTGAACACCTTCTGCTGAAGCTCCCGCTCGTGGATACGCAGCGAGCCGCCGCCGATCTCGCTCCCGTTCAGCACCACGTCATAGGCGACCGCCAGCGCCTCGCCGGGACGCTCGGTCAGGATCGCCTCGTCCTCCGCCCGCGGGCGGGTGAACGGGTGGTGCACGGACGTCCAACCGGCACCGTCGGAAGTCGGTTCGAACATCGGGGCGTCGGTCACCCAGAGGAAGTTCCAGCCGCCGTCGGGCAAGACCCCGCGGTCACGGGCGGCGGCCAGCCGCAGCGCGCCGAGCGCCTCGAGCGTCGCGGACTTCGGGCCGGCCTGGAAGAAGATCGCATCGCCGGCGGCCGCCCCCGTCGCTGCGGGCAGCCCGGCGAGCTCCTGCTCGCCGAGGTTCTTCGCGATCCCACCGGTGGGCACCCCGTCGGCGCCGACGAGCACGTAAGCGACTCCCTTGCCGCCCCGGCTGCGCGACCACTCGTTCCAGCCGTCCAGCTCGCGCCTGCTGTAGGAACCACCGCCGGGAACGACCACGGCGCCGACATGCTCAGAGCTCGCGAAGATTTTGAAGCCGGTGCTCTCGAAGTACGCGGTGAGATCGACCAGCTCCATCGCGAAACGGGTGTCGGGCTTGTCGGAGCCGTAGCGCCGCATCGCCTCGCCGTAGGTCATGCGCGGGAACGGGGTGGTGAGTTGGACGTCCAGCACGTCGTTCCACACCGCGGTCAGGATCTCCTCCGCGAGCGCGATCACGTCGTCCTGCTCGCAGAAGGACATCTCGATGTCGAGCTGGCTGAATTCGGGCTGGCGGTCGGCGCGGAAGTCCTCATCGCGGAAGCACCGGGCGAACTGGTAGTAGCGCTCGAGGCCGCCGACCATCAGCAGCTGCTTGAACAGCTGCGGCGATTGGGGAAGCGCGTACCAGCTGCCTGGCTGGAGGCGTACCGGCACGAGGAAGTCGCGCGCGCCTTCTGGGGTCGAGCGGGTCAGGTACGGAGTCTCGACGTCGAGGAACCCGTGGGCGTCCATGACCCGGCGCGCAGCTGAGGTGATGCGCGAGCGCAGCTTCAACGCATCGGCGACGGACGCGCGCCTTAGGTCCAGGTAGCGGTATTGCAGCCGCCGCTCCTCGCTGATGTCGGGGGCGTGCTCGTCCAGCGGGAAGGGCAGCGGGTCGCTCGTGGACAGGATGTCGTAGGAGCTGACGGTGATCTCGATGTCGCCGGTCGCGAGGTCGGGGTTCTCGTTGCCCTCGGGGCGCTGGCTCACCTCGCCGACGACGCGCAGGCAGAACTCGCTGCGCAGCTCGCCGCCGGTGCCCTCGCGCAGCACGCACTGCACGACACCGGACGCGTCACGAAGATCGATGAAGACGACCCCGCCGTGGTCGCGACGTGACGCCACCCAGCCGGCGAGGAGGACCTCGGTGCCGGCATCAGCGGCACGCAATCGTCCCGACTCGTGAGTGCGGATCACCGAACCAGCTCCTCGATCAACGATTTCAGGGGGATGGCACGCTGCTCGCCGCTCGCCAGATCCTTGACCTGGGCGACCTCTTCGGCAAGATCGCGATCACCGATGACGACGGCCGTGTGCGCACCCGAACGATCAGCGGCCTTCATGGCGCCGCCGAGCTTGCGATCGCCGTACGCGAGATCAGCAGCGACGCGCTCGGCCCGCAACGCGTTCACCAGCTTCACGCCGAAACGCTTGGCTTCCGGTCCGAGCGCAATCACGTAGACACTCACCCGCGGCGCCGGTTCGGGCAACGCGTCCTCAGCCGCGAGCGCCAGCAGGATGCGTTCCATGCCGAGCGCCCAGCCGATGCCGGGCAGCGGCGGCCCGCCGACGGATTCCGACAGGCCGTCGTAACGCCCGCCGCCTCCGACGGCGCTCTGCGCGCCCAACCCGTTGTGCTGCCACTCGAAGGTCGTGCGCTGGTAGTAGTCGAGCCCGCGCACGAGCCGCGGTGCCTCCGTCCAGCTCACCCCGATGTCGGCGAGATATCCCCGCACGGCGTCGTAGTGGGCCTGGCAGTCGGCGCACAGTGAGTCAGCCATCAGCGGTGCATCCGCCACCATCGCGACGACGTCCGCACGCTTGTCATCCAGCACCCGCAGCGGGTTGAGCTCCACCCGTCGGCGGGTCTCCTCATCCGGCAACGGCAAATTCCGCAGGAAAGCCCGCAGCTTCTCCGAGTACGCGGGCCGGCACTGCGGATCCCCGAGGCTCGTCAGCAGCAGCTCGACGCGTTCCAGCCCGATGCCGCGAAAGGCGTGCGCTCCCAGCGCGACGACCTCCGCGTCGAGCGCCGGATCGTCGCTCCCCAGCGCTTCGACGTCGACCTGCTGGAACTGGCGAAAACGACCGGCCTGTGGCCGCTCGTAGCGGAACATCGGGCCGGTGTACCAGACCTTCATCGGCAGCTGGCCCTGCCCGAGCCGGTGCTCGGCGACCGCCCGCACGATGCTCGCAGTGGCCTCGGGACGAAGCGTCAGGGAGCGCTCGCCCTTGTCGCTGAAGGTGTACATCTCCTTCGTGACGACGTCGGTCGACTCCCCCACCCCGCGCTCGAAGAGGGCGGTGTCCTCGAAGACCGGGGTCTCGATGTAGCTGTAGCCGGCGAGGCGCGCCGGCTCGAGCAGGCCGCGACGGACCTCGAGCCACCGGCCGGAATCGGCCGGGAGAATGTCGTATGTGCCTTTGGGCGCTGAAAAAGAACGTGCTGAAGAGGGGCTCACGACGGTCGCCCGCGCTAAAGGCCGCGGGTGACGGGCCCGGGCGCTATCTCGGCAAGGAACGGATTCGTGGCCCGCTCGAGCCCGACGGTCGTGTCGTCGAGATGCCCGCAGTGCACCCGCGTCTCGTCAGGCAGCGGCAGGACCGTGCGCTCGAGCGAGGCGAGCAGCTGCTCGTAGGAACCGCCGGGCAGATCGGTACGCCCGATCGAGCCGCGGAAGAGCAGATCGCCGGAGAAGAGCCGGTCCTGCGAGCGGAAGGTCACCGAGCCGGGCGTGTGGCCCGGAGTGTGGTCGACCGCGAACTCCAGACCCGCCAGCTCCAGCGTCTCGCCGTCGGACAGCACCCGTACGTCATCGGGCTCGCCGAAGTTCAGCCGGCCGAAGATCGGGGTGCCCGCAGGCATACCGAACGCTGAGGCCGGGTCGGCCATCATCAGCCGGTCGTCCGGGTGGATCAGGGCCGGGACACCGTGCGACCCGCACACCGGGACCACCGCGAAGACGTGATCCAGATGGCCGTGGGTCAGCAGCACAGCGGTGGGCTTCAGCCCGTTCTCTCTGATGACGGCGTCTACTGGGTCTTCTGTCCCCACACCCGGGTCGATAATGATGCATTCCTCGCCGGGAGCGGGCGCGACGATGAAGCAATTCGTCTCGAACGCTCGGGCGACGATTCGACGGACCAGCACGTCGCCGAGGCTACCGGGACACCACGCAGCGCGCCGACGACGGTCAGGGAGCACACACCTTTGCGTGACACCATGCCTGCGTGCCGACGCAGCGTGAACAGCAACTCGCCCGGGCCCGGGCCGCCCGGCAGGCCCAGCGTCGCAAGGAGCGCGCCCGGCGGCGAAAGATCGTGGCCGGCGGGCTCGCTGGAGTCCTCGTGCTCGCCGCGGTCGGGGTCGGCATCGCTGTCGCCGTGAGCGGCAACGACAACAACTCGGTGACCGCCACCAAGCCCAGCACGTCAGCGACTCCGGCGGCCTCGGCGTCCGCCTCTGCAGGCGCCATCACGACCACGGCGTGTGGTGCCACGAAGCCGACGCTGGTTCCCGCGACACGGACCTTCAAAGCCGAGCCGAAGCTGACCATCGACACCGCCGCGACCTACACGATGACGCTCAACACCTCGTGCGGGCCGATCGTGATCGCCCTCGAAGCAGCAAAGGCGCCGCACACCGTCAACCTGCTGTCCTTCCTGGCGAACGAGCACTTTTACGACGGCACCCGCTGCCACCGCTCGACGAATGACGCGTCGCTCACGGTGCTGCAGTGCGGCGACCCGACGGGCACCGGATCCGGCCAGATCGGCTTCTCGATCGCCGAGGAGAACCTGAAGGGTGCCACCTACACGCGCGGCACGATCGCCATGGCCAATACCGGCGCGGCGAAGTCGACCCAGAGCCAGTTCTTCATCGTCGACAAGGACAGCCAGCTGCCGGCGAGCTACACCGTCGCCGGGCACATCACCACGGGCCTCGCGGTGCTCGACAAGATCCTGGCGCTCGGGAACGACGGCTCCAACGGCACCGGCGACGGGGCCCCGAAGCAGAACGTCTACCTGAACACGGTCACGGTCACCAAGAGCTGAGCTAGGCGCGGCCGCCGACGCGTTCGAGCAGGTGGTCGCGGCGGCGGGCAAGCAGGTCGGCGGTCGCTGCAGAGGACGCCGGGCCGGGCACTGCCTGCCGCACCTGCGCGTGCACGATCGCGTGCGGCATCGCGCTGGCCGCGGCGACGCGGGCGACAAGCGCGTTGACCTCGCGTCGCAGAGCCCCCGCGTCCTGCCAGCTCACGGTGGAGTCGGCGGCAGGTTCATCAGCGCGCGCCGCCCGTAGGCGCTTGTGCAACTCCTGGTCGCGCCGGGCGAGCAGGGCCGCCGTCTGTTCAGGTGTGAGCAGGCCGGGTAGGCCGCCGTCGTCCAGGTCCTCGACGTGCGCATCGACGGATTCGGCCGTCACCGCCCGCCCGCCGGCGAGCACGTGCGCGAAGGAGGCCTCGGCGTCGATCGCTTCCCACTCGTTCAGCCCGGTGAGGCATTCGGTCTCGCCCTCGAGCGCGTCGAACTCGCCCTCCTCGCCGACCGATCGCAGCCGCACGACACGATCACGCTCGGATTCCAGGTCAGCGGCGAGCGTCAGCAGCGGGCGCACGGCCGGCAGGTAGACCGTCGCCGTTTCGCCGGGGCGGCGGGCCCGGACCACGCGTCCGACCGCCTGGGCGAAGAACAGCGGGGTCCGGTAGGAGGTCAGCCAGGCCAGGCAGGCCGCCCGCGGGATGTCGACGCCCTCGGAGATCATCCGCACACAGACTGCCAGGCGAGCCTTGGACTGCGAGAACTCCGCGATCTTCGCCGACGCCTTCGGATCGTCCGAGGTGATCAGGTACGGCTTCTCGCCTGTGACGTCTTTGGCGATCTTGGCGTACGCCCGGGCCGCCTCCTGATCGGAGGCGAGCACCAGCCCGGCGGCATCCGTCTGCCCGCTCTCGCGCAGCTGGCTCACCCGGTCGTCCATCGCGGCGATCACGTGAGGCACCCAGCGGCCGCCGGGGTCGAGCGCGGTGCGCCAGGCCCGCGCCTCCATGGCGGCCGTGAGCGGCTCCGAGAGCGACGCTGCCACCACCTCACCCGCGCTGGTACGCCACCGTGATGTCCCGGTGTAGGCGGCGAAGACGACCGGGCGCACGACCCCGTCGGCGAGCGCCTGGCGGTAGCCGTAGGAGAAGTCGGGCACCGAACGCAGGCCCGGTTGTCCGTCCTCGGTCGGTGCACTCTCATAACGCACGAAAGGGATGCGCTCGTCGGCCCGGGAGCGGAAAGGCGTGCCGGTCAGGCACAGCCGCCGCCGCGCCGGCTCGAACGCCTCGGCTGCCGCCTCACCCCACGAGAGCCCGTCGCCGGCGTGATGCACCTCATCGAGGATCGCGAGCGTGCGCTTGGCCTCGACCCGGCGCCGGTGCAGCATCGGCTTCTGCGCGACCTGGGCATACGTGGTGACGTATCCGGCCACGTCGGCGCGCACGGGCCCCACGGAGTTCGGCAGGTTCGCGTCCAGCGCCAGGCCGGCCGCAGCAGCCGCCTGCGCCCACTGGTTACGCAAGTGGTCGGTCGGGCAGACCACGACAACCCGGTCGATCAGCCGCGAGGCCATCAGATCTGCAGCGACCGTCAGCGCGAAGGACGTCTTGCCGGCGCCGGGAGTCGCGTGCAACAGATAATCGGCCGGACCGGCGGCGCTGTAGGCGGTGAGTGCTTCGGCCTGCCAGGCGCGAAGGCGCCGGCCCCCCAGTGGTAGCTCCGAGATGGTGTTGGCGGCGGACACCGCACCCAACCTAGGAGCCGCGCCGCGACACGCCCGCACGTGACACGCGGGGCATTTCAGACGGGTCCCGGATGGCTCAACGTCGCGGGCTTGGAGTTTGATGCGCAAGTGGAGGGACTCAAGCTCGGGACCGCTCGCGGGCGCTGGGTTCTGCTGGCCACAGTGCTCGGATCGGGGATGGCACAGCTCGACGGGACGGTCGTCAACGTCGCGCTCCCCCGCATCGGCAATGACTTGTCGGTCGGCCTGTCCAGCCTGCAGTGGGTGATCACGGGCTACACGCTGACGCTCGCTGCGTTCCTGCTCCTGGGCGGCGGTCTCGGCGATCGGTACGGCCGGCGCAAGGTTTTCATGATCGGCGTGATGTGGTTCGCCGTGGCCAGCGCGCTGTGCGCCGCCGCACCCAATGCGCCGCTACTGATCCTCGCCCGGGCGCTCCAAGGCGTCGGGGGCGCGCTGCTGACCCCGGGCAGCCTGGCGATCCTGCAGACCTCGTTCCACCCCGACGACCGGGGCCGCGTGATCGGTGCCTGGTCAGGACTGACGGGTGTGGCGAGTGCTATCGGACCGTTCGTCGGGGGCTGGCTGCTGAACGTCAGCTCCTGGCGCTGGATCTTCTTGCTCAACCTGCCGCTGGCTGTCGCCGTGCTTGCCGTTGGCGCCCGCCACGTGCCGGAGAGCCGGGATGTCGCGGCCGTCGGGCGTCCTGATTGGGCGGGGGGACTCGTCGCCGCGGCCGCGCTCGCGACGCTCACGTACGGACTCATCGAAGGGCCTGCCGGACACTGGAAGCCGGCGACGGTGCTGGCACTCGTCGCGGCTGTCGCGCTGCTCGCGGGATTCCTCCTGCTGGAATCGCGCCGCCGCCAGCCCATGCTTCCGCTGGGCCTGTTCCGGTCCCAGCAGTTCGTCGCCGCCAATGGCGTCACGTTCGCGATGTACGGCGCGCTCAGCGCGTTCCTCTTCCTGGTCCCCGTGCAGCTGCAAACGGTCGCCGGCTACACCCCGCTGGCAGCGGGAGTTTCCCTGCTGCCGTTGACGGTTCTCATGCTCCTGCTGTCGGCGCGTTCGGGGGCACTCGCCGCCAGGATCGGGCCTCGGTTGCAGATGTCGGTCGGCCCGATCCTGCTCGCCGTCGGCATGCTGCTGCTCACTCGCGTCGGCAGTGACGGCAACTACCTGACGACCGTCCTTCCCGCCGCGATCGTCGTCGGGCTCGGGCTGTCGACGACCGTGGCACCGCTGACGGCGGCGGCGCTGTCCACCGTTCCTGCCGAGAATGCGGGCATCGCGTCAGGGGTGAACAACGACGTCGCTCGTACCGCCGGACTGCTCGCCGTCGCGGTGCTGCCGGCCCTCGCCGGGATCACCGGCGACGACTATCGCGTCGCCTCTGCGTTCAACACCGGCTTCCATCACGCTGCCGTGATCTGCGCCGTGCTGGCGCTGCTGGCCGGCGTCCTGGCGGCGCTGACGATCCGCAATCCCAAGCCCGGCGCTCCCCCGGACCCGGCCCATCCCGAGCCCGCGCGAACGTCGGTGCGGCCGAGTTGCGCGGCGCTCGACAGCGCACCGCTCGCCGCCGAGTAGCGTCCCTTGCCGTGACGCAGCAGAACGAAGACTTTGTCGAACCGAGCCGCGATGAGATCCCGGCGATCAGCCGCGGGCACGTCGCCGCGATGGAGGCCTCCGACGATGACGCCGTCTGGGTGATCGCCGGCATGCATCACGTCGTGCTGCGCACCGTCGGCCGCCGCTCGGGCAACGAGCACAAGGTCGCCCTCCCGTTCTGGGCCGACGCCGAAGGACAACCCGTCGTCGTCGGCTCCTTCTCGGGCGCCCCGCAGCACCCGTCCTGGTACCTGAACCTCAGCGACCGCGACGCCAACCCGGAGGTGCTCGTACGCCGCCAGGGCCAGCTCTACTGGTCGGTGCCGGAGATCCTCGACGGCGACGAGTACGCCGCCAACTGGGCCGGGCTCACCGCCGACCGCGAGTACTACAACGACTACCAGTCGCGCACCGACCGCCGCATCCCTCTGGTACGCCTCCGACAGACTTGAGGAACTGGTCGCTGATCGGCCCGAAAAACGACCACTTCCTCAAATCGTCGCCGTCGGGCTACAGATAAAGCCCGGTGCCCTCCGTCGAAAGCCTTTCGGCGGCGATGGCGTGCAGGTCGCGCTCGCGTAGCAGCGTGTAGCTGACTCCGTGCAGCTCGACCTCGGCTTTGTCCTCAGGGTCGAAGAGCACCCGGTCGCCGAGCTTGACGCTGCGCGCGCTGACGCCGACGCCGACGACCTCGCCCCACGAAAGGCGCTTGCCGAGCGCGGCCGTCGCAGGGATGACGATGCCGGCGCCGGACCGCCGTTCCCCTGCCTCCTTGTCCAACTTGACCAGCACGCGGTCATGCAGCATCTGGATCGGAAGGCTGCCGTTCGAGTTGCTCACCTCAGCGAAGCTAGTGGACCTCAGGCGCTCGTGCCCTCAGGCTCGAGGTCGAGCGCGATCGAGTTCATGCAGTAGCGCTGCCCGGTGGGCGCCGGACCGTCGTCGAAAACGTGTCCCAGGTGGCTGCCGCAGCGAGCGCACCGCACCTCGGTGCGCACCATGCCGTGACTGCGATCCTGGACCAATTCCAGCGATTCGCTCGTCATCGGCTCGAAGAAGCTCGGCCAGCCTGAGCCGGAATCGAACTTGCTGCTGCTGGAGAAAAGAGCGGCATGGCACGCGCCGCACCGGTAGACGCCCTCGGTCTTGTCATGGGTGTACTTGCCCGTGAAAGGCGGCTCGGTCGCAGCCTGGCGGAGCACAGCGAAGCGGTCAGGACCGAGATTGTTGCGCCACTCCTCATCGGTGGCGGTCACCTCATACGGCATGTGAGTACTCCTCGGGGAAGGGATGGCGGGCTAGCTGGAGGCGGACAGCACGCGGTAGCAGTCGTAGACACCTTCGATGCCGCGGACGGCGCCGAGCAGGTGGCCGAGGTGCTTGGTTTCGCCCATTTCAAAGGTGAATCGGCTGACGGCGACCCGATCACGCGTGGTCGTGACGGACGCGGAAAGGATGTTCACGTGATGGTCTGAGAGCACCCGGGTCACATCGGAAAGCAGTCGCGTGCGGTCGAGCGCCTCGACCTGGATCGCGACCAGGAAGACCGACGCGGACGACGGCGCCCACTCGACCTCGACGATCCGGTCGCCGCCGCTGGTGAGCGCCGTGACATTCGGACAGTCGCCGCGATGTACGGAGACGCCCTTGCCGCGCGTGACGAATCCGACGATCGGGTCGCCGGGCATCGGGGTGCAGCAGCGGGCGAGCTTGACCCAGACGTCGCTGGCGCCCTTGACCATGACCCCCGGATCGGCGCTGGGCAGCGTCCGCTTGGTGCTCGGGACCATCGTCTCGGCGATGTCCTCGACCGCACCCTCGGGCCCGCCGAAGGACTGTACGAGTCGGTGTACGACGCTCTGCGCGCTGACGTGACCCTCGCCGACCGCCGCATAGAGCGAGGAGACGTCGTTGTAGCGCATCTCCTTCGCCAGCGTGGTCATCGCGTCGCCGCCGAGCAGTCGCTGCAGCGGCAGACCTTGCTTGCGCATGGCGCGCAGGATCGCGTCGCGACCCTCTTCGATCGCGTCTTCGCGGCGCTCCTTGGCAAACCACTGCCGGATCTTGCTGCGGGCCCGGCCGGAACGGACGAAGGTCATCCAGTCGCGACTCGGTCCTGCCGTCGGCGACTTGGACGTGAAGATCTCGACCGTGTCGCCGTTGTCGAGCGGGCTCTCCAGCGGAACGAGCCGGCCGTTGATGCGCGCGCCTATGCAGCGATGGCCGACCTCGGTGTGCACCGCATACGCGTAGTCGACGGGGGTCGATCCGGAGGGCAGGCTGACCACGTCGCCCTTGGGCGTGAAGACGAAGACCTCGCTGCCCTGCAGGTCGAAGCGCAGGCTGTCGAGGAACTCGCTGGGATCGCTCGTCTCACGCTGCCAGTCGAGCATCTGCCGCAGCCAGGCGAGCTGATCACCCTTGTCCGGAGCATCAGGCGACAGCGGGCTCGGACGGTTGACCTCGGACACCGGCTGGTGACCGCCGCGGCTGCCTTCCTTGTACTTCCAGTGCGCGGCGATCCCGTACTCGGCCCGCTGGTGCATGGTCTGGGTACGGATCTGCAGCTCGACCGGCTTGCCCTCGGGACCGATCACCGTGGTGTGCAGCGACTGGTACATGTTGAACTTGGGCATCGCGATGTAGTCCTTGAACCGGCCCGGGACAGGCTGCCAGTTCGCGTGGATGGTGCCCAGGCTGGCATAGCAATCGCGTACCGAATCGACCAGCACGCGCACGCCCACGAGGTCGTAGATGTCGGCGAAGTCGCGCTCGCGGACGATCATCTTCTGGTAGATCGAGTAGTAGTGCTTGGGGCGGCCGCTGACGGATGACTTGATCTTCGCGTCGCGCAAGTGGTTGGCGACTTGCGCCGTGACGTTCGACAGGTACGTGTCACGGCTCGGCTGGCGCTCGCTGACGAGACGGACGATCTCCTCGTAACGCTTCGGGTACAGAGTGGCGAACGCGAGGTCCTCCAGCTCCCACTTGACGGTGTTCATGCCCAGCCGGTGTGCCAATGGCGCGTAGATCTCCAGCGTCTCGCGCGCCTTGCGCTCCTGCTTGTGCGGCGGGAGGAAGCGCAGCGTGCGCATGTTGTGCAGCCGGTCAGCCAGCTTGACGACGAGCACCCGTGGGTCACGCGCCATCGCGACCACCATCTTGCGGATGGTCTCGCTCTGCGCCGCCCGCGCGGCCTCGGCGGCATCGGCGCGGTCAGGCGTCTTGACCCGGTCGAGCTTGGTGACGCCGTCGACGATGATGCCGACCAGCTCACCGAACTGGCGGGTCACCCGCTCCAGGCCCACCTCGGTGTCCTCGACCGTGTCGTGCAGCAGCGCCGCTGCCAGCGTGGGGGCATCCATACCAAGGTCGGCGAGGATGCCTGCCACGGCCAGCGGATGGGTGATGTACGGGTCGCCGGAGCGCCGGACCTGGCCCTCGTGGGCGCGCTCGGCGAACTCGTAAGCACGCTTGACGAGGCCAACTTCCGCCTTGGGGTGCGCCGCGCGCAGCGCACGCAGGATCGGCTCGACCGCCGCGGGAGAGGACGGGCGGCCTGGGGTGAGGCGGGCCAGCCGATTGCGGACGCGCCGGTTCGCGGCGATGCCCTCGTGACCGAGCCGCGGCACGACGGGCGTGGCCTCATCGCCCGGATCCGGGCGCTCGGGTCGGCGAACGAGAGGGGGAAGGAAAGCCTCGAAGCCGGTGGTGGTCTTCTCGGTCTTCCCGGCGGCTATCGCCTCGATGTCACTGGCGCCGAGGCCGGCGGCGGAGTCGCTATCGGCGGCGGATTCGGGGCCCTCAAAAGGGCTGGCAGGCTCGGTGGCTTCGATCGGTGGCGCTACGGGAGCCGCGGCTGGGCTCGGGCCATCCGACACGTGCGGCTCCTTCCCAGGTCGCAGCGCCTATCGAGTCCTGACGAGCCCAACCTTTGCTGTATATACGTTAACCCCCAGCAGGTCCGCGACGTTCCCCCGCATGCGCGTGTGACCTGGGTGACAGCTAGCCGAACCAGCAGTAAAAGGGCCGGGTGAACGACCAGTCACACGACCAGCAGCGGGCAGACGGGCAGCGGACCAAGCTGAATCCGACCCCCCAAGGCTGAAAGCTCGAGCAGGACGGCTAGACCTGTGACGGCGGCGCCGGCCCCGGACAGCAGGTCATGGGCGGCGCGGGCGGTGCCACCGGTCGCCAGCACATCGTCGATCAGCAGAATCCGGTCGCCGCCTCGCACCGAGTCATCCTGGATCTCGAGCGTGGCGGTGCCGTATTCGAGCGCGTACTCGACCTTGCGGGTCTGGCCCGGCAGCTTGCCCGCCTTGCGGATCGGCACGATTCCCACACCGGCAGCCACGGCCACCGGCGCGGCCACCAGGAAGCCGCGGGCTTCGATGCCGGCGACCTTCGTCACCTCGTTTCCCCGTGCGAGCTCGGCGAGAGCGCCGACCACGGCACCGAGGGCGTCGGCGTCACCGAGCACAGGCACGATGTCCTTGAACAGCACGCCGGGAACGGGAAAGTTCGCAACATCGCGGGTCAGCCGGCGCAGCACTTCCTGTGCTGCTGTGAGCGCGGGGGTCGGCCCGGAAAACTCGGAGAAACAGTCGGCGGCTGCCGTCACCGGCGCTTCTTGCCGCTCGGTCGTCCGCGCCCGCCACGTTTCGCGGGCCGCCGCGGCGCACCGCCGACGCCCGCTCGAACCGGGGTCGCGGCGGGTGCTGAAATCTCGCCATCGGCCACGTCGGCATCAGGTACCGCCGCATCGAGCTGGGTGGCCTGATCCGGCTTGTTCATCACGACCGTTGCTCTAGCCGTGCGTGCCGGCTCGGTTGCCTGCTTGCTGGTGCGCTCGCTGCGTGCTTCGCGCGCCACTTCAGCCGCCTGTGAACGCGCGATCTTGGCCCGCAGCTGCTTCATCTGCGGCTCGCGCTCCTTGAAGTCCACGAGCAGCGGGGTCGCCACAAAGATCGACGAGTATGCACCGGACGCCAGACCCACCAGCTGGGCGAGCGCGAGGTCCTTCAGCGTTCCCGCACCGAGGATGCCGGCACCGATGAACAGCAGCGAGGCGACGGGCAGGAGCGCGATCAGCGACGTGTTGATGGAACGCATCAGGGTCTGGTTGACCGCTTCGTTCGCCGCCTGGGTGTACGTCTTCTTACCGGCAAGCACCAGGCCGGCGGTATTTTCTCGGACCTTGTCGAAGACGACGACCGTGTCGTAGAGCGAGAAACCCAAGATCGTCAGCACGGCAATGACCGTGGCCGGGGTGACCTCGAAACCCACCAGCGAATAGACCCCTGCCGTGACTATCAGGTCATGAAGCAGCGCCACGATCGCCGCTGCGGCCATCTTGGGTTCGAAGCGCAGCGAGATGTAGATCATCACCAGCACGAGGAAGACGATCAGGCCTTCCACCGATTTCGTGGTCACCGACGAGCCCCACGACGCGCCGAAGCTCGTCGAGTTCACGTTCCTGGTGTTGAACTTGGTCTGCAGGATCGAGATGACCTTCTCGCTCTGCGCTTCCGTGATCGGCTTGGTCTGGATCCGGATGCTCGGCGGCGAGGAGCTCAGTGATTGGGCGACCTCGACATTGATCCCGGTGCCGTCGAGCGCGGCACGCGCCTGGGTGACGGTGTGGCCGTTGGCCGGGAAGTCGAACTCGGCGCCGCCCTTGAAGTCGATGCCGAACGTGAAGCCACGGAAGATCATGCTGATGATGCAGATCAGGATGAAGACAGCGCTGATGGTGTACCAGCGCTTGCGGTGTCCGATGAAGTCGTAGGACACCTCACCGCGGTAGAGCCGGCTGGCGAGGGACATCGTCAGCTCCCCTCACGATCGGCGCCCGCAGGGTCGGACGTCCCAGCTGGGCTCACGTTCGATTCTTCCTCAGAGGTGGGCGCCCGCTTGGCCAGCTTGGCTCGCGGCGCCGGGCCGGCGGCCGCCACCGACGTTGTCCCGAGCGCCTTCGTCGACAGCCCGCTGTAGCGGCTGGTGGAGAACAGCCGCCGGCGCACCAGCAGCGTGACCACGGGTTTGGTGAACAGGAACACGACGACGAGGTCGAGGATCGTCGACAGGCCCAGGGTGAACGCGAACCCGCGCACCGAGCCGATGGAGAGGTAGTAGAGCGCGGCCGCCGCCAGGAACGAGACGGTGTCGGCCGACAGGATCGTGCGGCGGGCTCGCACCCAGCTTCGTTCGACGCTGGCGCGCACCGTGCGGCCCTCGTGGACCTCGTCCTTCAGCCGTTCATAGAAGACGACGAACGAGTCGGCGGTGATACCCACCGCCACGATGAAGCCGGCGATACCGGCGAGGGTCAGCGTGAAGTTGATGATCTGGCCCAGCTCGACCACGCAGGCGTACGTCAGCGCGGCGGAGACGGCCAGCGACGTGACGGTCACCACGCCCATCGCCCGGTAGTAGATGAACGAGTAGATGATCACCAGGCCGAGCCCGATGGCGCCGGCGAGCAGACCCGCGTTCAGCGACTCCTTGCCCAGCGTGGCGGAGATGTCGCTGACCTGCGACTCGACGAAGGTCAGCGGCAGGGCGCCGTACTTGAGGACGTTCGCCAGGTTCGACGCGGAGCTCTCGGTGAAGGTTCCGGTGATCTCCGCGGAGCCCGCGATGCGCTCCTGGATCACCGGCGCCGACTGGACCACGCCGTCGAGCACGATCGCGAGCTGGCAGGTCACCGGCGGAGTGGCGGCCGGGGCGCTGCTCTTCGGGCACCCGGTGCCCTTGGAGATCGTGTCGGTCAGGTTGGCCCAGGCGGTCTGGCCCTTGTTGTTGAAGTCGACGTTGACGATCCACTGACCAGTGCTGGTGCCGTTGACACCCGTCTGGATGGTCGCCTGGGCGCTGCTGACTGCCGTGCCCTTCAGGCTGGCCGGCTGCAGGGCGTACTCGACGGTGTTGGTGGTGTCGCACGCGATGACCCAGTCGGTAGCCGGCGCGTCAGCGACGGCCTGACCTTCTGCGGTGCCGGTCTTGGGGCACGGGTACGCCAGCTGCGCCGTGATGCAGGCCGGAGGCGTCGTCCCGGTGCCCTTGGCGGTCACACAGTGGGTGGAACTCGTGGTGGGTGGAAGGGTCGCGGTGACCTGCGAAGACGGGACGGGCACGACCGCGGACGCGCTGGCCGCCGGGGTCGGGACCGTAGCGGTGCTGGTCGACGCGACGGGGACGGCCGGGACCGCAGCCTGACCGGTCAGGGCGGAAGAGGACGCCGACGGGCTGGCGCTGGACGCGCTCGGCGTCGCGCTCGCCTGGGCGGTGGGGGTGGCAGACGGGGTCGGCGTCGTGGACGCGCTGGCCGTCGGGGTAGGACTCGCGGTCGGGTTCGCCGTGGGGGCCTGCACCTCAGCGGCCGGGATACGGAACGTCAGCTGAGCGGTCTGGCCGACAAGCTTGACGACCTCTGCACGGCCCTTGCCCGGCACCGAGATCTCGATGTCGTTCTTCGCGCGGACGACGTCGGCTTCGGCGACGCCCAGGCCGTCGACCCGCTGGCGAATGATGTTGACGGCCTGGTCGACGGAGCTGCTCGGCACCTTCGTATTGCCGTTCTGCAACTTCGGCGTCAGCGTGACGCTCGTCCCGCCTTGGAGGTCAAGCCCCAGCTTCGGGCTGGTGTGGCCGCTGATGAACATCGCGGAATACAACGCCACGAAGATCACAGCCAGCGCACCGAGCCGTATCAGGACCGGACGGGTGCTCGCGGCTCCGCGCGGTACGCGGGTGGAGCGCCGCGCAGGTCCAGCCACAGGTCTTCCCTCTCGGTTTGCGGTCAGCGACAGCGGCGGTGCTATCGCCCGAATGGAGTATCGCCCGTGAACGGCGTGATTTCAGTCTTCGAGACGCCCTTCTGCCTTCGTGCTCGCTGACAATTCACGTCGCGCCGAAGAACACGGCGGTGCGGCAGCGATCCCTCTCGAGCTCGTCAAGGGTTACTGGGAGGCTCTTTGTCCAGGTCAACTGAGGGCGGCTGAGGCCCATCGTCGTCGAGCGGCTCAGCACCTTCGGGGGCGTCGAGCACGCGGGAGATCGCGGCGCGCGCGTACTTACTGTGCACACCGGGCGCGACTTCGAGCACCACGCCGTCGTCCTCGACCGACACAACGGTGGCAAACAAGCCGGCCGTGGTCATGATCTTCGAACCCACCTTGAGCGCGGACTGCATCTGCTGGCCCTGCGCCTTGCGCTTGCGCTGGGTGTAGAAGAGGAACCCGACCACGGCCACCAGCAGCAGCGGAAAGATCAGCCCGACGCTGCTATTGCTCTTCGACGCGGCGGCGAACACAACTGCTGAAGTCACGCGCCGAGTCTAGGCAGGTGCGGCGCCGGGTGACGGCATCCTCACGGGAACAGAGTCGGCCATTGTCCGCGGATTGCGCTTCCGGGAGCTGCAGTCTGGGAGCCCGAACGCGTGGCGGAGCCCGGCAACGGAGGTTCGATCCCGAGATGCGCGAATGCCGCCGGGGTCGCCACCCGGCCACGTGACGTGCGCGCCAGCAGACCCGCACGCAGCAGGTACGGCTCGACGACCTCCTCGACAGTCTCGGACTCCTCGCCGACTGCGACGGCAAGCGTGCTGAGCCCGACCGGGCCACCGCCGAATGCGGTCACCAGCGTCGTGAGCACCGCACGGTCGAGCCGGTCGAGCCCCCGCTTGTCGACGTCGAAGACCGCGAGCGCCGCCTCGGCCACCGGCTGGGTCACCACACCCGCCGCCCGTACTTCGGCGTAGTCACGGACGCGTCGCAGGAGGCGGTTGGCGATCCGCGGCGTCCCGCGCGATCGTGAGGCGACCTCCGCCGCACCGTCCGGCGTCAGCGGAACCCCGAGCAATGCCGCGCTGCGTGCCAGCACCTGCTCGAGCTCCGGCTGATCGTAGAAATCCAGATGGGCGACGAACCCGAAACGGTCGTGCATCGGCCCGGTCAGCAGGCCGGCCCGGGTGGTGGCGCCGACGAGCGTGAACGGCGCGACATCGAGCGGGATCGCGGTGGCGCCAGGGCCCTTGCCCAGCACGACGTCTACCCGGAAGTCCTCCATAGCGGAGTACAACAGCTCTTCGGCGGGGCGGGCGATGCGGTGGATCTCGTCGATGAAGAGCACCTCACCGGGCCCGAGGGAGGTCAGGATCGCCACCAGGTCACCAGCCCTCTCGATCGCCGGCCCGGACGTGATGCGCAAGGCGGTCCCGAGCTCAGACGCGACGATCATGGCGAGGGTGGTCTTGCCCAGGCCAGGTGGCCCCGAAAGGAGCAGGTGGTCCGGCGGCCGGCCGCGCGAAACCGCACCCTCCAGCACGATCGAGAGCTGCTCGCGCACTTTCGGCTGCCCGATGAACTCATCGAGCGTGCTGGGCCGCAGTCCGGACTCGTAGGCGATGTCTTCCGGCGTGAGCTCCGCCGCCATCTCCGGACTGGTCACGCCGGCCGCAGTGCCGTGAGAGCCGAGCGAAGAAGCACCGGCACCGATTGCTCACCCTCGGCAGCCTGGATAGCGACGGCAGCAATGGCGTCATCGACCTCGCGGCCGCTGTAGCCGAGACCGCCGAGCGCGGTACGCAGCTGGTCCTCCCAGGACTGCGGGCGCGCACCCTTGAACGCCAGGACGGTGGCGCTGACGCCGGAGCCGGAGGGAGCGCCGAGCCTGTCCTTCAGATCCAGGACGATGCGCGCCGCGCCCTTCTTGCCGATGCCCGGCACCTTGCAGAGCGCTGCCAGGTCCTCCGTCGCGACCGCACGGCGGATGTCATCGGGCCGGAAAGTCGCGAGCACGGCTTGGGCCAGCCGCGGCCCGACACCGGCTGCGGTCTGAAGTGTCTCGAAGACCTCACGCTCGTCGGCGTCGACAAAGCCGTAGAGCGTCAACTCGGTCTCGCGGACGACGAGCGCGGTCGACAGTGCCGCCGGCTCACCGACCCGCAGGCTCGCGAGCGTCGCCGGGGTGCAGGAGAGCGCGAGACCCACTCCCCCGATCTCGACGATCGCCACATCCGGACCGACGGCGGCGACCTTGCCCGCAACGCTGGCGATCATGACCTACCTCCCAGAGCCGACGCGTAACGGCCGAGCGCGGCACCGCGCCACAGATGGCAGATGGCAATGGCCAGCGCGTCGGCAGCGTCGGCCGGAGTCGGCCGCTCAGTGAGCTTGAGCAACCGGGTGACCATGGTGGTGACCTGGGCCTTGTCAGCCCGCCCCGAACCGGTCACGGCCGCCTTGACCTCGCTCGGGGTGTGCAGCGCGACGGGCAACCGGCGGCGTGCCGCTGCGGCAATCGCGATCCCGCTGGCCTGCGCCGTGCCCATGACCGTGCGGACGTTGGCCTGGCTGAAGACCCGCTCCACTGCCACCGCGTCGGGCTGGTACTTCTCGAGCCACTGATCCAGCGCAGCGTCGATGGCGCCGAGCCGCAGGCCGATGTCGTCACCGGCGGGCGTGCGAATGACATCGACGGCGACCAGGCTCGCCTGCCCGGGCCGCTGGCTGTCCACCACGCCCAAGCCGCACCGGGTCAGGCCGGGGTCGACACCGAGCACCCGCAAGAGCATCTCCCCTGTCCGAATGGCGAACGCGTGTTCGACGCTAAACCCGAACAGCGGTCAGGCCAGGGAGTGCGGGCGGCGTGTCGCCCAGTTCCCAAGATCAACGCTTCTATGATCAAGGAATAGCCATGATCATCCGGCTCAGACCATGATCATGGCAGCGTTGATCTTGTCAGGCGGTGACGAGCTCCATGACCTCGTCGGCGATGTCGGCGTTGAACCACACGTTCTGGACGTCGTCGAGGTCTTCGAGGGCGTCGACGATCCGCAGCACCTTGCGGGCGCTGTCCTCCTCGACCGGCACCGAGACAGTTGGCATCCACGCGATGTCGGCGGATTGCAGCGGCAGGCCGGCGTCTGTAACGGCGGTGCGGGTGGCGTGCAGGTCAGTGGCCTCGGTGACGACCTCGAACGCATCACCCAGATCGTTGACTTCCTCGGCGCCGGCGTCCAGCACCGCGGCGAGCACGTCGTCCTCACCGAAGCCCGACTTGTCATCGTGGTCGACCAACACGATCCCCTTGCGCTGGAAGAGGTAGGCGACCGAGCCCGGGTCGGCAATGCGCCCGCCGTTACGCGTGATGGCGACGCGGACATCGGATGCGGCGCGGTTGCGGTTGTCGGTCAGGCATTCGACGAGGATCGCGACTCCATCGGGTCCATACGCCTCGTAGGTGATCTCCTCGTACGCGGCCGCGTCGCCGAGTTCGCCGGAGCCGCGCTTGATGGCGCGGTCGATGTTCTCGTTCGGCACCGACTGGCCCTTGGCCTTGGCGACGGCGTCAGCCAGCGTCGGGTTGCCGGCGATGTCACCGCCGCCGGTGCGCGCCGCCACCTCGATGGTCTTGATGAGCTTCGCGAAAAGCTTGCTGCGCTTGGCGTCGATGACGGCCTTCTTGTGCTTGGTCGTCGCCCATTTGGAATGGCCGCTCATAGCTGCACTCTGTTCATAGCTGCACTCTGTTCATCAAGACTCCCTGACCATTTTCACAAACAAGGCGTGCATCCGCGCATCGCCCGACAGCTCCGGGTGGAAGGCCGTCGCCAGCCGCCGATCGTCCCGTACCGCGACGCTACGGCCTGCGACCTCGGCGAGTACCTGCACATGCTCCCCGGTGCGTTCGACGACCGGCGCGCGGATGAAGACGGCGTGCACTGGCCCGCCCGCCACTCCGTCCACCTCCACCTCTGTCTCGAACGAATCGATCTGGCGCCCGAAGGCGTTGCGCCGGACCGTGATGTCCAGTCCGGCCAGCAGCGGCTGATCGTCGCGTCCGTCGAGGATCTGCGTCGCCAGCAGGATCATGCCTGCGCACGAACCGAAGGTGGGCAATCCTGCGGCGACCGCCTCGCGCAACGGCTCCAGCACGCCGAAGACCTCGAGCAGGCGGCCGATCGTGGTCGACTCGCCGCCAGGAATCACGATCCCGTCGAGCGCTGCCAGCTCCGACGCCCGGCGCACTGCCAGACCGTTGGCACCTGCCGATTGCAGCGCTGCCAGATGCTCCCGTACGTCTCCTTGCAGTGCGAGCACGCCCACGGTGGGGCGCGCCCCGTCAGCCGACGAGCTCACCAACCTCGATCGGCGTAGCGCTGACCCTCCGGCAGGGTCGGGATCTCAATCCCGACCATCGCTTCGCCGAGCCCGCGTGAAACTTTGGCCAGCACATCAGGGTCGTCGAACATCGTGGTGGCTTCAACGATCGCCCGGGCGCGGCGTGCCGGGTCGCCGGACTTGAAGATCCCGGAGCCGACGAAGACGCCCTCGGCGCCGAGCTGCATCATCAGCGCCGCGTCAGCCGGGGTCGCGATGCCGCCGGCGGTGAAGAGCACGACGGGCAGCTTCCCCTCGCGCGCCACCTTCGCCACCAGCTCGTACGGCGCCCGCAACTCCTTGGCCGCGGCGTAGAGCTCCTCGGGCTCGAGGCTGGCGAGCCGGCGGATCCCGGTGCGGATCGAACGCATGTGACGGACGGCCTCGACGACGTTTCCGGTGCCGGCTTCACCCTTGCTGCGGATCATCGCCGCGCCCTCGGACAGCCGGCGCAGGGCCTCGCCGAGATCGGTGGCGCCGCAGACGAAAGGAACGGTGAAGGCGAACTTGTCGATGTGGTGGGCTTCGTCGGCCGGGGTGAGCACCTCGGACTCGTCGACATAGTCGACACCCAGCGCCTGCAGCACCTGCGCCTCGACGAAGTGGCCGATCCGCGCCTTCGCCATGACCGGGATGCTGACCGCCTCGATGATCCCGGTGATCATCTCGGGGTCGCTCATCCTGGCGACGCCGCCCTCGCGGCGAATGTCAGCCGGGACACGCTCGAGCGCCATGACAGCCACCGCACCGGCGTCTTCGGCGATCTTGGCCTGCTCGGGGGTGACCACATCCATGATCACGCCGCCCTTGAGCATCTCGGCCATGCCGCGCTTCACGCGTACGCCGCCGGTGCCTGCGGGGGTGGGCGCGCCGGCGGCCGGCGGGGTCTGTGCCACGGGGGGCTCCTGCAGTGCTCGAGATCGCCCGGAGAATCAGGCGCTTACTTTGCTTGTACTGGCTTCTTCAGCTCACAGTTTACGAGATCACGCGTTCGGCTCGTCGGCATCGAACTCGATGTAGGACGGGGCCACCGCCCGCCCGTACAGATGCAGCCAGCGCACCAGGCGCCGGCGGCGAAGCGCCAGGAGGTCGCGCACGGCGTCGTTGTGGAACTGGCGGGCCAGCATCACCTTGCGCGAGAGGATGGACATCTCCTCCACGCCCGCGACCTCAGGGCTCGCCCGCAGCTCCCGCGAGAGCGAACTCTCGGCGGCCCCGCGGTCGGTGTCGCCGTCGAGCGCCCGCCGCGCTGCCACCTTCAGGGGCTCGACGGAGCCGGCTTCCGACAGCTCGTACGCCACCACGGCACGCCGGGCGAGTTGGGCGTCGAGCGCGGACGCGGCCGCTTCCACCCGGACAGCGAGGCGATCGAGCCGGCCGGCCATCATCGTCAGATAGCTGGCGACGACGACGATGATCGCGACGACCGCGATCACCAGGCTCACTCACCCGAGCGTAGGCGAACTGGGCGCAGGCACCTCGGCGAAGGTCGATCAGCGCAGGCCGGGATCCTCGGTGACGGTCTCGTACACCTGGACGATCTCGGTGGCCACGGTCGACCAGTCGTACTGCTGGACGACCTTCCAGCCGGCCTCCGCCAACTCGTCGCGAAGCTCCTTGGAACGCAGCACTTCGATCAGCACCGCCGCGAGGTGGACCGGATCGCCGTTGGCGAACAACCGTCCCGAGCGGCCGTCGTCGAGCACCCGGCGGAACGCGTCGATGTCGCTGGCGATCACCGGAGTGCGCGCGGCCATCGCCTCGAGCAGCACGATGCCGAAGCTCTCCTGGCCGGTGTTGGGCGCCACGTAGACGTCGGCGGTGCGAAACAGCCGTGGCTTGTCAGCATCGCTCACGAGCCCCAGCATCTGCACGTGCTGGCGTACCAGCGGGTCGATCCCCGCCGTCACCTCGGCGACCTCGCCGGGACCCGCCACGAGCAGGCGCACATCAGGGATGGCCGCCGCCACCATCGGCAGCGCCTCGAGCAGCACCTCGAGGCCTTTGCGGGGCTCGTCGATGCGCCCCACGAAGACGATCGTCGGCGCGGGTGAGGCAAGGTCGATCAGCGGCGTCGCCTCGGCGAAGACCGAGACATCCACCCCGTTCGGCACCAGTACCGCGTCGACCCCCAGATGCTCGACGATGGTGCGCCGGGCCGCTTCGGAGACGGCGATGTTCGCCCAGACCTTCTCCAGCGCGAGCTGCAGCGGGCCCTGCAAGACGGTGAGGATCCGGGAGCGCGGGTTGCTCGTGTGGTAGGTCGCGACGAGCGGACCTGACGCCGCGAGGCAGGCCAGCAGGCTGACGCTCGGCGCCGTCGGCTCGTGCGCGTGGACGACGTCGAAGTCGCCCTCGCGCACCCACCGGCGTACCCGGGAGGCCGACACCGGACCGAAAAGGATCCGGGTGACCGACCCGTTGTAGGGCACGGACATGGCCTTGCCGGCCGACACGGCGTACGGCGGGAGGCGGTCCTCGTCATCGACGGGAGTGATGACGGAAACCTCATGGCCCATCCGCATGAGGTTCACCGCCAGATCCCGAACGTGAACCTGCACCCCGCCCGGCACGTCCCAGGTATAGGGACAGGCCAGCCCGATGCGCACGGGGGGATCCTGCTACATCTCGGACACGGCGGTCGCCTGGTTTGCCAAGGTGTCGGGACCGGTGTCGGGAACGATGTCGGGAACGCTGCCGGAATCGGCTTCCCCGTCAGCGGGTGTGGCCGGCTCCCGGGCGGCGTCGAGATCGTCGGTCCAGAGCCGCTGCAGCATGTGCCAGTCGGCGGGGTGCGCGGCGATCGCGGCGGCGAAGGCATCGGCCATCGCCTGGGTCATCGTCGCGATGTCGGTGTGAGGAACCGGAGCCTCGGTACGCGCCTCCCAGGCCCCGTTGACCGCGTTGCCCGAGTACCAGAGCGTTGTCGGGATGAGCGCGGCCCCGGTGCGCAGGGCGAGCGCCGCCGGGCCCGCCGGCATGGTCGCTCGGGCACCGAAGAACGTGACCGCCACACCGCTCGGAGTCAGGTCGCGATCGGCCAGCAGGCAGAGCATCCCGCCGGCGAGAAGACGGTCGGTCAGCACTTCGAACGGCGGCCTCCCGCCGCCGGAGGCAGCAAGCACCTCGAAGCCAAGGCCTTCCCGGAAGGCCACGAAAAGGTCATACATCTCAGCGGGTTTCAGCCGCTCGGCGACGGTGGTGAACGGCACGCCGGTCAGCACCAGCCAGGCGCCGGCGTGATCCCAGTTCCCCATGTGCGGCAGGGCGAGGATCGTGCCCTTGCCAGCGGCGTGCGCGTCGCGAAGGTTGTGCTCCTCGCGGATATGCATGCGGCCGACGATGCGCTCGGGCGAAAGGACCGGCAGCCGGAAACATTCGAGCCAGTAGCGCGCATACGAGCGCATCGCGTCACGGCCGAGCTCGTCCAGATCGGCGTCAGGCCCGACGACCCGGGCAAGATTGGACCGCAGCCGCTGAGCCCCTTTGCCCTGACGCCGCCACGCCAGATCGGCGCCGAACCGGAAGAGCCGGGCAGCAACCGGTTCGGGAAGTGCCCGCACGAGTGCCCAGCCGGCCCGATAGGCAAGGACGAGAAGCCGCTCCATGAATAGCCAAGCTAACCGGGAAGCAGCAGGAGTCCGGCGACGGCTCGCGGAGCTCTAGCGGACGCCTGCGCGCTCGGCTCCGTCGACGTTGTGGCGACGGCTGCGAATCACGCGACGTCCGGTCCGGCGGGCCGGACGCTCCGGGCGCGGGTCGACCTCACGGGCCTGCTTGTAGACGTAGACCAGGCGCTGGCCGACCGTGATCGTGGTGGCCCCGCAAAGAAACCAGAGGGCGGCAGGCAGCAGCCACGGGACACCGAGACCGGTGATCGCGGCGGCGACGAGCACGATCAGCAGCCGCTCGCCGCGCTCGGCGAAGCCGGTGTTGCAGTCGAAGCCGAGCGACTCGGCCCGGGCCTTGACGTAGGAAATGATGCCGCCGGCAGCGAGGGCGTAGATCGCCGCGCCCGCGAGCGGCAGCGACTTGCCGTCACCCGCGTACCACAGGGCGAGCGATCCGAAGATCGCGGAATCAGCCACGCGGTCACTCGAGGAGTCTAGGAACGCTCCCCACTTGCTGCTCGTGCCCTTCGCTCGGGCGATGAGGCCATCAAGCAAGTCACTGAAGACGAACAGGGTGATCGCGAGGGTGCCCCAGAAGAAGACGCCGCGGCTGAAGAAGCCGAGAGCAGCACCGGACACGCCGAGCGTGCCGACAACCGTCACAACGTCGGGAGACAGCCCCGTCTGCGCTAGCCTGCGGCCCAGCGGATCGAGGATGCGCTGGATCTGCGGACGAGCTTGTGATGCGAGCATGTGCCCTCTTCCTTCAGTGGCTCGTACGCGCCAATTCAGCATAACTGATGCATCGCGCCGATACATCGAACGCAACGTGTCGCTGCTCGAGTTCCTTCCCGAGGTCTTGCGTTCAGCTCCGCGACGGGACGACGATTCCTGCACGTCGGAAGCGCTGGTTGCTACTGCCGCTTCCACCTTTCACATTCCGAGAGCTCGGGTGAGCAGCATGAGTCAGACAGGTCGGGTGAGTAGCGCCAAAGGCACGGATACCAGCGCCCAGGTGGCGCCGGCATTCAGCAGCGTGCGCAACGTGGTGCTGGTAGGGCACTCGGGCGCAGGCAAGACGACCCTGACAGAGATGCTCCTGACCAGCTCCGGCACGATTCCTCGGGCCGGCAACGTGCCAGGTGGAACCACGGTCTGCGACTTCGATCCGGCCGAGCACCGCCAGCAGCGCAGCGTGAGCCTCTGCCTCGCGCCTCTGGTCCGCGGTGAGGTGAAGATCAATCTGATCGACACGCCCGGGTACGCGGACTTCGTCGGCGAACTGCGCGCCGGACTGCGGGCCGCCGACGCCGCCCTCTTCGTCGTCAGCGCGGTCGACCCGATCGATGGCGCCACCCGGATGCTGTGGCACGAGTGCGCCGCCGTCGACATGCCACGGGCGATCGTCGTCACCAAGCTCGATCAGCCGCGCGCCGACTTTGCGGCGACCCTCGCCTCGTGCCAGGAGACGTTCGGCGGCGGTGTGCTCCCGCTCTACATGCCGGAGGGCGCGCCCGGAAGCCTGACCCTGACCGACCTTTTGCACACCGACCGGCCC
>DATAVO010000190.1:0-14314 GCA_036267695.1 Frankiaceae bacterium
GTCAGCTTCTTCCAGCCCGACTCCAGCGAGTTGACCTGAACCAGCAGCTGCTTCTCGCTGGACGTCAGGCCGTCCGTGGCCGCCTTCTCGGCCGCCAGCGCCTTCGCCCGGGCCGCCGGGGTGGTGGCCTTGGCGTAGGCGCCCTGCGCCGTCGTCAGCGCCTTCTGGGCGGTCGTGACGTCCGTGAACATGCCCTTGGCGATGATGCCGAACGCCCCGGCGTCGCTCGCCGCCGCGCCGAACGCCACGCCGATGCCGGCCACGCCGAGCGCGGCCGCGGCGGCCGTCGGCCCCAGCGCCGTCGCCAGCCCGGCGGCGCCCAGCACGGCCGGCGACAGCAGCTCGTCGACCATCTTGACGGCGCTCGTGTCGGCGACGGCCTTGAGCTTGACCGTGTAGCTCCGCTTGGTCAGCGCGTCAAGCTCGGCCTCGGCCTTGGCGATCGACACGTCGAGCGAGCTGGCGTCGAGGGTGACTTTGATGCCGGCCTTCTGCGCCTTCAGTACGTCGATCTTGCGCTGCAGCTCGGCCAGCTGCGCCGTGGCCGCCGTCGTGTCGGCGTTTTCCCTGACCGTCGCCGTGCGGTCCTTGGTCGCCGCGTCGAGGTCGGCGTCGAGCTTCGTCGTGTCGGCGCCCGCCTTGACCGTCGCATCCGGAAGATCCGCGAACGACGCCTTGACCTGGGCGCCGAACGCGTCGCCGAACTTCTTGCCCGAGCTGTCGCCCGCCGCCGCGAACTTGGCTTCCATGCTGTCGACTTCTTCGTCGATGGCGGTGTGGAAGTTGCGGAAATCGGGGGTTACCGGGACCTGCGCGTCCCCGACGGTGTAAGCCATGCTCCCCCTCCCCTATGCGGTTACGCCCATCTGCGCGAGCAGCTCGGCCCACTCCTGCCGCGCCTGCTCGCGGCGCTGCGCCTTGAGCTGCCGGCGCCTGGCTTCACCCGGGCGACGGCGCGGCGGAATGCGCACCGGCTTCCTGCTCGTGAATGCCGACAGGTGCGCGAGGATCGCCGCGTTCAGGTCGTACAGGTCGCTCAGCGCCTCGACCTCGGGCGAGTACTCCGTCAGCCGGGGCTCGGCCGCCTCATCGCCGAACACCGTCTCCGGGTCCTCGAAGATCGCCGATTGGGTGGCCGAGTCGCGCGGCAGGTAGGTGATCAGGTCCCAGACCTCATCGGGCGTCACCTCGCCGGAGAACAGCTGGCCGAGCGAGAGCCCGTAATAGCGCCGCAGGTCGGCGCGGACAGCCCCGCCGTGCCTCTCTAGGAGGGCGGCGAGGCGTCCGAGTTTCCCTGGCCGAAGTGCTCCTGCATGTCAGCCATGACGGCATCCCATGCCTTCGGCTCCAGCTGGCCCCACGCTTCAGCGATCTCCGCGGCCACGTCCGCGCCGACAAGCACCTCGGTGCCCGTGAAGCGCGTCAGCTCCCCGGCGGCCGTGGCGGCGGCGACGACCGCCTTGATCGCATCGTGCTGGTCGATACTGCCCTTCGGCAGTGCGACCGTGGTGCCGTCCGGCATCGGAAGCTCGAACGGCTCGCTGGTGTGCTCGGCCTTGTACTGCTCGAAGGTCTTGCCGGCCATCAGCTGAGACCCATCGCGCTCAGGCCGGCCAGCCAGCCGGGCCCGGCGTAGAACGTCTTGACCGCGAAGCCGGCCGCCGCGTCCTCGTAGGCGGTGAAGGTGTAGTCGTACTCCACCGGGTCGTCACCCGACGCGAACGTCTGGTCGCCGCGGGCGGTGACGCTCGCGGCCGGCATCAGCTTCCCGATCCAGAACTCCGACCCCGCGGGGCCGTCCTGGCTCAGCACCAGCACCCGGAACGTGATCGGGGTCGAGCTGGTGGAGTCGATGATGATCAGCTCGCCCGTGGTCTCGTCCGGGGTCAGCGTGGACGGGTCGACGCCGAAGTACGTGCTCAGCGTCATCTTGTTGGTCTCGAGGCCGGTCACCTTGAGGGTGGTCGTCCTGGAGGTCACGTCGCGGCGCACCGGGTACAGCTCCCCCCACGCCTTGACGTCGGACGTGCTCTCGTCGTCGCTGACCACCGCGCCGGAGTCGCTGATGAACCCGAGCGAGCTGAAGCCGGTCAGCGTGTCGAGCACCGGGGTTGACGTCGAGGTCAGCGCTGTCGGCAGCGTCGCGGTGGACGCGCCGATCAGCACACCCCCCTTCAAAGCCTTCCTGACGTTGGCCCGGTCGGTCGGGACCAGCGCGGGGAACGTGGTTGCGGTCATCGCTTTCTCCTTACTGCGCCGGCCGGCGCATCGAGATCTGGTAGCTGGCCGTCGCGCACTGCGTGACGGCCATGTCGGGGGAAGTGACCAGCTGCGGCGCGGACAGCGTCACAGCGCGGTCGATCGTGCCGTTCGCCGTTCCGAGGCACATATCCGAGGTCAGCCGCTGGCGGCACGCCTCCGCCGTCGACATGGCCGTGGCCGCGTCCTTCGCGAACACCGTCACGGCCATCACCGAGATGTCGGTAACCAGGTCATCGGCGCCCCCGGTGCGGTTCACCCGGATAGCCGGCGTCTTCCCGGCCTGAATTGACGTCAGCGTGCGCGCGCCGGCGTACGCCACGGCGGCCAGGTCGCCGAGCAGGTCCGCTACGGCCATCTGCGGGTCGGAGAACGGCGCCAGGTCCGTCACAGGGCACCCGACTGCATCGCGTCGAGCATCCGGGCGAGCACGTGATAGCCGTCCAGGGCTTCCACGAGCACCGCGTGCGGGCTGCTGTTCACGATCATCGCCTCGGCCCGGTCGTTGTGCACGCCGCCGTTCGCCCTGACGGTCACGCTGAACGAATCGCGGTACTCGCCGGGATGAGGGTCCGTGCGGGGATCGCCGACAGGCGAGATTCCCCTGGCGTACTCCATGCCCTTCTCGGCGATCTCCCGCATCAGCCGCTGCATCTCCGGGCCGCGCATCAGCCTGCCGGTCCCGGCGATGTTCGGCGTGTAGGTCACGGGAGATCCTGATCGAGCGCGAACTGCTCCGCGTCGTCGAGCGTGGCCGGCCGCAGCGGGTCACGGTAGCCTCGGCCAGCGTGCGGCGCGACGTTGACGGTGAACGCGCCGCCGCCCTTCCCGGCCATGCGCCGCAGCATGCTCCGCTCCGACCGGCTCAGGTACGCGCCGCCTCCCCACGACGCGGACGCGCCGTTCACCGCCTCCGACGACGTGCCGGAGGGATTCGGGTAGGCGCGCGCCGCGGCCGTGAGGATGACGCCCTTGGCCGCGTCCGGCAGCGGCGAGACGATCGCCGAAGCGAACGCCTCGACGATGTCGAGCATCTGCTGAGCGCGGTCGTCGTCGAGCGTCACGTTCATGAACAGCCCGAGGTCGGCCGGCGTCACCGAGAGCGTCACCGGATCAGCCGGCCGCCGTGGCCACGGAGATCGTGAACGACGGGGTGGTGCCGGTCACCGTCCACTTCAGCCGCCACCACCCGGCGACGAGACCCGACGCGGCGACCTTCGCCGGCAGCGTGATCGTCTTGGTTCCCGCCGCGGTCAGCGCCGACGCGGCCACCGCGTCAGCGTCGTCCCAGGTAATGCTTCCGGTGTCCGTCCCCGGGGTGCAGCGCTCCGCGGTGAACGTCGCGCTCGGGGTCGTCCCGGTGACCGTGCTCGCCGTGATGGTGATCGTCAGCGGCGCGACGTCGGAGTCGGCCAGCAGCGGGCCCGTGTTGCCGGTCGCGGTGATCGGCGACGTGATCGGGATGCTTCCGTCCATTACGGGGTCACCTCCGTGATGCCCCACTGGGGCTCGGCCGCCGCCAGGTCGCGCACCTTCTGCGCGGTCGCCGAGTCGGGCGCGGTGAACGAGAAGACAGCGGCCGGCGCCGCCGCGGTCCGCTCCTGGTCGCGGGCGAACCGGATATCGGTCCCGTGGAACAGGACGCCATGCTTCGCGGTGAAGACGACGTCTCCGGCCGCCTCTTGCGCCTCTGGTGCTTCGGTCTTCGCTGCCATCGCAGTCTCCTTACGCCGGCGCGGTGTAGCTGGTCAGCTTGCCGTGGTAGATCTCCGGGCCGTACTCGAGGCCGATCTCCCCGTAGATCTGGTACTTCTCGGTGGCGCCGGTCTTGGCCAGGGGCTCCGTGAAGAGAACGCCCTTGCCGGGCACCTCGGTGAACACCGGGAAGCACACCGAGATGTCGGCCGCCAGCAGCGTCTTGGACGGCATGCTCCGGTTCATCGCGATGCCGAACGTGCCGAAGATCGTGGTGATGGTCTTGATGGCCATGCCGCCGATCGTGCGGTCCATCGTCGGCTGCGACAGCGAGCTGCTCGTGCTGTACAGGTGGTTGAGGTAACCGCCGGACTCCGAGTCGCACATGATGACGGTGGTGTCCTCGTCGAGCGGCGCGCCGCTGTCGTACATCGACTTCAGCAGCGACGTCTCGAGCATCGCCACGGTGAGAGCGCCCGAGGAGCCCGACACCGCGTTCGTGCTGACCGCGCCGATGATGCCCTGCGTCTGCCGGGCGGTCGTGTTGTCCGTCGGCTTCTGGTAGGTCCCGCTAAGGAACGACTTCTCCAGGTCCAGGCCGATCGCCTTCAGCTCCTGCATGGTCTGCAGGGCCACCTCTTCGTTGACCGCGTCGTCCCACTCCGAGCCGGTGTTGACGCCGCTGTACTGGCCGGTGGCCGCCAGCTTGGAGTAGGACACCGTGATCGCCGACTGGTGAATCTCGGTGATGTTGGAGATGTTCGACTTCGCCTGCTCGCCGGCCGTTGGCGCGTCCTGGCCCTCAAGCTTGGAGTTGTTCGCCGACGCGCTGCGCACGCCGATCGTCTGCCACTCCCACTCCTTGGAGTTGATTACCTTCGCCCCGTTGATCCCGCCGATCATGCTCAGGAACGGGGTCGCGGTCGGGGACACCTCGAAGAGCTGCCCGTGGTAGTTCGGCAGGTTGTAAGTCGTGCCCATGCCCGAAACAGACATTGGTTACCTCTCTCTTCTCCGGGCCGGGCAGTCGCCCTCAGCCCTGCTTCCCTGTCATCTGCCGTGCCTTCATGCGCATCAGCTCGCGCATCTCGGCCGCCGTCTTGCCCGGCTTGCGCTCCAGGTCCGCCACCAGCTCGGTGAGCGTCTTCGCGGGCTGCCCGCTGCCGCCCTGCGCCGGGTTCGGCCGCGGCGCGCGCGAGCCGGCCGGCGCGAGCGCCTGGTACTTCGCCTGCAGCGCCGCGACCTTGTCGGCGTCGACCTCGCCGTCCTCGGTGAGGTACTTCGCCAGGTTCAGGTCCTCGACGATCGCGGCCGGGTCGGGCACGATGCCCGTCAGCGCCGCGCGGACCTCCGCGGAGGCGATGCGGAGCGTTGCCGCCTGCGCGCGGTCCTCGGCAGCCTTAGCGGCCGTCTCGGCGCGTTCCTGGGCGCTCTGGTTGGCCGCCTCGATCTCGGCCAGCTTCTTCGCCGCGGCCTTGTTCTCCGCAGCGCGCGCTTCCCACTTGCGCGCCTGCGCCTTCCAATCCGTGGTATCCGGCTGTGCGGCCGGGTCGGCTGCGGGATCCGGCTCGGGCGGATCCGTTGCCGGGTCTGCCGTTGCCGGGTCTGGCGGTGTGGTCATTTCTCACCCTCCGTGCGGAGTGTCGTCGCCCTGTGCAGGGCCTTGCGAGTCGCGGTGAGCTGCCACAAGGCGGCGGAACTCATCGCGGACGGTCTTGCCGGAACCGGCTTTGGCGGCCTGCTTGTAGACCGACTGCCAGTGCCGGGTATCGGCCGACGGCTCCCAGATGCCGAAGACAGGCTCCGGCTGGCAGTGGTCGTGGTCGTGGGCCTCGAAGCCGGCCGTTTGCTTCGAGTTGTAGGCCGGGCCGCGTGTGCTCAGCAGCAGGCAGAACGAGCACGCTCCCGGCTCGGTGTGGCGTGCCCAGCCCTGCGCCTGCCGGTCGCCCTGCACGGCGCCGGTCAGCGTGCTCCGGCCCGCGTCGAGCGCCAGGCGCTCGGCCAGCCCCTGCGTGAGCACCTGAGCGGGCCTGACGTCCGGATCCGGCGTCCACAGGTTCTTGGTGGCCCACCGGACGTTCGCGGCCGTCTGGTCCGGGCCGGCTGGCGTCGCCGGGACCACCGTGTACGAGCCTCGCGCCGCGGCCGCGGCCCGGGCGGCGTCGTAGTAGTCCGCGGCCACGCCTGCCGAAGCACTGCCGTACTGCTGCACCAGCGCCGCCACGCCGGCCGACAGGTGCGGGATCGTCTTCTTCAGCTGGTTGACGTCGAGCAGCGCGGTCCAAGCGGCCTGCACCTGCTGAGACAGCGCCGTCGCCAGCGCCGCCTGCGCCGCGTGGTGCTGCGACGCCAGCTCAGATGCTGTCTGGGTCGCTGGGGTCGGAGTCGTCATCGTCGTCCGGCGGTTGCGCGGCCTGCTGCTGCGCTGCGGCCTGCTGCTGCAGGGTCGCCGAGATCGCCTGCAGCGCGGCCGCGTTGTCCGCCTTCGTCCGGTCGGCCGCCAGCTGCTCGATCTGCAGCGGCGACCAGCCGAGCGCGGCCAGCGTCACGCTGCTCGTCGCCGGGATCGAACCCGTTGAGATCTGCGAGGCGATCGCGGTGCTGGTCTCCGTCGGCGTCGGCGTCTCCGGCGGCGTCCACAGCACCTCGATCTTGTTCAGGTCCGCCGGAACCTTGCCGTTGTTCTCGATCATCAGCGCCAGCTGCATGACCTCGCGGTGCTCCGGCCCGAAAGCGCGCTGACGGCGCCGGGCTCGGCGGTTCAGGGTGGCGTCGGCAGCGAGAATCCCCTCGGCCGACGCCGGGTTGTCGGCCGAGAAGCCGAGCGCGTTCTGCGGGATGCCCGTCCTCGAGCTCACCAGGCGGGTGAGCGCCAGCAGCTGGTTGGTGTGCGGCGTCGGGTCGGACGCCGCGAACGTCCCGACGGCCGGCACGTTGCCCTCGCCGTCGCGCTCGAGCGCCAGGACGCGCCCGATGTAGGTCTGCCACGCGTCCACCGGGTCGCCGTCCGGGTCCTGGAAAGCCTCTTCCGACGCGCCGATGATGTACCGCTGCGGCGAGCTGAAGAACTCCGCGCCGATTTCCATCCGCAGCAGCGTCCGGCACGCCGCATCGGTCCACGACATGAGCTCCGGCGTGATCTCGCTCTTGCCGTAGCGGTCACTGCTGCGCGAGCGGTTGGCCAGCATCACCACCGGGCACCGGCCGAGACCGTGCTCGTCGCGGTCGCGGATCTGCCAGTCCTCGCCTTCCGGCCGGATCAGCTGGATTGTCACCTCCGGCAGGTAGAGCGCCGCTGATTCGGCGCCGTAGAAGCGATACCGCTGCAGGGCCGCCGTCACCTGGCGGCTGGCAGCGTCGTAGGTGGCCGCCATGTTCTGCGGCGACTCGACCGTGATCAGCGGCGTGCCCGAGCCGTCGTCGGTGTCGGCGTCCCGCGTGCCGACCATGATGAACGCGCGGCCGAACATCAGCGCGTCGAGGTGAGCGAGACCCGATTCGAAGTCCATCCGGTTCGCCGTCCAGATGTCCCACAGGTCATCGTCGGTGCTCGCCGCGGACCCGACGCGGAAACCCGCCACCTCGAGGCGCTCGTCGATCGTGTCGACGACCACCCCGGGCCAGCCCGCCGCGGTGCGGAGCTTCTCCAGCTCCCGCGGGACGGCGATGCCGAGATGATTCATCCTCTGCTCGCCGTCGTAGTACAGCTCGCGGATGCGCAGGAACGGCAGGTCGGTGTTCATCCGCGCGAGCAGCCTGCCGGCCGTCTGCTGCTCGTCCTCGGTCAGCAGGTCCGTCGCCAGGTCGAACGGCAGTACCTCGTCGTCGATCACCGGAGCACCACCACCCTTCCGCGTCCACGGGCCTTGCGCATCTCGCGCTGCCACTCTTTGCTTGCCAGGACCTGCCTGCGCACCATCCGCGCGCCGATCATGCACACCGCAGCGTCGATCTTGTTCGGCGAGCTCGCCGACTCCTTGCCGATCGACACCGCACCCCACCTGTTCGGCCGACGGCGCGCGTTCGCGACGTGCCGGTAAAGCCTCATGTCGGCGTCATGGGTGAACGCCTGCTCGAGGATCTCCCGCTCGGTCAGCTCGCACGCCAGGCCGAAGTCGTAGGAGTGGCTGCGCATGTCCCAGGCAATGGGCTGCGGCTCCTTGCCGGTCGGGACTGCCGCGATGACCAGCTGGTCCGCGTACTTCTCCGGCCAGCTGACCTTGACGAAGCTCTCCCACTCCTTGACATCGCCGAAGAAGCCGGTCACCCAGTACTTCTCGAATGCGGCGGCCACCCAGCCGTCCACCATGTCCGGCGGCACCTCGTCCGTGGAGTCGTGCGCCTGGTCCGGCTCGTAGCAGCCGAGCATGAAAACATGCCCGCTTCGGAGCGAGCAGCCGACCAGCGCGGTGGCGTCACGGCTCTTGCTGCCGTCGAAGAACATCGCGATCGGCTCGCCGTCCTCCACCGTCACGTCCTGGGCCGCCAGCAGCTCCCACTTCGCCGGGTCCATCCACGCGTCCTCGGCCACCGACGGCCGGTTCATGTACTTCCGCTTGCTGTCGCTCGGCTTGCTCGACGGGTCCCAGATCCGGTCCATGATCGCGCCCAGATCGGCCCAGTAGCAGCCCTCGTACACGAATTCCAGCGCCGCGCGCAGCGATGCCGGGTCCGCCATGTTCGTCTGCGGCGGAGCGATCCGCGCGTCGTACAGGATCCGTGACCGGCCGCGCGTCGCGCCTTCTTCCTGGGCCTGCCACGCGTCCCACGATGACTCGGAGACCGACTGCGCACCCGGAACCCACGCGTTGCACGTCTCCAGCATCCGCGAGCCGCTCTTGGCCAGGTTGTCAGCCAGCGTGGCGTACAGATCGGGCCCGTGGTTGGCCGGCTTCCAGTGCTCCGTCTCGTCGGCGACGACGAACGAGGCCTCCGCGCCCTCGGCCGAGGTGTAGGAACTGGCCTTCTGCTCGAGCGTCCCCTCCGGCGCCTTGAAGACCTTCTCCTTGCCGACATCGAGCGAGTACTCCTGCACGATGCGGCTGCCCTTCGGCGCGAACGCGCGCACCATCCGCATCGTGTTCGCCGTCTGGTCTTCGGCCGTCGCCACGACCTGCACCCACGGCATGTCGACCGGCTTGCCGACGCAGCCGCCGGGAGCGTCGGCGTCAAAGTCCTTGAGCCGCACCGGGCCGCACAGCTCCGTCAGCGCCTGGACGCCCGCGAACGGCGACTTGCCGCTGCCCTTCGCCAGCCGGCGCACCGCGCGATGGAACAGCCAGCGGCCGGACTCGTCAACGGCGTACCACCACAGCCAGAACTTCATCTGGGAGTCAATCGGCCGCCACGCCTCGCGGGCCCGCGGGCCGTTCGGCTGCACCAGGAAGGTCATGGCCCACTTGGCCACACCCCAGCCGAGCGTCAGCTCTGGAATGCCGTCTGGCAGCGTTACGAGGCGGTCAGCCGGAGAATCGCTTGCGGAAGTCATCAAGGTCGGCGACGGCCGACGTCGCGGCGGTGTCCTCCTTCGGCCGCGCGAGCTCGATCCGCATGCGCCGCCGGTCGGCCTCGGTCATCAGCAGCTTGCTCCACATGCTGTCGACGGCCGCCAGGAGCACGGCGGAGAAACGCTCGGCCTCCAGCATGCGCGTCGTGGCCTCGGCCGCGAGCCTCGCCAGCTGCCAGTCAGACGGCTCGAAGAACTCCGACTGGCCCGACTTGGCCAGCGACCAGTACATGCCCTTGGCGATCGCGTGCCAGTTCCGGTCGGCCGCCGGCGCCTTCACCTTGCGCGACGCCGTGCCGACCGAAACCGGCACGTCGTCCTTGTTCGCACGTCTGCGCTGGTCAGAGCGCTTCGGCGCCGGTCCTCTGCTGCCCATTCCTGGCCCTCCTGTGCAGGATTCGCGTGGTAGCCGTGCGGCTACGCTGCGATGGCCTTTTTTCGCTCGCGTTTTCGCTCGCGACTTGCAAAACCCGTAGTCACCCTCCGGCGCTATACCAGGCCGGTGTATGTCTCGCCTGGGGGGGAGGGGTACCGGGCACCTTCCGAATTCAGTTACTTAGAGCGACTCTTGCCCTTGCCGAATCCGGGAGGGAGCTTGCCGAGGTCGACGATTCCCGAGTTGCCCTTGCTGCCCTTGACGCGCTTGGGTCCGCTCAGGTCCTGCATGTTGCGTCCGCCTGGGTTCTTGACCTTCGGCGCGCTCTTCGGCCGCGGCGACGCCTTGCGCTTGGTGCCGGCGGTGAGCGCCTTGGACGCGCCGGACTTGGAGCCGTGCGCCTTCTCGAGCGCCGCCTGCGTGTCGGTCGGTACCCAACCGTGCTTCCACGTGCCAGCCATGGCTTACCTTCCCCTGAATGCTGACCGTGGCGGCACGATGCCGCCGACGGCTTTCGCGAACGCGTCGCCGGCCGCCGTGCGGTCGGTCGAGTGCTTGAGCCGTCCGCCTGTCGCTCGCTGTCCGCGCTTGTAGAGCGCCGTCGCGATGCCTTTGCGCCGTTCGCTGGTGAACACGTCGTCGATGCGGCCGGTCTTGCTGAAGTTGAGGTTGCCGACTTCGCCGCGTCCCGGGCGCACTGCGCTGACCCGGCCGCTGCCGTCGTCGTGCCGGCTCGTCTTGAAGACGATGCCGCTGTGCGCCGATCCTGGCTTGCGCTTGGCCTTGAGGTCGGCTGCGGCTGCGTTGCGCGGGATCCAGTTGTGGAACCACTGGCTGCCGTCTTTGCCCATCAGCGCCTCCTGATTCCCTTGCGCGCCGGCAGCCGTGCATACGCGGCCTTCGACGCGGCCGATGGCTTGCCGTGCGGGCCGACCTCGCCGGCGGCCATCGACCATCGGCGCGCGAATGGCTTGCCTGTCGAGAACAGGTATGCCTGTTGGGCACGGCTGACGACGCGGTGCTTGGACTTGCCTGCCATCGCCATCACTCCCATCCGAGATAGCCGCTAGCCGACGGGGCGCTGCAGCTGCTTGACCTTGGCCGCCTGGGCCGTGGTCATGGTGGTCTTCTTCACGGCCGTCGTCTTCTTGGCGGGCGTCTTCTTGACCGTGGTCTTTGCTTTCCTGGCTGCGGCAGCCTTGTTCTTGACGTTGGCGACGTGCGCCACGTGGAGCTCATGGGCGACGTGCAGTTTGTGGGCGAGCGCGACGGCCCGCGCTTCAGCTGGCGGCAGTTTCTTGCCGTTGTGCTCGGCCGTGGCCCATTGCTTCAGCTGGGCGAACGCAGGCGTGCCGGTCTTCTTCGCGGCGGTCGCGCCTTTGGCCGACTTGGCCGTCGCCGGGGTCGCGGTGCTCGCGCCGCTCTTGGCTGCGAACTTGCCGCCGCCTGGCTGGCCCTTGGGCGCTCGCGGGTGGAGCGCGCTGTTGAACGGGACGGCCATGGCTACTTGGCCTTGGTCTTCTTCTTGATGCCGTACTTGGCATCCCATGCGGGCGAGCCGAACTTCGGCTTGGCCGCGCTGGCCGCGGGCGCTGCAGCGGCCTTCTTGGCCGTCTTCGGCTTGGCTGCGGTCTTCTTCTTGGCTGCCATGGCTACCTCCTGGTTGCCCATGTCGGCTGCGGCACTTTCGGGTGAGTGCAGCCGGCGCGTTTCCATCGCCAGCACCAGCGCGGCCCGCAGACGGAGCAATAACGGCGCTGGAGCATGGTCACTTCATTCCGGGATGCTGTTCGGGCGCTCTGGCTCGTTTCGGGCGTGCGGCTTGCGCGGCCTGCCCGCCTTCACGGCTGGACTTGACGACGTGGCATGGTGTGCGGTGCTCGTCAGCGCAACGTGGGCAGCGAGCTCCGCAGATCGGGCGCAGGTTGCCGAGCGAGTGATCGTCGCCGCGGTTCACGTGGTCGGTGTCGCTGGCGTTCGGATGGGCGCACAGGTAGCAGCTGGTGCCGTGGATCTCGCGGACTGCCGTGCACCGTTGCGGCCAGTCGGCCGGCAGACGGCCGCGCCTAGTTGAACCGCGCCATTGTCCGTTCGGCATGGCGGCTCCAAATGGGAACGGCCACCGTTGCCGGTGGCCGTTGTGCACGCCAGGTGGAAGCGCCACGGCCGAAGCCGCTTCGTCTTGCCTTGCTACCCCAGCCCCAAACGAACATGGCCCGCGTCGCCGCGAGCCACTGAAGTCCGTTTAGCACATTTAACGATGCAAACGGCCGAGCGTCAAGTTTGCTGTTGCTCGACCCGGGCGCGTTGAGCCGCTCCGTGTAGCCGTGATCGCCGCTCGCGGTGAAGCGGAACGTGATCGTAGGCGGCGGCTGCCTGCTGACGAGGCGCGCGGGGTCGCGGAGGTCGCGTTCCGGATCCGGGTACTTAGCCTCATACGTCGCGTTCACGGGCTCGATGGCCTCAAGGTCGGCCGATTGGCCGTCCGCCCACTCGACGCGGATGGCGATCTTTGCGACCTTCTTCGGCTGCTCGTCCATGCCGTTCACCCTCCGTGGCGCGCGTCGATGTGGGCGGCTATCCAGATGTTGAGGTCAACGTCTGAGCTGAAACGGCGCCCTGTCTGGCGGGAGATGCAGACAACGGTCCGCCGCACCGGGATGACAATCCCGGGCGTGCGGAACGTCGTCACCTCGGTACCGTCCATGCCGTTCATCCTCTCACTCTGGCTCGGGCCAGTCACCGTGAAGCACCTCGTGCATCATGCCCTTGGCTGTCCAAGTTCGGCGTAGAAGCCGAACGGGAGAATGACAGCCACCTGTCGCCGTCGACGTCCATCCACTCGGCGACGACCACCCAGCCGGTGAGTATGGCGCTCGGGACGGTGCTGTTTGCTGCGATCGCCTCGTGCACGGCGTCGCGCTGCGGGTCTGACTCGTCAGCCATGGGCGGTCACCTGCAGTTCATGTGGGCCAAGCCGGTTTCGCCGCGCCACCAGGGCGCTTTCGGACGGTCCCAGGAGTGCGAGACGTTGACCTGATTCCCCTTGACGGACTTGCCGCCGCAGACCTCGCACCGTGTGAGCAGCCGTCGTCTGAGCTGCTGGAATGCCACGATCTGGATGCGCCAGTGGTGGATGTGCCAGTGCCAGCCGGTCCGGCGGCGCTTGCGGCTGTGGCGGTCTTCGCGCCAGCCGCCGCAGACGGTGAGACCGTCGCGCCCGCGTGGTTCGCGGTGCCAGACGGTGACGATCGGCGGCCAGTAGTAGTCGCGTCCGGCGAGCCGCCAGAAGCTGCTGTAGCTGCGCGGGCGCCACCACGGGAATGGGTTGTGATCGGGCGACGGGCAGCCGCAGAAGTCGGGGCCGTCGTGCCAGTGCTCGTGGTGCAGCCGGATGCGCCAGCGGACATTTGCCGGCGCGCCCCGGAACTGCGTCCGCTGCGGCCACGGGCGCCTGATCTCGAAGGCGACGGTAAGCGGGTCATGCACGAGTCCTCCTGGTGGTTGCTTGGGCCTGCAGCGCGAGCACGTCGCTGAGCGCGTACAGGCCTGCCTTGCCGCGCGTTCCCAGCCGTCCGCGTGACGCCCAGCTGGTGATGGTGCCGCGCGGGACGCGGATGCCGATGCGCTCGAGCATGGCGCTGATCTCGCCGGCGGTGCCGAGGACGTCGGCGGCGGCGGCACGCGCGCGGAGCCGTGCCCGTAGTCCGGTGACGGCGTAGCCGCATGCCGGGCACGTCGCGGTGTCGGCGCCGACTTCGGCGAACAGCTCGACGCGGCACAGCGGGCAGAGGCCGGCGGGCGCGCGGTCGGGCTGGCGGTCGATGACGGCCAGGGCGCGATGCACGGCTGCGGTGATGTCGCGGTGAGCTCGGCCGGCGGCCGGGTGCTGCCGCAGGCTGGCGAGCCGGCGTGCCAGGAGGGTCGCCAGCGGGCGTATGCCGGTCATGGACGAGAACAGCATGACGTCGGATGGCGTTGCGACCGCTGCCGTCCAGACGGCCAGCTCGAGCCGCAGCGCGTCGGCTGCCGCGCTGGCGGCGAGGTCGACCGGCAGCGGCGGTTCCGGGCTCGATGACCGTCCGCCGCTGCCGCGCTTGAGCAGCCGCGCTACCGCGTCGTCGAGGTCGGCGGCGATGTTCGCCGCGGTGAGCAGGGCGAGTGCGAGGTCCCGCGTGCAGCTCGTGCAGAGACGGGCGTCGGCGACGGGCGCTCCGCATGAGCCGCACGCGGGCGCGGTCACAGCTGCGACGGTGCGAGCTGCGGCGCGGACTGCGCGGCGACCTGCTGCGGCTCCTGCGCGCCGCTCGCACCGAACGCTGCCACGACGTTCTCGCCAGCCGCGACGGGCGCGGCCAGCGCGGTGCGCTCGGCTTCGATGGAGCGGATGAACGAGACGACGGCGGTGATCTCGCCGGGCGTGAGGACGAGGCCGAGGCCGGATTCGACGAGCTCGTCGATTAGGGGGTTGGACGCGA
>DATAVO010000191.1:0-48240 GCA_036267695.1 Frankiaceae bacterium
CAGGTACGCCATGCTGCCCAATGTCGAGATGACGGTCGCGCCGGTCCGGTTCATCTCGGGCCAGAAGTTGGAGACGGAGAAGCGCCGGTAGATCGCGCCGCGGCCGCCGTAGACCAGCGTGCCGACCACAGCCGTCACAAGCGCGTTGAAGTGGAACATCGGCAGGGGTGTCCAGATCACGTCGTCCGGGCGACGTTCCCAGCAATAGCCGATCTGTTCGGCCAGTGCGACGTGGTAGTTGTGCGTGAGCATGCAGCCCTTGGACAGGCCGGTCGTGCCGCCGGTGTAGACGAAGGTCGCCAGGGCTGACGGTCGTACGTCGTAGGCCTCAATGCTTGCGGTCGCGAGGACCTCATCCCACGGATGCGTGGTGACGCTCGTCATGGCGGGCGATTCGCCGAGGCAGATGACGTGCTCGAGCTGGGGCAGTTGCCCGCTGATCGCCTGCACGCGATCGACGAACTCGTCAGCGACGATCAGCACGCGGGCGCCGCTGTCATCGAGCTGGTGGCGCAGGTACTCGCCCTTGTACGCGGTGTTGACCGGGACGGAGATCGCGCCGAGCCAGACCGTCGCGAACCAGGCGAGCAGCATCTCGGGGGAGTTCTCGACCAGCGTGGCGACCCGATCCCCAGGCTTCACACCCAATTGCTGGAGGGAACCGGCGATGCGGGCCCCCGCCTGCGCGACCTCGCGAGCGGTCAGCTTGGTGCCGCAGACATCGAGGTACTCCGAATCCGGATCGGAATCCAGCCGGGCCAGCAGCAGCTCCGTGACGGTGTGCTGCTCGGCCGCCCGCCAGATCGCGTCAGCCACGGGAGGGACGCCAGCTCGGCACGGGCGGGATCAGCATCTTCACCTTGTATCAAATTGTGCTCACGCCCGGCCCCGGCCGTAGTCTCGGCTCGTGCTGACCGCCTCCTCAGCGCTGACGTCATGGACGTTCGATCCGGTGGCCGTCGGCGTCCTGCTCATCGCCGCAGGTTGGTATGGGCGTGGGGTAGTCCTGCTGCGCCGCCACGGTGGGCAATGGCCGGTGCTCCGGATGGTGTCGTTCGGACTCGGATTGCTGACGATCGCCGCCGTCACCCTGTGGTGGGTCGGGGCCTACGCGCACACGCTCTTCTGGGTCTACACCGTGCAGATCATGATGCTGCTGGTCATCTCGCCGGCACTGCTGATGTTCGGCAAGCCGGTGTCTTTGTCACGGGCTCTTCAGGTCGGGCGTGGGCGGCGTCCGTGGCTGGCCCGGATCGCCGATGCCCGGGCGATGAACGTGCTGTCGAATCCGGCGTTCGGCGCGCTCTTGCTGCCGTTGGTGACGATGCTGGTCTTCTTCACCGTCGTCTTCCCAGCGTCGCTGAAGCACTACGCCGTCTACGAGCTGCTGCATCTGGTGCTCCTGCTGGCCGGGCTGGTGATGGCGCTGCCGCTGGCTGATGAGGGCACGCAGACGAGCTCGATGTCGCTGGCGGCCGGCATCCTCTTCGGGTTCCTGGAGCTGCTGGCCGACGCGATTCCCGGCATCGCCATTCGCTTGCGTACCAGCCTCTTGGCGCCCGAGCACTACCTCGCCGTCCACCGCACCTGGGGGCCCTCGCGGCTGCACGATCAGCAGCTCGGCGGCGCCATCGTCTGGTTTCTTGCCGAGACGATCGACCTGCCCGTTCTCGCTCTCCTGGTCTTCCGGTGGATCCGGATGGACGAGCGCGAGGCGATCGTCATCGACCGCCAACTCGATCAGCAGGAACAGGAAACTGCAGCGGTCGATGCGGAAGCCGACCTGCAGCGGCCTTGGTGGGAGACCGATGGTGCGGTGTTCGGCGATCGTCGCGCGGCCGCGTTCCGCAAGTCCGCCGGGCGCACGCGGCGGCCCGGCTAGCGGCCTCGAGTCAGCGGGTGCGGCGCAGCTGCATGGTGGCTGACGGGCCCGCGTCGGCACCTGTGCAGGTGGACTTCCGCGTGAGCGTGCCACTCAGGGTCTGGGGGAGCTGCGCAGGGACCGCCAGCGACAAATCTGCCTGCAACACAAGGGATTCGTCCTCGCACGACGGATGTGCGGAGCCGGTCAGCTTCGAGCCGTCGACCTTCACCGCGATGTCGCCGGCATAGCCGGTGTAGTCGCCCTTGGTGCAGGTGGCGGAGCACTCGAGGCTGAGCGTCGCCGCGACCACCTGCCGCTTGTCGACCTGGACGGTCTCCTCATACGACGCCACGTACGTCGTGACCCCGCCCTGCGGCAGGTTGTTCGCGGTCGTCACCCGCTTCTTGGTACTCGAACTGGCCCAGAGGATCGCCGCCGTGGCCAGGACAACCAGCACGAGCACCCCGACGCCGAGCCCGAAAACGGTGCGATTCGTGACCGGCCGGACCTCGCCCGGGCTGCGCTCCTCGCCGATACGCGCCCGCTGCGGCCGGGGGGTCTTTAGCGCCATGTCAGCGCCCCGCCCAGGAGCATCGACCTCTGCACCCCCGCAGCTTATGCGTTGGCTACTGGATCCAACCCTGCCTCCGGGCGACCGCAACGGCAGACGCCCGGTCGCAGCACTGCAACTTGGCCTGTGAGCGTTCGAGATAGGTCTTCACCACCACCATCGCTGTCGGCAACGGACCTTCTCGACTCGCGGCCAGCCCCGATTGCAGCAACGTCTACGTCACGAATTGCACCGACGGCACCGTGAGCGTCATCAACACGGCCCACAACGCGGTGAGCAAGACCATCACGGTCGGCACGACGCAGCGCCACGTCGCGTTCCGCCTTGACGGAGCCAATGCGTACGGCGTCGATGGCGGCGCGTTCCACCGTGTTGCGGCGCGGAAAGCCGGCCGGGACGCAACTCTCGCGCGGAGGTCTCATTGGCGGATCGCGAGCTTGCTCAGGTTCTCAGGCAGCTGCGAAGAGTGCCGCAAAATGCTGCTCCCAAAAGCGTTTTCCACCGGCGGGCGTCGGACTGGCGCCACCAGATCCGGGTGCCTGAGCGTGCTCTGGTGGTGGCGCCACCGATTGGGGGGAGGTGCACGACAGAAGCGAGAGGCATACCGTCCGACCATGAGTTTCAACCTGGCGACGATCCTGCGTGAATCGGCGCTGGCCGCCCCCGGCTCGCCGGTGGCCAAGTTCATGGGCACGACGATGAGCTACGCGGAACTCGACGCGCAGTCGGGACAGTTCGCGGCCGGGCTCACCGAAGCAGGCCTCGTGCCAGGCGATGTCGTCGCGATCCATCTGCCCAATGTCCCGCACTTCCTGGTGGCGTACTTCGGGGTGCTCAAGGCCGGAATGACCCTGCTTCCGCTGAATCCTTTACTCAAGGCCCCGGAGATCAGCTATCACCTCGACGACGCCCAGGCCAAGCTGCTCGTCACGTTTGAACTCTTCACCGCCGACGCCGAGAAAGCTGCCACGGAGCGCAAGGTTCCGCTGTACGTCCTGGGCTTCGGCCAGACCCCGCTTCCCGAGGGCGCGCAGGCATTCGACGCACTCCTGGGGACGCCCGCCGATACCGACCCGGCGGGCGGCATTCATCCGACGAACGCTGACGACACCGCCGTCCTCATCTACACCAGCGGCACCACCGGCCGTCCCAAAGGCGCCGAGCTCACGCATTTCCAGCTGTACATGAACTGCTCCGTCGCTGGTCGCCTCTTCGGCGGTAACAGCCAGGACGTGACGCTCGCCGTGCTGCCGTTCTTCCACGTGTTCGGGCTGTCCTCGATCATCAACGTCACGCTGCTGTTCGGCGGCTGCCTGTCGATCGTCCCGCGCTTCGAGCCCAAGGCGGTGCTCGACGCGATCGTGTCCGACGGTGTGACGGTCATCGGGGGAGTGCCCACGATGCTGCAGGCGCTGACCGAGCTGGACACGTCCGACCGCGACCTTTCCGCGCTCCGCGTCGCCGTCTCCGGCGGCGCCTCGCTGCCCGCCGAGATCATGCGTGCCTTCGAGGACAAGTTCGCCATCGTGGTCCTCGAGGGCTACGGACTGTCGGAGACGGCCAGCACCGCCTCTTTCAACGTGAGCGCCGAAGAGCGGAAGCAGTTCTCGGTCGGCAAGCCGATCTGGGGCGTCCAGATGCGCATCCACGACCTCGATGACAACCCGCTCCCGCCAGGCCAGGAAAACGTCGGCGAGATCGTCATCCGGGGCCACAACGTCATGAAGGGCTACCTCGGCCGGGCGGAGGCCACCGCGGAGGCCTTTCGCCACGGCTGGTTCCACACCGGCGATCTCGGCTACGTCGACGATGACGGCTTCTTCTTCATCGTCGACCGCAGCAAAGACCTCGTCATCCGCGGCGGCTACAACGTCTACCCTCGCGAAATCGAAGAGGTGCTCTTCGAACATCCGGACATCGTCGAGGCCGCTGTCATCGGCAAGCCGGACGACCGGCTGGGGGAGGAGGTCGTCGCCGTCATTGTCGTCAAGGACGGTGTCGAGCTCAGTGCCGAAGACGTGATCGCCTACACCAAGGAACGTATGGCCGCCTACAAATACCCGCGGGAAGTGCGCTTCATCGACACGTTGCCCAAGACGCCGACCGGCAAGGTCCTGAAGGCCGATCTGCGCACCGATTAGGGGCCTACGGCGTCAGCTTTCCGCGATCCGGTAGATCGTCTTTCCCGCGCCGTGATCGGCGATCCCGCGGCGGCGAGTCGCAAGGAACCAGGATCGAGAGCGGGGCGGCCAGATCACCCCGTAGCGCCATCCGGATCGCGCCGCTGACCGCGACGGCCGACGGGTCATCGCCGGCAGCAGCACACGACTCGAGGTAGGACATCCCGGCCCCGACTTTGACCGGCCTGCGGTGTCGGCCTGGTCGAGAGCTGACAGGTGAGCGTGATCGCTGCGCTGGCTCATCGCCTGTCCTTCGAACGTCCCGTCACCGATCGCCGCTTCTCAGGCCCCAGTGAGCAATCTCGCTTCCTGCTACCGAACGGCAACGAGGAACCGTGGAACTGACTACTTCTTCAGTTTTCTGCTCCCACCGTGCCAGTCTTCCTGAACGCCGACCTGGTCCGCGCTGACGCCGAGCGCGCGCAATTGAGGCAGCTCACGCAGGCTGCGCTTCATCTCCGCGAAGCCCGGAAAGTGGGCGAGGGCGATGACGTGTTCCCACAGCTCAAGGGCCTCGGACTCGGTGGGGAGCCGGCTGATGACCGGTCCGAAAAAGGCCACCCCAGCTGGCGGCTGGAAATGCAGGATCGGCGTGCCGACATCCTGGCCGGTGAGCGTCAGCGCCTCATGCGTTTCCTGGCGGAGAACCTCGTCATGGCTGTCGTCATCGAGGGCCTTGCTGAGCTCGGCGGGCAGGCCGGCTCGGCCGAGCGCTGCGGCCACCTGTGCGGGATCGCCAGGGGTGGCCCAGGGCCGCTCCGAATCCCAGATCGACGTCCCCAACTCCGCGTAGTACGCGCCGACGGCTGCCCGGCCGTGTTCCGCCCGCACCGCGGCGGCGACGCGCAGCATGCAAAGTCCGGCGCTGTGCAGCTCCACGTACTCGGGCGGGAATTGCGCTTCGTAGTTGACGTTTTCGTTGACCATCTGCAGGGCGATGAAGCGCCAATCGACGGTGTAGTCGCGTTGGGCGGCGACCATGCGCACCCACTTGCTCGTCATCCAGGCAAACGGGCAGACAGGGTCGAAATAGAAATGAAGGTCGGCTTCAGTCACAGCCGGACATTAGCCGCGCAGTGATACCGCCAGTGCGGGCTCGGCGTCGCGCGAGCGCACTACTCGAGGTGCCGGCCGGCCCGACTTCTGCCAGCGGGCCAGGGCTCGCCGGTCTTTCGTGGGACGCGCGAGCAGGTAGCCCTGCGCGGCATCGACACCCAGATCCTTGATGGCCTCGAGGTCCTGGGGCCGTTCCACGCCTTCGGCGATGACGTAAGCGCCGATGTCGAGCGCCAGCAGGACGAAAGCGCTGACCGCACTGCGCCGGGCGCGGTCATTGGCGACGCCTTCGACGATGGACCGGTCGATCTTGATGATGTCCGGCTCGAGTTCAACAACGTGTTTGAGCGACGCGTAGCCGGCGCCGGCGTCGTCGATCGCCAATTTGAGCCCCTGATCGCGGCTGCCGCGCAGGGCCTTGCGCAGGTCGGGGTAGCTCGCGATGGCCGCGTGCTCGGTGATTTCCAGGACCATGCGTCCCATCAGCTCGGGCCTCGTCTCACCGGTGGCGGCGAGCTCGAAGGCCACCTGCGGGGTGAGATTGACGGCCAGGAACTGACCGTCCTGCAGCGCATCGAGGACCGGAATCGCACAGCCGATCGCCAGGCGCTCGAGCGGAAGGCTGAGCCCGACGGCACCCGCCGACTCGAACACCGATTCCGTGCTGCCGAAGGAGCTCGGGAAACGGGCGAGGGCTTCGGCGCCGAGGAAATGACCGTCGTGCACGTCGAAGACTGGCTGCAAGGCGACCTCCAGCGTTGCCGACTCGATCAGCCTGCTGATGCGCAGGCTCGCCTCGTCGCGTTCGCGCATCGCTTCGAGTTCGGCCGTGACCAGCTCGGCAAGCATGCGCAGGAAGCGCACGTCCCGCTCGCCGAGGTCGTGCGGTTCGTGGTGGAAACAGGCGAGGCTGCCGAACAGGCTGCCGTCGCTCAGCTGGATGGGAACTCCGGCGTAGGCGCCTACCCCGGCAGCAACCGCGAGCGGTAGCGCAGAGGCAACGGGATGAGCCGAGGTATCGGGGATCTCATGGGGCAGCAGGCCTTGCGCCATGCGCAGGCAGAAGCCGTCTTCCGCGGCAGGCCCGTCACCCACAGTCATGCCGAATGCGGCTGGATCGCCGAGCAGGGCGCGGTAGACCTGGCGTTCAGGGGCGAATTCGGTGATGGCGACGACGTCCATCTCCAGCTGATGCCGCGCCACTTCCATGATGCGGTTGAGCTGGCCGTCGAGCGGCCCTGAATTCGCTTCGCTCACTGCACTCCAGACTTCAGCTGCCCCGACACCAAGCCCTCGAAGCCCCTTCGGAGCGCCTGGCCATGCCGTGTCCCATTACCGGGTTCATTGAGGCGCCCCTTGTCACATGCGGTAAGGCGCGCCCGCCCTCAGAGCTGTGAGCCTCCTGCAATCGCTGAAAGTAACTGCTATCTCACTCTCCATAACACACAAGATCCACCGGTAGGTCAATCCCTCCCCTGAAGTACCTTTCGTCGGTTTGCCATGGCTCGGGCGGGCTCACCGTCCGCCGCACGTCGAATCCGCTGACCAACCCATATCCCGCACAAAGGGCATTCGTTAAGGCAACGGACCCCCAGCCGATGGGTGAACAGGGCCCCCGGGCCACTGCTCGACCTGTTCCCCCAATCGCCCGAAAGGATTCGCGCGTTGGTGACGCTCGCTCCAACTCCTCCAGCTGGGTTTGGCCTTGACGCCGCCTACGACGCCACCTGCGACGCGATCCCCGCGCCTACCTCGCCGGCGGCTCGGGGGAGCCGGACAGCCTGGTGGCAGTGGCTCGACTTCGACTCCGAAACGCTCGCCCAGGTCTGGGTCATCTGCTGCACCCAGATCCTCGTCCTCGTGATCGCCGGCCTGGTCATTCACGCCAGTGCCGCCAGCCCGTACTGACCGGCCCGCGGCCGCTGCCGACGTTTTGCCGGAACTTTTCCGGGGCAGGGCGTTACCGGGCTGCACGCCAGCCGTTGATGCGGGTGTCAGCGAGGCGCATAGGCGCACCTCTCCCCAGCTGCCGACCGGAGTGACAGAAATGACCACCCCTCAACTCGTCACCTACCTGCAGGCCCACAGCTATCCGGCATGGTCCGATGACGACAAGACCATCCAGGTCGTGGTGGCGTGGGTGCGCCGCGGCTGCGACGGTTGCGTCACCGGTCACGACGTGGCGCAGGTTCCCGCCACCCTGCCGGACGTGCGCACTCTCATCGGCTGCTAGCCCACGGCGGGTGCCGGGTCACACGAGCCGCCCGTATCTTCGGGACATCGCACTGATCTCCCGGACGCCTGGTGCCGCACGCACGGTCACCTCCGGAGTTGCCTGCGTCGCCGCACTGCTCATCCTCGCCGGATGCGGTAGTTCGGCCACCCCGGCGGCGCCGCCATCCGCGACGCGATCCGCCGGCCCCACCCCGACCGCTCGACCCACTCCTGCGGCGCCAACACCGTCACCGCCGCGTTCACCGTCAGCAGCCCCTACCCCAACCAGTGCCTCCGGACCTCCGCTACGCATAGAGCTCTGGGGCGATTCGATCTCGGCCCAGGCGGCGCTGTACTTCAGCTTCTTCGTCGGGTTGACGGGCCACGGCGTCGCCGCCGAGCACACGTTCGGCGGGACGGCCTTGTGCGACTGGTTTCCCGACATGCGCACGGAGACCGATCCGTCCAACCCGGCCGGTTTCCACCCGCAGATCGCGGTCATCCAGTTCTCGGGTGACGCCTTCACGCCTTGCATGAAGGCCGGCAATGGGGTCGCCCTCAGCGATCAGGCGCTCGTCAACAAGTACGCCGCCGACTCCGCCGTGGCCATCAGCATCTTCACCAGCCACAACATCCCGGTGTATTTCGTGAGCACGCCGATCTCCCGGGGCCAGGCAGCACAGGGGGCCGTCGGCAATACGGCGCTCGGGGTCATGTTCAGCAAGCTGCCGGCGCTGTTTCACTCCAATCCGCTGGTGCACTTCGCCGACGGCGCCGCCGCGGTCGAGTTGAACGGCCACTACACGGACACGCTGCCGTGCCAGAAGGGGGAGACCTGCACCGGGCACTGGCCCGACGGCACCCCGACCGTCGTAGTCCGGCAGGCGGACGGGACGCACTTCTGCCCGGTGCCCGAGGTCATGGTGAACGGCGCGACCAGCTGCCCGGCGGCCATGCCGGGTGCCCGGCGCTATGTCTTGGCCATCATCAACCGCATTGCACAGGACTTTCCCAGCCTGCGGCAGCGTGATTGACATCAAGCGGGGGAACTCTTTCCCCATGAACCTGCTACGCAGGGCCGCGGAGGCCGTCATCAGCCTCGCCGTGGTGGTCATGTTCGCCGGGCTGCTGGGACAGCCCGATGCCGACGAGTTGCTGCTGGAGGAGCAGACCGCCTAAGGGCAGGCCACCGGGCCGTTCTACTCTCGACCCATCGCCTGATGCGGGTGGACCGAGCGGCAACGAGGTCGAATGGGGCCGGCATGACGACTGATGAGCGGGCCGCCCCTGAGGACGCCGAGGGCTCGACCCACCGCACGCATCTTCGAACGTGCCCACTCTGCGAGGCCATGTGCGGCCTCGTCATCCAGACCCGCGGCGATCAGGTCACCAGCATCCGCGGCGACCGTGACGACGTCTGGAGCAAGGGCTACCTGTGCCCCAAGGGCGCCTCGCTCGGCCGGCTGCACCACGACGAGGACCGGCTGCGCGCACCGATGGTCCGCGACGGCGAGGAGTGGCACGAGGTCACCTGGGAGCAGGCCTTCGCCCGCTGCGAGGAACTGCTGCACCCCATCGTGAAGGAACACGGCATCGCCGCCATCACGGCCTACATCGGCAATCCGGCCGTGCACAACTACTCGCTCAGCCGCTACACCGGAGCTGTCGCCGGCATCCCGCGGATGCCTGTCATCTGGTCCGCCGGCACTGTCGACCAGTGGCCGAAAAACCTTGCGTGCGCTCAACTTTTCGGCAACCCGTGGAGCCTGCCGATCCCCGACGTGCACCGCACGGATCTGTTCCTGGTGATGGGCGCCAACCCGCAGGCCTCGCAGGGCTCGCTGTTCTCCTGCCCCGACATCATGGGCGAGATCAAGCGCATCCGCGCCCGCGGCGGACGCACCATCGTCGTCGATCCGCGCCGCACCGGCACCGCGGAGAAGGCTGACGAGTGGATTCCGATCGTCCCCGGCATGGATGCCGCGTTCCTGCTCGCCATCGTCCACGTGCTCGCCGAGGAAGGCCTGGTGAACCTCGGGGTTCTCGACGGTCGAGTGCAAGGCATCGAGGAGGTGCTGGCGGCCGCGCAGAACTTCAGCCCCGATGCGGTGGCCGAAGCGTGCGGCGTCCCGGCCGAGCGGATCCGGCTGCTGGCCCGCGAACTGGCCGCCACCGAGCGCGCCGTGGTGTACGGCCGGATCGGCCTGTGCAACCAGGAGTTCGGCACGCTCGCCTCGTGGGCGGTGGACGTCGTCAACGTGCTGACCGGTCATCTCGATGTGGTCGGCGGCGCCATGTTCCCAACCCCGGCGATCGCCACCATCTCCCAGACGGCCAGGCGCCGCGGACCGGTACGTACCGGCCGCTGGCACACCCGGGTACGCAAGGCCCCCGAGGTGCTGGGGCAGGCGCCGCTGTCGTGCCTGGCCGAGGAGATCGCGACCCCCGGTGAGGGGCGGGTGCGCGGCCTCATCGTCATGGCCGGCAACCCCGTGCTTTCAGCGCCGGATGCCGGACGCCTTGAGGAAGCCCTTCCGATGCTCGACGCCATGATCAGCGTCGACAACTGGCTGAACGAGACCTCGCGCCACGCCCACGTCATCCTGCCCGGGCTGTCGGCGCTCGAGCAGCCGCACCTCGACGAGGCATTGTGGGGCTTCGCGGTCCGCAGCGCCGCGCGCTACTCGCCGGCCATCTTCCCCCGCGGCGACCGGCCTCAGGAGTGGGAGATCCTCATCCGGCTCGGGGCCATCGCGTCGGGAGTCAAGGCAGCCGAGGTCGACGTCGCGGCCTACGACGACATCCTCTTCGCCGAGCGGGCGGCACGCCATGGCGTCGACGCTGGCGAAGTGATGGACCAGATCCCGCTGCGCGGCCCCGACCGGATCGCCGACCTGACGGTACGAGCCTCCCCGTGGGGTGATGGATACGGGGCCCGCCCGGGCGGATTGACCCTGGAATCATTGAAGAATGATTACCCGCACGGCGTCGATTTCGGGCCGATGGTGCCGCGCATCGACCAGATCCTGCGCACCGCGAGCGGCGACGTCGAACTGGCCCACGGCAACATCCTTGGTGACCTCCCGCGTCTGCAGGTCCGCATCGACAGCCCACCGGGCGGCTTGGTGCTCATCGGCCGCCGGCACATCCGCTCGAACAACTCGTGGATGCACAACGTCGATACGCTCATGAAGGGCCGCAGCCGCTGCACCCTCATTGTGCATCCGAAAGATGCTGCGGCGCTTGGGCTTTCCGATGGTGAATCCGTCAGCGTCGCCTCGGAGGCGGGTTCGGTCGAGGCCGTCGCTGAGGTGAGCGACGAGATCATCCCGGGCGTCGTCAGCCTCCCGCACGGATGGGGGCATGACCGTCCCGGTACCCGGCTACGGGTCGCAAGCGCCAATGCCGGCGCCAACAGCAACATCCTCGCGCCTGGGCATCTGATCGATGTGCCCTCCGGAAACGCCGCCGTCAACGGGATTCCCGTGGAGGTGCGCCGTGTCGGGTGATGCCGAGTTCGATGTCGTGATCCGCGGCGGGACGATCGTCGACGGCACGGGGATGGCTCCCTATCCGGCGGACGTCGGGCTCTCGGCGGGTCGCATCGCGCGGATCGGTCGCATCGCCGCGGCCGGCCGCGAGGAGATCGACGCGGCGGGCCACGTCGTCACGCCTGGCTTCATCGACGGCCACACCCACATGGATGCTCAGGTGTTCTGGGATCCGCTCGGCACGTCATCGTGCTGGCACGGGGTCACCACGGTGGTCATGGGGCATTGCGGCTTCACGCTGGCACCGGCGCCCTTCGAACAGCGTCACCTCGTCATCCGCAACCTGGAGCGGGCCGAGGACATCTCCGGCGTGGCCATGGCCGCGGGAATCGACTGGAGCTGGACGACGTTCGCCGAGTACCTCGATGCGGTCGACCAACTCCCAAAGGCGCTGAATTATGCAGCAAACGTTGGACATTCGGCGCTGCGCACGTACGTGATGGGGGAGCGGGCCTTCACCGAGAGCGGCACCGTCGCTGACTTAGCGGCGATGCAGGGTGAGCTCGCCGACGCGCTGGCGGCCGGCGCCATCGGGCTCAGCACGTCGCGTACCCACCATCACGAAACATCGGACAACCGCCCCGTCGCCTCGCGCCTCGCCGAGTGGGACGAGGTCTGCGCGCTCGTCGAAATATTGGCCGAAGCAGGCACCGGCGTCTTCCAACTCGTCGAAGACCCTCCGTCGCTGCAGGAGCGTGCGGCCCGCGAGGCCCGGCTGATCGATCTGGCGGTTCGCACCCAGGTGCCCATTGCCATCGGCGCGACTTCAGGCGGGCGGTCGTTGGAGGTCCTTGACGCGGCGGCCGCTGCGGGCGGCCGCATGTTCGGCCTGACGCATCCGCGCGGGATCGGGTCGATGTCCTCGTTCCGCAGCCGGCTGCCCTTCGACTTGCTGGAGGAGTGGGCCCCGATACGCACGCTACCCGTGGACGAGCAGCGCCGGGCGCTCGCCGAACCGGCGGTACGCGAACGGCTGGTCAAGGCGGCCCACGAAGGCACCTACGGCCGGGCCATCGGAGCCGAAGCCCGCAAGCCGGACTTCGAGCGGATGCGGGTCCTCGACAGTGCCTTGCCGCCGAACCCGACAGTCGCTGATGCCGCTCGGGAGCGCGGGGTCGACCCGGTGGAGTTGATGATCGACCTCGCGCTCGCGACCGATCTGAAGCAGTTCTTCGTGCAGACCTTCGCACCGTTCGATGCCGTCGCGGTCAGGGCCGCCATGAAGCATCCGCGGACCGTGCCGACCTTCTCTGACTCCGGGGCTCACGTCAGCCAGATCTCCGACAGCTCCATCCACACGCATCTGCTGGGGCATTGGGTACGCGACCGCGGAGACTTCACCCTCGAGGAGGCAGTACGCATGCTGACCCTGGCGCCCGCCCGGGCCTGGGGCTTTCACGATCGCGGGCTGCTGCTGGAGGGGATGGTCGCCGACGTGAACGTCTTCGATCCCGATCGGGTGGGGCCGGCGATGCCGGAACTGGTGCATGACCTTCCGGCGGGTGAGCCGCGAATCGAGCAGCGGGCGGTGGGATTTCGGGCCACCGTCGTCGCTGGGCAGATCGTCCATCGCGACGGGCAGCACACCGGAGCGCTTCCCGGCCGGCTGCTGCGCAACCCCGCGGCGCGGCGCCCCATGGCTGCCCGATGAGCGAGCTTCCCTGGATCGTGTCGGTCGATGACCACGTCGTCGAGCCGCCGACCGTCTGGACCGACCGGCTGCCCGCGGCGGATCGGGAACGCGGCCCTCGCGTCGTACAGGACACCTGCCTGACTACCGGCGATCCGCAGACCCTTCGGGTCAGCTACACCAAAGGCGGCGACGGCCCGATCGTCGACTGGTGGGTCTATGAGGATCTGGCAAAGGTCGTGCCGAAGGTGGTGGCGTGCGCCGGCTATCCGGTCGAGGAGCACACGATCGACCCGATCGCCTATCGCGATATGAGGCCCGGCTGCTACGACCCTCAATCCCGGCTCGCCGACATGGACCTCAATCACACCGAGCGGTCACTGTGCTTTCCGTTCATCACCCGTTTCTGCGGCCAGATGTTCCTGGAAGCAAAGGACAAGTCGCTCGCCGCGCGCTGCGTCACCGCCTACAACGACTGGATGATCGATGAGTGGTGCGGCGATTCGGGAGGCCGGCTGCTCCCGGTCTGTCTGATCCCGCTGTGGGACCCGCAGCACGCGGCCGCCGAGATCCGCCGTAATGCCGCTCGCGGCTGCCGCGCCGTCACCTTTCCGGAGATGCCGCACCATCTCGGGTTGCCATCGATCCACGACCCGGACGGCTACTGGAACCCGGTCTTCCAAGCGTGCGATGAGACCGGCACCGTCGTCTGCATGCACATCGGCTCAGGCTCAAAGATGGCCGAAACCAGTCCGTTCGCACCGCGCGGCGCCAACACGGCACTCACGTTCAGCATGGCGCAGCTCTCGCTCGTGGAATGGCTCGTCTCCGGACTGCTGGTGCGTTTCCCCCGCCTGAAGATCGCCTACTCCGAGAGCCAGATCGGATGGATCCCTTTCATCCTCGAACGGCTCGACAACGTTTTCGCCCACAAGACCTATGCCGAACTGCCGGCGGTCATCACGCAGCCGCCGAGCTCCTACCTGCCCGGCCGGGTCTATGGCTGCTTCTTCGACGACGAGATCGGGCTGCGTAACCGTGACTCGATCGGGGTCAGCCAGCTCGTCTTCGAGATCGACTATCCGCATCAGGACACCACCTGGCCCAACACGCATCTGGTGGTCGAGCGCATGGCCCGCCAGCTGAGCGCGCAGGAGCTGGAACGCATCGTGCGCACGAACGCACTGGAGATGCTTGGCCTGAGCTGAGTTACGCTCCCGGTGATCGCCCGGGGGTTCCCAGCCCGTGGGCGCACACCGAAGGGCGGTTCCGATGTTGCGTCGCGCATTGCTACGCCTGCTCGTGATGACGGCGATTCTCGCCATCGTGGTCAAGATCGTCCCCGGGATGCATGTCTATGGCGGCTTCTTCACCTACGTCTGGCTGGCGTTCCTTTTCTCGATCGTCAACCTCTTCGTCGGCACGATCCTGAGGCTGTTCACGCTGCCGCTCATCATCTTGACGTTGGGGCTTTTCCTACTCGTCATCAACGCCGTGGTGCTCGCCATCACCGCCGGCCTGTCCGACCGCTTCGACATCGACAGCTTCGGTTCCGCCGTGCTCGGCGGCCTGCTGGTGGCGTTCTTCAGCTGGCTCGCCGAGCTGATCCTTCCGCTGCGGCAGAAGGATCAGGGCAAGCAGCGCCAGACGCGCTAGTCACTGACTCGCCGAGCCGGACCGGTATCGCGAGCCAGCTCGGTGAAGGGTTTCGGGGGCGCGGTGAGCGACGCGCGCGGGCAGTCGCGCAACGTCAGCCCGGCGTGCCTGAACGCCTCGTTGCAGAGTGCTTCGGTCGTCCAGCCCGAGCGCAACCCGTAGGACGTCATCGAGACCCGGAAAACCGTGACGCAGAACCGGGCCGGGCTGTCGTAGACACAGCTGATCGTGCCGATGTGGACGGCGTCACCCGGGTCGTCCGCTCCCGGCGCCCAGGGCTGGGCATAGCGCCGCCAGGTACCGACCTTGGTCCACCAGTAACCGCTGGCCTGAACGTCGTCCATGGCAAGTCCGGCGAGGATCAGCCGGGCGGCACTTTCCGACAGCACGGCCGCCGGCCTGATGACCTCCTGCGAGGCGAATTCGTCCTGGATCGGGGCGGTTTTCATCGGCTTCTCCGCGCGGGGATCTGATGTTCTGACTCTTTGCCGGCCATGGCCGGATGCGACTTCTGGCGGGGGATGACGATGCGGGCCAGGAGCGGGATCGGCCGACCGAAGAGGTAACCCTGGCCGTGGGAGCAGCCCAGATCGCGCAGCAGTTCGAGCTGGTCGTGCTCCTCGATGCCTTCCGCAACTGTCGGCAGGCCCATGTCCGCACACATGCTGAGGACGGCCTTGACGATGGCGCGGGCGCTGCGGTCGGCGAGCACCGGATGCACGAAGCTGCGGTCGATCTTGACCATGTGCACGGGGAACTTGTGCAGCAAGCTGAGGGAGGAATAGCCGGTACCGAAGTCGTCGAGCCCGATGCGCACCCCGAGCCGCGAGAGCTGCTCGAGCTCATCGGACAGCGTGGCACTGGCCGCGATCAGAGCGGTCTCGGTGACCTCCAGATGCAGTCGCGCCGGGCTCAGCCCGGTCTTGTCCAGCATGCTGATCACGTTGTCGGCAAAGCCCGATCGCGCCAGCTGGCTGGGGGAGACGTTGACCGCCACCCACCCGCCCGGCGCCAGCCCGGCGGCGTCGCGAGCCGCGTCGTGGCAGGCCTGTGCGAGCATCCAGCCGCCGAGGGGGCGGATCAGCCCGCTGCTCTCGGCGAGTTCGAGGAAGCGGTCGGGCGGCAAGAGTCCGTGGCTCGGATGTTCCCACCGCACGAGGGCTTCGTGGCCGACGACGATGAGGTCGTCGAGGTTGACGATCGGCTGATAGAAGGCGCGCAGTTGCTCGGAGCCGAATGAGGTCCGCAGGTCGTCCTCGAGTTGCAAATCCTCCCGCGTCGTCACGCGATCGTGTATCGCGTCGAAGGCGACGTAGCGGGCGCGTCCGAGCCGCTTCGCGCGAAGTAGCGCCATGTCGGCCCGCATAAGCACTTCATCGGCGGTGTCGGGATGGGCCCCGACGCTTCCGCCGAGGCTGAGCGTCACTGCGTGACAGTGGCCGCCGAGCTCGAACGGTTCATCGAGAGCTTCGGCCATGCGGGAGGCGACGTCGGCGAGTTCGGCCGTGGTGCGTACGCCTTCGACGACGACAACGAACTCGTCACCGCCGACCCGGCCGAGCAGATCCTCCGGACGTAGCACTGCGCGCAGCCGGTCGGCAACCTGCGTCAGCAAGCTGTCGCCGGCGGCATGTCCCAGGCTGTCGTTGACGATTTTGAACCGGTCGAGATCGCAATAGAGCACCCCGACCCGGCTACCTGGCGCGTCTTCCAGGGCGCTGCCGAGCCACTGATGGGTCAGTAAGCGGTTGGGGGCGCCCGTAAGGCCGTCGTGCAAGGCCCGGATTGCCAGCTCCAGCTCGGCCTGGCGACGGCTCGTCACGTCCTCGAATTGGAGGATGACCCCATTGTGGCCGGTCGGGGAGATGACCACTGCTCCGGTCAGCCGGCTCCACAGCCGTTCACCGTCGGCAGTGATGAGTGTGCGATCCGTCGTGTGCGAATCGGTGTTGCCCGACAGCAGACCGCCCCACCAGTCCTGCCATGGAAGGCCGCCCTGGGACTCGACGATTTCGGTCACGTCCATGTGGGTCAGCTCGTGTACGCGCCAGCCGACCATGCGAGCCAAGGCCTTGTTGGCGACGAGGATGGCGCCGGCGGTGTTGAGCATCGCGCCGCCGATGGGGGAGTGCTCGAAGGCCACGCGCCACTGCTGCTCGGACGCGGCGAGCTCACGGGCTGCCGCGAGGTCGTCGGACACGTCACGCGCGCTGATGTGGATCGGAGAGCCGGGCGCCTGCGTCAGATGCTTGGCCGCCACATCCACCCAGATCCGGCCCGCCGCAGCAGTCAATTGCACGGTCGAGCGTGCGCCACCGGTGTTCATCACCTGTGCCATGAGGTGGCGCAGCGCTGCCTGCTGTCCCTCGTCGACCACGGCCGTGCAGATCCCGCGCCGCGCGCATTCACTGAGGTCCCAGCCCAGGATCGTTTCGACGCTGTCGCTGGCCGCCAGCAGGCGGCCATCCGGCGAGACCGTCATGACGAAGTCGCCGTCGGTCGCCACCAGCCGCCGTAACGCGGGAGCCCCGGGCATTGGCGGCCCCGCGGTCTCTTGGGACTCCATAGGAATTCTCTCGACACCGCTTTGGGGCCCCTTGAGCGGCGTTGGGAGGTGTGGTTATGGCGTTTCGTTAACCCGATCGGCCTAGCCGCCTTCTGGTGACAGCCAAAAATCAACGCTGCCATGATCATGGTCTGGCCGGTTTGAAGGCCGCAAAACCATGATCATGGCAGCGTTGGGGGCTGCGCTTTCTGCTGCTACGGGATGTCGATACTGATCAGCGGGCAGTTGACCACGAAGCCGGAAGGTCCGAACTTCGCGCCGCCGGGGCCCGTCACCATCTTCATGCCGACCCACAGGTCGACCTCGTCGGTGCTCTGCAGCTCGACCCGGACACCGCCGTCGACAGCGGCCTTGGTCCATTCGGCGAAGTGCACATCCCAACCAGGGGTGTAGGCCGGGTCACCGACGCTGTCATGCAGGGGTAGCACGGGGACCTCCTTGAGGATGTTGTGGGGATCGGCGTCGTCCAAGATGGTCGAGTTCTCACCCTGGCGGCCGGGGTTCGTGAGGCCGGTGGCCCCGTTGACAAAGGCAACGAGTTCCTCACGGGAGGAGTCCTTCAGCCCGTCCTTGCCCTCCGTCGGAAGCGAGTTCAACGCCGGGGCGTAGGTGACGTCCTCGATCGTGGCGGCGATCGGGCTGCCGGATTCGAACGAGGCGTAGTGCACGTGCTTGTCCTCGTAGCGCCCTTCGGTCTCCTGGTAGAGCACTGTCTTGTTGTTGGTGTCGACCTTCAGGGCCTTGTCAGCGTGACCGGTCGAGTTCTGGATCTGCGGTGCGTTGATGACGATTCCGCTCGGCAGCTTGACGAAGGGCGAGTAACCGTTGTCGCCGACCGCGGGCGGGTCTGCTTTCGAGGGCGGGAATCCGGTGGGGCCGGCCACGAGAGATCGGGTGTGGGCGAAGTTCACCGTCGACGGGAAGTCGATGACCCCGTTGTTGATGGTGGCGGTCTGCACGGCCGGAGAGCCGATCGCATTGGCCAGCTTGGGGGAGTAGTTCACCTTGCGGGCGGCGGCGTCAGCCTTGTCCGAGCTTTCCGTCACGACGTAGTAGACGGTCTTCCCGCCACTGGTGCCCTGCTGCAGCGGCAGCTGGGCGATCAGGCTATGGGAGTCCTCACAGGCGCTCGTCAGGAAGCGGAAATGACCCGGGCCCGGGTTGCCGTTGCGATCACCCACGCAGGCGAAGCCCGATGTGCTCGGGTGTCCCGCAGCGTCCAGAACCCCTACGGTCTGGGCGGTTTTCGAGCTCTTGCCACCCTTGACGGCGTAGCCGATGCCGAATCCTCCGCCGATGAGAACGAGGACGGCGAGCAGGGCCGCCAGCTTTCGCCCGGTTGAACCCTTCGGCCGGCCACCGCCAGGTGGGACCGGCTGGAAACCGTAGGAGCTCGCGGGCGGAGCCGGTGGACTACCCTGGGCTGCCGGCGTTGATCCGTAGCCACCCGACCCCACCGCGGCACCGACCGGAGCGCCGACGCCGACGCCGACAGCAGCAGCAGCAGCAGCTGCCGCCTGCTGCGGCCGGGGCACCGCGACGGTGAACGAGCCTGGGGACTCGACCTCACGGTCGAACTGCAGGACGGTGTGACCGAGCGTAATCCGGTCACCCGGCTGGAGCACGTGCGGTGCCGTGATGCGCTCGCCGTTGACCAAAGTGCCGTTCGTGGACCCGAGGTCCTCGACCAGGATCTCCCCATTGCCGATGGGGTAGAAGCGCGCGTGCCGGCGTGAGATCTCGGCGTCATTGCCGAGCGAGCCGGGGCCGGCCTCGTCGCGACCGACCATGAACGGGTTGTCCAGCGTGATGCGCCCGCCGCCGGCATTGCCGTCGACAATGTTCAGGAATCCAGTAGCCATTGGCTGAACGTAGGCTGTGACCGATTGTTCAGCAAGGACTTCTCGGCCTATTGTCGGACACCTGACAAACGGGTGGGAAAAGGCCTCGAACGTTGACTTTCGCGTCGTCGGACCTGATCAGAGCTCAATTCGACACGCAAAACCCCAATGATTGCAGCCCTTTTTAGGCCCTGGCCGACCCGCACACCGACCGGATAGCGGTCTAATCTGGATCGGCGCACGCCACTGGCAGCTGAAGTCGTGGCCTTATCGCCTACCCGACAATGCGCTGTAGCAAATACCGGCGCAAAACAACCCAAATGGCTCTCACATGGCCGGTTTTGGGCACTATCGGGATTACAGCGACACCCAATCGCCCCCACGTTGCAGATCCATCAGGTCGAGCTTTTGGTACGGCGGTGCTCCGGCCGCATGGCCTCTTAACGCTCTCGGGGCGAGCGCAACCCGTCAGCGCCGAGGTACGTGCGCAACTTGCGGTCACCATCAGGCGACCGTCACTGCTTGAGCGCTTCGCCGACGAGAAGTGCAAAGCCGCGCCAGCGCCAGAGGCAATCGACGTTGCGCAGACCCGCATCCCGCATCCACGCGACCTGGTCCTCAACGCTCGCCAGCCGGTCTTCGGGGTCGTCGGCGGTGCGGCCGATGGCAGCCAGGAATTCAGCGTGCCGCCGTGGCGACGCTGACGCCACGACCTCCAGGTTGGCGAACAACCCGCCGGGCCTGACCTGCCTGGCGATTTCCGTGAAGAGCTCACGCTTGCGGGCGTCCTCGAGGTGATGAATGGCGAAGCCCGACACGATCAGGTCGAACTCACCCAGCGGGTCGATCGCGTCATGCAAGTCCCAGTGGCGCACGTCGACCCGGGGCTCGTCGGTGAACCTTTCGGCCGCCCGTCGCAGCATCGGCGGCGAGCGGTCGATGAGCACGGCTTCGGCGACCGACGGCCGGCTCTCCAGCACCATCGCGGTCAAGCGGCCATCGCCGCCGCCCAGATCCAGCACGCGGTGCGGCTCCGGGGGCAGCGTCTCGACGAGCACGACCTCTCCGGGGCGGCGAGGGTGATCTGTGCCGATGCGCTCGAGGTACCACGCCGCCTGTGCCTCTGTGGTCCAGCCGCTCGTGGGAGTCGGTGTGGGCGCCGTCATCCCGTGATTCTCGCAGCCCGAAGGAAAGCCTGACGCCTTCTAGAGCTTGCCCGCGGCCAGCTCCGCCTCGAGCCGCAGCAGGTCGGCTCCGGAGGTGTCGAGCCGGATGCTGTTGTCCTGCACCCGAGGCCCATCCCAGCCCGGGAGCAGACCCTTCTCGTGACAGAAGTACTGCGCCTCGATGTTGCGGCCGTTGTACTGCTCCGCCTCGGGATCGGTGCACAGCCAGCGCACGACCTTGCCCATGACCTCCATCGGCGCACCCTCATTGGTGATGCCGAACTTCTTCATGTCCTGTGCGATGCGCTCGGTGGCGATCAGGCCGGGCTGGACATTGAAGCAGCGGATTCCCTTGTCGCCCAGTTCGACGGCGAGGAACCCGGCGACGCGGTGGAAGGCGCCCTTGGTCGTCCCGTAGCCCATGCCCCAGCCGCCGCTGCCGGCCGGCTTGGTCGGATCGCCGTAGCCGGACCCGGACGTGATGTTCACGATCGTCCCCTCGCCGCGGGCGACCATCGACGGAAGCACCAGCTTGTTGATGATGAGCGGCGCGAAGAAGTTGGCGTCCATCTGCTTGCGGATCAGCTCGATCGGCGTATCGAGGAAGAGGTCCATGTGCCCGGGGCCGATGTAGCGGCCGTTGTGCACCACGGTATCGATGCGGCCCCAGCGCTCCAGGACGGTGGCGACGGCCGCGCCTAGTGACGCCGTGTCCAGCAGATCCGCCGGGATCGCGATGGCGGTGCCGCCGCGCTCCTCGATGAGCCCGACCGTGCCCAGCAGGCTGCCCGGCAACGGGCTCAGATCGCTGCCCTTGAGCGTCGAGGAGTGCTCGCGCTGCTCACCTTCCTGGACGGTGCGCGCCGTGATGGCGATGCGATAGCCGGCGTCCGCGAGCTCCAAGGCGCAGGCCTTGCCGATGCCGCGGCTGGCACCGGTGATGAAAGCGACTTTTGCTCCGTCTGCTTGGCTCATGACTCACTCCTTGGATAGGGGCCACGGATCCATTGCGGAACCGACGTGCGAGCCGTGATGAGCCAGCCGTCTTCGAACCGGCGGCAGCGGTCGCGATATTGCGTGGCGACGATCAGATCGTCCCGCCCGCTTTCTGGTGCCTCGATGTGGTAACAAACCGCGTAGCTCCACACGAGCGCCTCGTCGGAACCCCCCTCGATCGAGACGTGCTGGTTGGTGATGTTGTGCTGCGTGGCGTGATAGACGGATGCGCCGGCGAAGATGTTCGGCAGGTAATCCGAAGCGGGCATCGTTCCTGCCATGCCTTTGACCATCGCGTCAGGGGTGAAGACGCTCAGCACGGTGTCGAGGTCGCGCATGTCGATCCCGAGCGCGTAGACCTTGACCAACTGGCTCGCCGCATAGCGATCCGAGAGCTCAGGCGGGCTGGGCGAGGGGATCGGCCCGCGCCACCTTTCCCACTCCTGCGGGGCCTGTTCCTGCACGGGGCAGGACTCTATGTGACCGCCTTCTAGGCAGCAGAGCTGGGGCGCAGATCACTACCGGTGATCAGCCTCAGGATGAGCTCGCGGACCCGGCGCTGGCGCTTCCACGACAGGCGGGTGCCGGCGACATAGGCGCGACAATCCTGGCGACTGGTTTCGCCGATGGCGTCCCAGTGTTCGATGATCGTGCGCCGGGTCGCCTTGTCGTACCGAAAGACAGTGGCGGCGAGCAGATCCGGCATTCCGACGACCCATGGGTTAGCCGACTGATCCACGGCTTCGATGGTCATGACTTCCCCCCGGAAGGCTTGAACGTTTTGAACATCTTCCAACACGCAGATGACAGCCGTGCAACGCCTACCGGTCTGGCCGGTTTCACGGCACCAGTTCCGGACAGTTTACGAGTGGATCGTCCCCGGGTGGGGGAGCAAGCAGAAGTGCGTCACCACGGGTCGGTGGTTTCGTCTCTCATCGGGCAGATCGGGCAGATCGGGCAGATCGGGCGAATGGGGATAGTGCTGCTGCTGACCGCTGTCACGCTGGTCGCCCGGAGTACGCGCAGCTTGTCGTAGCCGGCTGCCTGGCGGCGTCCGCAACCGCGGATTTCTAGCCGCGGCCAGCGGGAGGGTCGGCTCAGCCGAGCAGGACCCCAGCAACACCCAGAAGCACGCCGGCCTGCTGGGCCGAAGCTGCGTGCAGCGAACATTCCTGGCGGTGATCGATTCTCATTTTGCTGACCCCCAGATTCGGGCCCACCTGCGGTGTGAGCGTCTCTGGGAAACACTAGGAGCCTGTGACCACCCTGTGACTGTTTGTCACAGGAATTCACTCGAAAGAGGACACCTCAGCCGCTGCGCACGGCCGGGCGCGCCCGCGGCTCGCGTTACGCGGCTACGCCCTGCCGTCCGTGTTGAATGCGGCCATGCCCTCAGAGCGTCCCGCTGATCTGCGCGAGATGGTGGCATCGCGCACCTGGTTTCACACCATCGACCTCGGCGAGGGTGTGCTGACGCCGGGCCAGAAAGACACCCCCAGTGAGGTCCGTCATCTGAAGCTGCCGGACCTGACCGGCCGCTCCGTGCTCGACATCGGGGCCTACGACGGCTTCTACTCTTTCGAAGCCGAGCGGCGCGGAGCGAGTCGGGTCGTCGCTGCTGACCACTGGGCCTGGAACTGGCCGGGCAGCGATGCACGCGGCAATTTCGAGCTGGCGCATCGGGTCCTCGGCAGCAAGGTCGAGATGCAGGAAGTCGCGGTCGAGGACATCAGCGCTGCGGCGCTGGGCGCGACGTTCGACGTCGTCCTCTTCCTCGGCGTGCTGTACCACGCTGCCGACCCGATGGGCTATCTGAAGAACGTGCGTTCAGTGACCGGGGAGGTCGCCGTCATCGAGACGGTGGTGGACATGCTCGACGTCCCGGTTCCGGCTGCGGCCTACTACTCGGGCGCCTCGATGAACGACGACGCCAGCAACCACTTCGGCCCCAATCGGCTTGCGGTGGAGGGGATGTTGCGCGACGTCGGCTTCACGAGGGTCGTCGCGTTCGACCCCTGGACCTCCAGCAAAGACTGGGGAATCCAGACGGATGGAACCACATCCCTGCCCTCACGGATCAGGCGCCGGCTGCGCCGACCGCGAAGCGGACGCATGGTCTTCCACGCGTACGCCTGAGCGGCCGGGCTACCGGCGCCTGAACTGAAGCGGCTAGAAGAAATCTCGTCTTCGTGGGAACCCGGCGCGAACCCACCCGCGCCGCAAACGATCCGGTGCCCTGCATCGGCGACAGACAATTCCGCAAGGCAAACGATCCGGTGCGCAAGCCGGGCCGGCTCCGGGTGGCACCGCTTTGTATGCCTTGCCGGAAAGTGCCTGCCGAGCCTAGGGCATCGCTTTGTTTGCCTAGCCGCGCTACGTGCACCGTAGGGCTGACTTTTCCTTGTCAGCCAAGGTATTCGGCGTACTGATCGCGATAGGCGCCGAAACGCTCATCTAGTTCCGCGCGATTCAGTCCCAGATCTTCCCAGCCGTACGCGTGCTTGCCGAAGCGATTCTGCACGGCAGTACCGACGTGGGCTCGCATGGCGGCAAGGGCTTGCTCGGACACCTGCTCGCCAAGCGCTTCATAGATGCGCTGCACCATCTCAACGGGCTCCGACGTCAGACCGCGATACGGCACGTCGACAAAACGCTCATCCCCGTGCTTAGCCCGGAACGCGAGCATCGCGTCGCCCATGGCCACGAGCAGGTCAGCCCACAGCGGTCCGTAGTCCGAGCCGGGGCGCTCGTGCGCGAAGGTGTTACCGAATGCCCGCGCCATGTCAGCGGTGGACGCCACACACGTCGAAGGATCGCGGTGGGTCACGATGAATCGGGCGTCCGGATATTGGGCGGCCAGGGCTTCAATCCCGATCGCGTGCTGTGGGCTCTTCAGCTGCCAGCGGCCGCGTACCCCACCGGATTGCAGTAGCCGCAGCACTTTCTCGTGCCACCGGTAGACGGGCTCATGGTCGGCACCGATCACCCAGCGCGTGTAGCTCGGTACGGGAAAGACCAGCGAGAGGCTCAGCGTCACGAAGTGTGGGGTCATCGGCACCAGACACTCCACCGGCATGTCCGGCGGATCGTGATGCATCTTCACCAGCTCCGGATTCATCTGATGCAGCATGCCGAACTCGTCCGCCTTGGCCGCTTCGAAGCGCGGATCCGTCGTGTACGTCTGCGGCTGCGGGGGCGGCACCGGTGCGGCGGCCTCCCAGCCGAGCAGTGATCGATTGGCCGGGTCGCGGGCGAGCAGGTGACTCAGGGCGGTCGTCCCCGAACGCGACATTCCGACAATGAAGATGGGCTTTTCGATGCGTTCGTCATCGACGGCCGGATGCCGGGCGATCCAGTCCTCGACGAGCAGGCGGGTGGTCAAAGCGTGGCGAATCTGCCCGACAGCCGCCATCTGACCGATCTCGGTGAGCCCGGCTTCCTCGCTCAGCGAACTGACGAAAACCTCGAGCCCATCGCGAAATGTCCAGTCGCCGTAGTTGCTCAGTCCGGCTTCCTTGGCGACGTCGGCGATGACCTCGTCGACGTCGACAAGCGCGCTCATTTCGCCGCCTGCCGATCGAGCCCCAGTGCCTGATCCACCGCGGCGTCGCCGTACATGCGACGCGAGAGGTCGGTGAGGTCGGCCATCGGCTGCACCGTCATACCGCCGTCGACTCCGATCACCTGCCCCGTGACCCAGCCGCCCGGCTGCGACAGATGCACCACCATCGCACCGATGTCCGCCGGCGTTCCGTTGCGCTTGAGAGCGCTGCGCTGTAAGAGATCTTCCGCCAGTCTCGGGGTGAACGCGCCTTCCGTGGAATCCGTCGGCACGTATCCCGGCAGGATCGAATTGACCCGGATCCCATAGACGCCGAGCTCCCACGCTGCCGCGCGCACCATCATGTCGACGGCCGCTTTGGTGCTGGTGTACGCCGACATTCCGACTTCCGGGGCCGACGACGCCGCCGTGGAGATCGCCACCAGCGAACCGCCGTGCTCGCGCATCGCCAGCGCCGCGTGGCGGAAGGTCGACGCCGTACCGATGATGTTCAATTCGCAGCAGAAGCGCCACGTCGCATCGTCGAGGAGCAGAAACGGGCCGGGGATCCCGGTCCCTGCGTTGGCGACGGCGACATCGAGGCGACCGTCCGGCCCGGCAGCTATCGCGACCGCTGCCTGGACCTGTTCGGAGATCGTGACGTCGCAGGCCGCCACGCGTACCTCTGCGCCGGCGACCTCAGCCCGCAGCTGCGCGGCAGTGGTCTCGAGCACTTCCATCCGGCGCGCGGCGAGCGTGACGACCGCGCCTTCCCGGGCGAGCGCAGTGGCGATGCCGCGCCCGATGCCGGTGCCGCCGCCTGTGATGAGCGCGTGTGCGCCGTCCAGCGTTCCTGTCATGAAGGGGCCTCCGCGCGGTGTCGCGTCAGTGTTCCGATGATTTCTGCATGCTGTGCCAAGGCTTCTGCAGGTGATGTGGGGCCGGCATGGGCAGACCCTAGCGGGACGCCGATGCGGCTCGGCGGCGAGTGGTGAACGAGACCGCGCGGAAGGTCACCTCGACGATGAAAGCGCCGCCGGCTCCGAAGGAGGCGGCGACCAGCAGGCGCAGCGGGGTGGGCTCGAGCAGGAAGAGGTGGGCGAGCCCGGGGATCAGGACGATCAGCGCGACGATGCCGGCCATCGTCGCAACGAGCGCGAGCTTCCAGCTGGCCAGCGGACGGGCGAGCACCAGCAGCACCCACAGCGAGATGATGAGCACGATGATGGCGGCCGTGGTGCGGCCACCTTCGACCCCAGCGGTCGAGTCCAGCAGGCGCGTCACGCGATAGCCGACATAGGCCACCGCCCCGATGAGCACGCCGACCGGGACCGCGAACCGCAGCACCCGGCGCAGGAATCCGGGCAGGTACCGGCGGGTGTTCGGGGCGAGTGCCAGGACCGCCCCCGGGAAGCCGATGGTGGCCGTCGAGATGAGTGTGAGCTGGATCGGCGCCAGGGGATACGCCCGCACCGTGACGGCGGCGATCAGGGCGAGCACGAGCGAGTAGACGTTCTTGGTCAGGAAGAGATTCGCCGCACGCTCGATGTTCGCGATGACCCGTCGGCCCTCGCCGAGTACATCAGGAAGGTGGGCGAACTTGCCGTCCAGCAAGACGAGTTGCGCGACGGCGCGGGTAGCGGGCGAGCCGTTGCCCATGGCCACGCCGATGTCGGCATCCTTCAACGCGAGCGCGTCGTTCACCCCGTCACCGGTCATGGCGACCACATGCCCGCGCGACTGCAGCGCGCGCACGACGTCACGCTTCTGCTGTGGTGAGATACGCCCAAAAACAGCATGCGTTTCAACGGTTTCGGCGAGTTCCTCGAGATCGCTTGGCAGCTGCCGGGCGTCGAAGGCGTCATCGGGGGAGGCGATTCCGGGGATGCCGACGCGAGTGGCGACCGCGCCCACAGTGCGGGGGTTGTCACCGGAGATGACCTTGAGTGCCACCCCTTGGTCGAGGAAGTACTTGAGCGTCTCGGCGGCATCTTCGCGTACCCGCTCGGCGAGGATGACGAGCGCTGCCGGGACGAGATCGCGGGGGAGTTGCGGGCTCGCCCCCATGGCCGATTCCTGTGCGAGGTCGATCGGCGTGCAAGCGAGCAGGAGGACCCGGTTCCCTTGCGCTGCAGCCACATTCGCTCCCTCGCGGGCCGCTCGCTGCGCATCGTCAGCGGGCTCGGACAACACCATCTCAGGTGCGCCGAAGACCCAGCTGCCATGACCCTCGGCCGTGACGGCAGACCATTTGCGGGCCGAAGAGAAGGGGACCCCACCGACACGAGTCCAGGCCGAGCCGGCGAACTCGGTCGACAGCGCTTGCGATGTCGCGTTGGTCTCCGGTCCTGAGGCGCTCAGTGCCAGGGCTTCCCGCACGTCCGCCTCCGCGGCGCCCGCCAGCACTTCCAGCCGATCAAAGACGATGTCGCCGTAAGTCAGCGTGCCGGTCTTGTCGAGGCAGATAACGTCGACCCGGGCAAGGCCCTCCACTGCTGGAAGCTGCTGCACGAGCGTTTGCTTGCGGGCGAGCGTGACGGTCGCCAGCGTGAAGGCGAGGCTCGTCAGCAGGACGAGTCCTTCCGGCACCATGCCGACCAGTGCCGCGACGGTGCCGGTGACCGAGTCCTGCCACCCGTGGTTGTCCTTGCTGCGGAACTGGCTCCACAGCAGCACCGGCGCGACGATCACCATCAGGATGGAGATCCAGCGCAGCAGCCGGTTGGTTCCCGCGACCAGCTCCGAATGCGGCATCTGCGATTGCTTGGCTTCGGCCGCGATCCGGGTGGCGTACGCATCAGCACCCACGGCAGTCGCCTGAAACCGTCCGCTGCCGGCGACGACCAGCGATCCCGATCGCACGTCGGCGCCGTCCTGCTTGGCGACGGGATCGGACTCGCCGGTCAGCAGCGACTCGTCGATCTCCAGGCCGTCCGCTGCCGTCACGAGACCGTCGGCCGGGACCTGATCGCCGGTGTGGAGTTCGATGAGGTCGTCGGCCACGATCGCGGCAAGCTCGATGTCGACCGCTTCGTCATGACGGATCACCCGCGCGTGCGTCGCGTTCAGCACTGTCAGGCGGTCGAGCGTGCGCTTGGCCCGTATTTCCTGCACGATGCCGATGGCCGAGTTCGCGATGATGACGAGCCCGAAGAGGCCGTTCTGCCAGCGTCCGGTGGCCAGGATGACGACGAACAGCGTCAGCAGCAGCGCGTTGAACGTGGTGAAGATGTTGGCCCGCAGGATCTCGGGGATCGTGCGGCTGGTGCGGGTGCGGACATCGTTGGTCCGCCCATCGTGGACGCGCTCGGCGACCTGTGCTGCGGTCAGGCCGGCGGGGGGAGTGTGGAACGGTGGCGCGTCCGGCGGCGCGGGGGGGTGCTCGGTTCGCACGTCGAGCGCCTTGCGCATCACAATGCCCACCTCATGGCCCGCTGGTACAGCCGGACGATCGTGGCGACATCATGCCGTGCCGTGGCGTTTGGGGGTACGCAGGCTTGCTTGCCGCTCAGTCGAGCCCGTTGAGCCGGTCGACCTCCTCCTGCAGGACGCGATGCTCCTCAGCGAGCCACACCGTGTGCAAGATCAACTGGCGTAGGACATCCATCAGCACCTGATCGCCATCGTCGTGAAGATGATGGCCGGGCTCCAGCTCGCGCATGAGCCGTACGAGCTGGGTGCGGATCGCCGCATCGTCCTCGTCGTTCTCGATGACGCGGGCGACGCTGACCGCCGCCGCCTCGACTTCGCGTTGTGGAGACAGTCAATAGCCAGGTGACAGCGCCGCCTGCGGCACACACTCCGCGGGCGCGGCCTCGTCACCAAAAAGCGAAAGCATTTCGACCGCGCCGATACCGACGAGCACCGCTGCCGCGTCCTCGTGCTTGCTGTTCCGAACAAGATCAACCGCCAGCCTGCGCAGCCGGCTGGAAACGTTCTGGACTGTGTCCCCCATAGAGCTGGAGCGTAGCGCCTACGGTTGGGTCAAATCAGACGAACCTGCCCGCCACAACAGGCTGTGACGTTGCCGATTCTCGGAGTAATTTTGTCGGCTCGACGAAGCTGCATGGAGGCGCCCGATGGCTGAAGACCCGCTCCCGAACGAGCCGTCTGAGACCTACGTGATCCGTCCGGCGGCGCTCCCGGATCTTCGGTTCGATTTCCCGTTCCCGCGCGTCCTGCCCGAGGATCCGGAGGAGGCCCGCGCGCTCGTGCTCCGGACGTTGTGGCCGCAGTTCATCAACCAGTACCTCCCCGGGCATCACGGGCTCGCTGACGTGCCGGCCGCCCAGCGCCCGCTCGTCGAAGTGATGCGCAACGACGACGGAGAGAACGAGTCCACCGGACGCCACATCGGCGGGCTGCACGAATCACTCCTGAGCGCGGACCCAAGCGGTCGGGAGGGAGCTGACCTGTTCAGCTAGCGCCAAAAATCTCGAGGCCTCAAGCCAACGGCTCATTACCATCGGGCCATGAGGACGATCGCGATCGTGACCCTGGACGGGTTCAACGAGATCGAGTCTTTCGTTGCCTCGTACATGGTGGGTCGCGCCGGCCATGCCGACTGGTCCGTGGCGATCGCCTCACCGTCGGCGCATGTGACGTCGATGAACGGGGTCACCGTCACGGCCCAGATGTCGCTGGGGGAGTTGCCCACGGCGAGGTATCGACGTGACCGACGTGGACCGCGACTGCCGGCAAGCGCCGGATGTGAGGAGTCTTCCTAGTCCTCGATGACGTCCAGCCCCTGCTCCCTCAGCTGCGCCAGCCGATCGAGCATCCCTTTCAGCACCACAGGATCGTGGCCCTCCCAGCTGTCCAGCTCGCCGACGACCCGAAGCGGATGGCGGGTGCGGTAGGACTGCGTGCGATTGCCGGGAAACCGCTTGTTGGTGACGTTGGGGTCATCTTCGAAAGGGCCCTGGGGCTCGACGACGTAAATGTGTCCCCGCTCGTCGCTTCCCGCCAGTGCCGTCGCCAGTTCGGCGCCCCACGCGGCGGTCTCCACGAGGGCGGCGAAGTAGATGTTGTTCGACATACGGCCCGCCTGAAAGTTCGAGCCGTGACCGGGAACCAGGTCCTCGCCGACCCGGAGGGCGCACTTCGTCCCGTGATAGAAGGGCCCCTGGACGTGCGCGCAATGCTCATAGGTCACTGGGACGTGGATACTGCCGTCCTCGCTCATGGGCATCCCCTCTGCAGCAATCCTGCCGCTCAGTCGAAAACCAGCCAGGTCGTGCCGTCGATCGACTCGCGTACGACATCAAGCTGACCGGCGTGGGTGGCCGTCTCGGTGATGAGGTGCAACACGAGCTCTTCGGCGGTTTGGCGAGGGCCGAGGAAATCGCGCCACCGGACAGCAAGATCCGCCGGTCTGGATCGGGCGATCAGCTCGTCGGAGCTACCCACCCAGGAAGTATCCCAGCCCGCGCTCGCGAGCGGCAAAAATGTCCTACCCCCGGCGGATAGTGAGCACTGAAGGAAGTGGTCACATGGGTCAGGAAATGCGTTGGCTGCGGGCACACGTGCGCGAGTGCCTGCAGGAAATGTGGGAAGTCTGCCGGGTCGAGGTCGATGCCGACGGTGATGTTCCCTTCCGCAGCGGTAGTGCTGCCGGCTGGGTCTCGGCCGTCGAGGGCAAGCCTCCGCTCGTCCGGGTGTGGGCTCACGTCGCGTATGGCGTGAAGCAGAATGCCTCGGTGCTGCGCGAGCTCAACGACATCAATCGGCGCAGTCGCACGGCACACGTCTACTGGGACGAGGGTTTCGTGGTCGTCGAGCAGACGCTGCACGCAGATGGCGTCGATGTCGCGACGCTGGGTCAGGCCTGGTCTGCCGTCTCGTCGGTGGCCAACGATCTCGGTCCGATGCTCGCCGCGGTGCACGGCGGGTCGACCCCTTTCTCGGTCGAGGAGTCGCTCGACGATCGAGAAGCGGGATAGCCGCCCCGGCTGGCCGCGCTCAGAGGAGCCCGTCGAGAGCGTTGCGGCAGACCGGGCATTCCTCGTCATCGACGGTGGGCGCGAATGTCTTGCCGGGCCAGGTGAGGGTGCGCTGCCCGCACACGGCGACGCTTTCATAGGCGTTGCTGAGGCTCACCGCATGGTAGGTGCCCGTGGGTGTCATCCCACCCGGCCCACCGCGGCCTTCGCTGCCGACGCAATATCTCATTCGATCACTCCCGTGCTGGGAACCCCCTGCTAGGGGAGAACATCCCGGCAGTGATCGGGCGTTCGGCCCGTACCCTTAACGGGCAACCTGACTCAACGAACAGAAAATTCTGAACGATGAGTCAATTACTTGTTCGCCAGCAAAGAAGTCCGGATCTGGTGTTGGCTGTAGGACAACTGGCGCGTCTTGGTACGAATGCTCCATATTCTGGCGTGCGCGCCCATTTGTCCTGGACACGGTCGAGGGAGAGTTGTGGTCAACCGAGTTCACCGCCTGCTGCCCAGGCGGCTCGCTCGAAGGCTGGTGCTGCCGCTGGTCTTGTGCGTCGCCGCATCGCTCGGTGTCACGTCGTGCACGGCTCAACACCCGGTGACGTACCGGGTCGAGGTGTGGGGCGATTCGCTCGCCTATCAAGCCGGCCCGTACATCAACTACTTCTTCGACGCCTCCGGACGGACGGTCAGCCGCACCCACGTCTTCGCGGCCACCGCCATCTGCGACTGGATCCCTGATATCCGTAACGAGCTCAACCCGCACAACCCGTCCGGCTACCACCCGAACCGGATCGTGCTGGTGTTCTCCGGGGTCGCGCTCTACCCGTGTATGGACGGGCCGAACGGGGTTCCGCTCTCGGGCCAGGCACTGATCAACAAGTACCAGGCTGACGCGCGCACGGTCATCGCGATCGCGTCAGCAGTGCACGTGCCCGTCTACTTTGCGAGCACGCCCATTTTCAAGCAGGACGCCAATCTCTACGTCGGCGACACCCCGCTCGGGGTCATGTACTCGCAGCTGCCTGCCGCCTTCCCGGGCGGGATAGTGCGTTTCATCGATTCCGCGCAATCCGTCGAATGGCAAGGCCACTACACCGATACGATGCCTTGCCAGAGTTTCGAGCATTGCACGGGACGGTGGCCCGACGGCACCCCGACCGTCGTCGTGCGCGAGTCGGACGGGAAGCATTTCTGCCCGGTGGCGGAGCTCTTCTTCAACTGCCCGGTGCCGATGCCAGGGGCCATGCGGTTCGGCGCCTCGATCACCACCAAGGTGCTGGCAGACCTGCCGCGCCCCTAGCGGGGAACTGGCCGCCACCGTGAGCGTCCCGCCATCCGAACTGCTGCCGTCGCGAATGGCATGGGCCGGCGCGCCGCCCTGGCACCGCTAGGTGACCGGCAGGGCAGACGGCGGCGCATCACCCGCGAAGTCACTCGTGAGCTTCTTCAGGCCGCTGAGCACCGCTGCACTCGAGGCCGCGCTCGACGTCGGGCGGCCGCGCTCGAAGTCGGCGTTGTCTTGCCGGCACAGCGGACGTCATCAGGCGCAGGGATGGCAGCTGACACCGCTACGCGCACGCGTGGCAGATGAAGCACGGATGTTCATCAACCGTGACGAGCGTTCAACGACGGTCAGGCGGCGGCGTTCTTGCGGGCACCGGGGGTGAAGGTGACCGGCATGTGCTTGATACCGCCGATGAAATTGGACCGCAGCATCTGCGGATCGCCCGCCAGCCGCATGTCCGGGATGCGCTCGAGAATCTCGCCGAAGATGAGCCGCAGCTCCATCCTGGCCAGGTTGGCACCGAGGCAGAAGTGGGCTCCGCCGCCGCCGAACGCGACATGCTCGTTGGGGGTCCGGTAGATGTCGAACGTGTACGGGTCGTCGAAGACTTCCTCGTCGCGGTTGGCCGAGATGTGCCAGATGACGACCTTCTCACCTTCCTTGATCGCCTGGCCGCGGATCTCGGTGTCCCTTGTCGTCGTGCGGCGGAAGTGCAGCACCGGGCTCGCGTAGCGGAGCATTTCCTCGATGCCGGTGGGCAGGAGCGAGGGGTCGGCCAGCAGCGCCTGATACGCGTCGCGATGCTGCATGAGCGCGAGCATGCCGTGAGCCGTCGTGTTGCGGGTGGTCTCGTTGCCGGCCACCGTCAGCAGCAGCATGAACATGTCGAATTCGGCTTCGCTCAGCTGATCGCCGTCGATTTCGGCGTTGATGAGCTTGGTGACGATGTCATCGCGGGGATCGACCTTGCGCTTGCTGGCGAGCTCGTTCACGTAGGTGTAGAGCTCGAGGAACGCGGACCCCTGGTCGTCGCTGGCGTACTCGGGGTCATCGGAGCCGATCATCTTGTTCGACCACTCGAAGAGCAGGTGACGATCCTCCTGCGGGACACCCATGATGTCGGCGATCGCCTGCAGGGGCAGCTCGGCAGCGAGCTCCTCGACGAAGTCGCAGCTGCCGGACTCGATGACCCCGTCGACGATCATGCTTGCGCGGTGGCGCAAGTGCTGCTCGATCAGCCCGATCATGCGCGGGGTGAAGCCCTTGTTCACCAGCTTGCGGTAGCGGGTGTGTTTGGGCGGATCGGTGTCGAGCATTAAAATGCCGCGGCTGTCGAACTGGCCGTCGTTGACCGGACGGTCGCCGATGTCGAACATGTTGGTGCCGCCGAGCTCGGACGAATACGTCTCGGGGTCGCGGTTGACGTCGACGAGATCGCCGTGTTTGACGACGCTCCAGAATCCGCGCCCCGCCGGAAAGTCGTGCCAGGACACCGGATTCTCCGCGCGTAGCCGGCGGAACATCTCGTGATGCTCACCGCGCTGGAAGCGTTCCATGTCCAGCAGGTCGATCCCGGCAATTGTGGTCACTGTTCGCCCCTTCGTCACGGGCCAAGCTGACACGGTCGCGTATCAATGACGACGGTCTCATACTGGCCGGACTGGAGGGAGGGGCCCCGCCGAAGATGTGCGGCGTTCCTGTACGGCAGGAGGTGAGCTCGCCGGAGAACGTTCCGATACGAGATCAGCCGGCAGGAGCCGCTTGAGGTCGTTGCGGGCGCGAGCCAATCGGCTTTTGACCGTCCCGATGGGAACGTTGAGTGCGGTGGCGATTTCATCGTGAGTGCGCCCTTGGACGTAGGCGAGCACGAGGGCGTCTCGTTTGTGGGGCGTCAATGAGCGGATGGCGGCGTGTACGCGTGCCGTGTCCAGAGCGGCAACGACTTGCTCGTCGACACCCGTTTGCTCGCCAGAGAACTGTTCCGCCGCCGAGTCGAGCGCAACGGTCGACGGACCCGCGGATCGCCTTCTGAGGATGTCGACGGCGCGCCGGTGAACCAGAACCCGGAGCAGGCCATAGCTGTCACCGCTTCCATCGATGTCTCCGTATCGCGCACGCAGTAGCCACAGGGACAGGAAGGCCTCCTGGACGGCGTCGGCGGCAAGCTCATGGTCGCGAAGCACGCGATAGGCGACCCGGTGAGCACTGCTTGCGTGATTTCGGTACGTCGTCGCGATATCCCGATCCGGGGGTCGACGCGCATCGGCTTGCGGCGCCTCCATCAGCCCGCACCGGAGCGACCAGCCGGCCCGCGTTCGACTCCGGCAGGTGCTCGTACCCGGGCTCGGAGGCTGACATGACAACGCGGCATGAAAGGGGTTCGACGCTCGTGGGCGATCGGTTCAGGGAGCCTGCACGGCGACTCGCAGCGACGTATGTGTGATTGCGGTCACATTTTGCTCTTTAAGGGATCTATTTCCGCGCCCACGACGAACTCTGCGTGCGCGTCGGGCCAGATGCCGGCGAGCCGCGACCGACTAGCCCGTCGGTTCGCGTATCTCTCGCGCGGTCCCTCAAGAAAGGGCACCCGGTGTCTGATTCGACACGACGGACGTTTCTCGTAGCGACGGGGGCGGGAGCGGCGGCGCTCAGCGTCTCTGCGCTCGCTCCCGCAGCGCAGGCGGCAACCACCACCAAAAATGCGAAGGGCGGGTCGCCCGCCTCAGACGAGCCGCTCGTCGCCTACGTCAGCAACGCCAGCAAAGGCGAGCTGACGTTGCTTGTGGGTGAGCGTGAAGTGTTGGTCCACGACCGTGAGCTAGTGGCCAGGCTCGCCCGCGCCGCCTCCTGAGCCGGGCGCTTCGCAACGGCTACTCACCTCTGTCAACGCTTCGAAGGGATCAGCCATGTCCTCACACCGTGAGGCTCCAGAAATCTCCAAGGACCCTGCCGTCGACAACACCGACGTGTATGCCTTTGTCAGTCCCGACCGTCCCGATTACGTCACGCTGATCGCCAACTTCAACCCTTTTCAGAAGCCTGACGGTGGCCCCAACTTCTATGAGTTCGACCAGAACGCCCTGTATGAGATTCACATCTCCAACAAGGGCGACGCGCAGCCAGACATCACCTACCAGTTCCGGTTCCAGACCGTCATCCGAAACAGCGCCACTTTTCTCTACAACACCGGACCGATCTCTCACGTCGCGGACAAGACCTGGAATCGTCCGCAGTACTACTCGCTGACGAGGGTCCTGCGCAACGGTTCCAGCACGGTGTTGACATCCGATCGCATCACCGCGCCGGTGAACATCGGCGTGCGAAGCACTCCCAATTACGCAGCCCTCGCTGCAGAGGCGGTCCATGGCTTCGGCGGTGGACGCCAGGTGTTCGCCGGACCGCGTGCGGACCCCTTCTTCGTCGATCTCGGCAGCGTGTTCGACCTTGCGGGGTTGCGACCATTCAATTCTGCCCATCTCATCAAAGAGAATGTCGTCCCGGGAGTGAATGGCCTGCAAGGGCTGAACGTCTCGACTCTGGCAATACAAATTCCGAAATCCGACCTGACCCGCGACGGCAAGCTGCCTACCGATCCGATGGCTCCCGGTTCCGTCATCGGGGTCTGGGCAACGGCCAGCCGCCAACGATCGCGCATCTACGACAGCACCGGAGGGCAGTCGGTCTTCAGCGGCCCGTTCGTGCAGGTCAGCAGGCTAGGCTTTCCCTTGTTCAATGAGTTGTTGGTACCCATGGGACGTAAAGACTTCTGGAACACCCAGCCGCCGAACAAGGACTCGCAGTTCGCCTCCGGAGTGACGAAGCCAGAGCTCGCGGGCTTGCTCCCGGCGCTCTACCCAGGTGTATTTCCGCATCTGGCGGCCTACACGAAACCGCGAGCAGACCTTGAGGCGATCATCCTCACCGGAATTCCCAAGGGAATCATCGCCGGCTTCCAGAACAACACCGGCACCGTATTGGCGGACATGCTGCGCCTGAACATGGCCATCCCGCCGGCCAAGAAACCCAATGCTCTGGGCCTCGTCGCCAACGATGCCGCCGGTTTCCCCAACGGTCGCCGCATTTTCGACGACGTCGTCGCGGTCGAGTTGCGCGCAGTCGCGGGGGCGCTGATTCCGCTCGTCGACAAGTCCTACCAGCCTGACGCCGCGGCCGGGCAACTCACCGACGGGACGAGCAATACCAACCCGCCGTACCTGGGGCAGTTCCCCTACGCCGGCACTCCCGCCGGTGGCTACCAAACCGTCGAAGCGGTTCCCCACACGTAGGCCTGGGGATGGAAGACCATTCGCACGCCGGTCAGGGCGCCGTCGTGCTCGATATCGGTGGATCCGTGGGTGCCCTTGTGGTGTCAATGCCGCGACAAATGGAAGGTGTCGAGGTCGAGATCAGGCCGCATGGGCAGCCGCTTTCCACATCTGCCCCGCATGTCGCCGTCGTTGGACGCCCCACCGAGAACGGCATCGCCTACACACTCGTCTTTTCCGCTCTTCTCAGCGGGAGATACCAGCTGAGCGAGCGACACGGGGAGACGGTCGCACTCATGAGCGAGGTGCAAGGGGGAGCCGTGACGTTTGCCCATTGGCCGAACACCGGATGAGCCCGGCCAACGCTGAACTACTGCGCACGCGCATCCAAGTGGGCTCCCGGCGTTAGCGTTATCGCGCCGCTGCGAGCGCTGATAACAGCGAGCGCGCGACGAAACGCCGGTAGTTCGCATCGGCGTGGTCGAACGCGACGGCGCTGCGCTGGGAATCCATGGTCGACGCCAGCGTCCAGAGGAATCGCTTGGCCTGGGTGCCTCCCACGACCGTGACACCCTCGTTCGCGGCAGCGTCCCGGAAGCTCTCGTACAGCCGATCCGAAAGCCCACGGAAGGAGACCTTGAGCGCGTCCCAGGTGGCCGTGTGCAGCCGGGGTCGGGCCTTGCCGTTGCCCTCGAAGTGCAGGACGAATTCGCGGCGCAGCAGTGAGAGGTCGGGGGAGGTCGCTTCAAGCAGCGCGCTCACGTCAGCGAGCGCCTTGTCCGGCAGGCTCGCCAGCATCTCCGCTGCCTGCGAGATGCGCTGCAGGTAAAGGACTGCGAGCAGTTCCTGCTTGTTGCCGAAGCGGGCGTGGATGGTTCCCGGCACCAGGCTGAGCGCCTTCGCCAGCTCGCGGACGCTGAATTCGGAGACCCCGACCTCGGATACCTGGCGGCGCGCCTCTGCGAGCATTTCTTCGGTCGATACCGATTGGGGTCGCCCCGCCCGAGGTGCCTCCACCGCCACCCAGCGGAGCCTACGATCACTGGCCCTTTCGCGTGGGGATTTCTGATCAACCATGCGCGGCGACGCCCAGATACGCGGCAGCGACGGCACCGTCTGCCTTGACCTCCTCAGAGGTTCCGGCGGTGACGACCGCGCCCCGGCCGAGCACCGCCACCCAATCCGCGACGGCCAGCGCCTTGCTGACCATCTGCTCCACGAGAAGGACCGCGCTGCCCTGCTCGGCCAGCCCGGCGGCAAGTTCCATGACCTCGGACACCACCCGGGGAGCGAGGCCCAGCGAGGGTTCGTCGAGGAGCAGCACTTGCGGCCGTGCCATGAGCGCCATCGCGATCGCGAGCATCTGCGCCTCACCGCCGGAGAGCGACGCGGCAGGCTCCTTGCGCCGCTGACCGAGAATGGGGAAACGCTCGTACATCTGCTCGCGGTCGGTGAGCAGCTCCGCCTTGGAGCCGCTGCGCACCCAGCCGCCGACGAGCAGATTGTCGGCGACCGGTTCGGGACCGAAGAGCCGCCGCGCTTCGGGTACGAGCGCCACCCCGGCACGAGCGACCTTGGCCGACGACTGCCCGTCGAGGCGTCGCCCGTCGAGTTCGATCGTCCCGCCGGAGAGCTTCAGCATGCCCATGACGCAACGCAGCAAAGTCGACTTGCCGGCACCGTTCGGCCCCAGCAGCACCGTGAGCTTGCCAGGTTCGACGGTGAGGTCGACCCCGTTGAGGACGTCAGCTGCGCCATAGCCGGCACGCACGCCTGATAGCACCAGCCGCTTACTCATGGCTGCGTCTCCGTCGCCATTTCCGACTCCTCCAACGACATGAGCTCATCGCCGAGGTAGGCCGCGATGACCTTCGGGTCGCGGCTGACCGTGGCCGGTTCGCCGGAGGCGATGACCTCGCCGGCGTCGAGCACCGTCACCCGGTCACACAGGCTCATCACAAGTTCGGCGTGGTGCTCGACCAGGATCGTGCTGATCCCGGCCGCCCGCACCAGCTTGACGATTTCGACCAGCTCATCGATCTCGCTTCCGGTGAGGCCGGCGACCGGTTCGTCGAGCAGCAGGATCCGCGGCCGGGTCGCCAGCGCACGGCCGACCTCGAGCAGCCGGCGGGCCCGCGGGGTGAGCGCCGATGCTTCGTGGTGCAGCTGCTCGCCGAGTCCGAGCGCGTGCGCCCATCGGGTGCCTTCGGCGCGATGTTCGCGCGCCTCGCGAATCGCGTTGGGCAGGCGCAGCGCGTAGCAGACGTGAGGGACCCTGCGGTGGGCGTCCAGACCGAGCAGCAGGTTGTCCAGGACGCTTGATTCCTCGGCCAGCAAGGCGGTTTGGAAGGTGCGCCCGACGCCCGCCTTGGCCCGCAACCGGGCGGGACCGTCGATCGCCTGACCGGCCAGCCGCACGCGCCCGCGCTCGACCGGGGTGAGGCCGTTGATCGAGTTCAGCAGCGTCGTCTTGCCCGAGCCGTTGGGTCCGATGAGGCCGGCGATGTGGCCACTCTCCACGGTCATCGAGATGCCGCGCAGGATCCGCAGACCGCCGATCGTGCGGTGGACATCCTCGACGTCCAGCCGGCCGCCCTGCGAGCCGCGACCCTCGGCGAGGAGCTGGCTCAGCGCGTCGCGGTCGACCGGATGGGCGCGCTCATCGGGGTCGGAATACGCAGCGGCGTCGGCCGCAGGCTTGGCGAGACTCACCGGCCGGTTAGTCGCGAAACGAGCCATGAGGCGCGTTCCGAGCCGGCGCAACCGCGGGTCACCCGGGATGCCGGCGAGCCCTTTCGGCACGATGAGCACGACCACGAGCAGGATCACGCCGTAGAGCAGATCGCGGGTGCCGCCGCCGCTGCTCGCCGCCTGGTTCAGAACCATCGGGATGATGGTCAGGACGAGGGTGCCCAGGAATGCGCCGGTCACCGATCCGACCCCGCCGAGCACGACCATGAGCAGCAGCGTGATCGACGTATCAATGCCGAAGGTGTCGGTGGCGATGGGACCGTTCAGCTGCTGGTAGAGACCGCCGGCCAGACCGGCGAAAGCCGCGTAGATCGTGAAGGAAACGACCTTGTAGCGGCCTGATGCCACGGTGAGGGAACTGGCAACGGCGTCGCCCCGTCGCATGATCATCAGCGCTCGGCCGAAGGGCCCGCGGAGCAGGTTGCGATGCAGGATGTACGCGACCAGAGCGATGAGCGCGGAGTAGAGCCACATGCGGCTCAGTGGCACGTTCGCCGCGTTGGCGTTGATGCCGTCGCCGCCGCCCGTCAGCGACTTAAAATGTAAGGCCACCGCGGAGAAGACGTCGGCGTACATCAGCGTGACGACGGCGATGGCGAAGGCGCCCAGCCGCAGCGCGGGTATCGACGTCACGGCTCCGATAGCGCCGCAGACGACGCACGCGATGACCATGCCGACGACAGCGTTCAGCCCGCCATGCACCTGAGCGATCGCTACTGAATACGCGCCGAGAAGCATGAAGGCCGCGGTACCCATCGACACCGCGCCGGCGTAGACCGTGAAGTCGAGGCCGATGACGGCGGTCAGGTAGATGACGCCGAGGGTCAGCGAGAAAAGGTAGAAGGTGTTCGACACCGCGCCGGGCAGGATCGCGATGAGCGCCACTGCGATGATCAGCTGCAGCAGCGGGAGCCAGCGCTTGGCTTGCGGGTTGGCCCACAAGGCAATGAGAGCCTTCACAGCGCACGCACCTGTCGTCCGAGTACGCCTTGCGGGCGTACCGCCAGCACCACCAGCAGGATGGCGAGCGAGATCGGCGTCTGCAGCTCCGAACCCAGGTATTGGGCGGTGAGTTCCTGCCCGATGCCGAGCACGGCACCGCCGAGCAACGGCCCCCAGAGGTTGGGGATGCCGCCGATGGTCGCCGCGATGAACGCGTTCAACGTCAGGCCGAAACCGATGGTGGTCGAGGCCTGGGTCACCGGACCGCCGAGGAAGCCGCCGAGTCCGGCGATGAACCCGCCGATGGCAAACGCGAGTACCGCCAGCGCCCCGACCGGTAGGCCCCGCATCGCGGCAGCCTCACGGTCGGCGGCCAGCGCGAGCAATCCCCGCCCCCAGCGCGCCTTGCGAAACCACACCGCCGTCACGAACGTCAGCACGACCGCGAAGACGATGAGGATGGCGCGCTGGGGAATCACGAGCAGCTGCCCCCAATGCCAAGGCTGCGCCTTGATGTAGTCGGGGAAATTGCGCTGGGCGAACTCACCGCCGGTACGCGTCGCCAGCAGGGTCGCTGCCGACCGCACGACGATCGCCACGCCCAGCGTCGAGAGCATCCACAACGTGGCATCTCGTTGGCCCGAGAGCCGGCGGATCGCCAGGATCTCGGTGAGCGCCCCGATGCCGGCCGTCACGATGACGACCAGCAGCAGGGCGACCCCGAGTGGGAAGCCGTCGGCCACCCACAGGCTGACCCCGAGCATCCCGCCAACCATGACCGACTCGCCCTGGGCGAAGTTGAACACCCCTGTGGCCGCGAAGATGACGTTCAGGCCGAGGCCCACGATCGCGTACACGCTGCCGACCTGGAGGCCGCGCAGCAAGGAATTCAGGAAGTCCCACATGCCAAGGGCGCCTTGTCTTTCAGCTGTCCTGAACGGGCGTCAGCCCGTCTCGCCTGCCCGCAGGGGGATGCCGTTCTGCAGGGTCCCCGGCTGGACCACGCTCTGCTGGTCGGCTGCCAGCCCGTTGTGGACAGTGGAGGTGAACTTGTAGTCCGCCTTCAATCCATCGGCGTAGCCGTTGCCTTCCAGCCACTTGGCGAGCGTCTTGCCATCGGTGGAGTGGGTGCCTTCGACGGCCTTTTTGATCATGTTGAAGCTGTCCAGCACCCCGGCGGAGAGGTCGATGGGTGCGACCGAGCCGATCTGCGGGCTGATGGCGTCGACCTGGTTGGCGAAGGTCACATCCTGCGGCGCCGGGTCGGGCCGGGTCGTACGTGTGCCGTAGCCGCTCGCTGCCCACTTCTTGATCCAGGTGTCGCCGGCGGCCTGGACGACGACGGTGACCGCGGCCGCGGCGTTACCGAAAACGTAAGGCTCGTACTGGATCTCCTTCATCGCCTTGGCCGCATTGGCGACGTCCGTCGGGACAGCGCTGGCGAGGTAGACCGCGTCAGCGCCGGAGCTCTTGAGCTGCGCCGCTTGCGAACCGAGGTCGAGCGCGCCGGCCGAGAAGGTGACAGTCGTCGCGATCGTGACGCCCGCCTTGTCAGCCGCTGCCTTGAAGGCGTCGTTGTACGCGGAGCCGGTCGGGTCGTCCGACTCCAGCACGGCGACCTTCTTGACGCCGGCCTTCTGCATGCGGGCGATCGTCGAGGGCATCTGGGTCGGCCGGTCGGACTCGACCGAGAAGGTGGTGGGGTACTTGGTGCCGTCACCGCAGTCCGGGCATCCGGTCAGCGCGAACTCGAGCACGCCGGCCTTCTTCACCAGCGGAAGCGCCGACAGCGCCTCGGTGGTGTAGAGCGGGCCAATGATGGCGTCGACCTTGTCCTGGTCGAGCAGCTGGCGGGTCGCGGCCGCCGAACCGGGGCCGGTGCCCTGGTTGTCGCGGATGATGATCTGCACCTTGCGGCCGTCGATGGTGTCGGTGCCCGGCAGCTTCGAGGTGCCGAGCGCCTTCGCCACGAGGCCGTAGACCGTGCTCGCGCTGGCCAGCGCACCTGAGGTCGGGATCTCCACACCGATCTTGATCGGGCCCTTACCGCCCCCGCCGCCGGAGGTGGTCTTGTTGTTGTCGCCACTGGAGGAGCAGGCGGCGAGCACGCTCGTCCCCATCAGTCCAGCGGCCACCACGGCTGCGCTCCATCGACGCTGCTGAGGCCCGGTCATAGGTCGTTCCCTTTCGTTCTCGAGTCCGCACCGATCGGCGCGTTCCCAGTGGCCACCGCGGAAAGCCCCGCGGTGGTGCGTTCGGTCACGGCAATACCGTGTCCGGCAAGGGGTGGCGGAAGAGCTTGGCCGCGTTCGCGTAACACATGAGGCGCAGCTCGTCGGCCGGGATATGACCCCACACGTCAGCGATCAGGTCCTGGGTGTGTGGCCAGGTGCCATCGCCGTGCGGGTAGTCCGTCTCGACCATGACGTTCTCGACGCCGATGCGATAACGGGTGTCGATGGTCGAGGGATCGTCGAGGGTGCAGAACCAGAAATTTCGCTTGAGCACGTCGGCCGGACGGATGTCCCAGCCCATCCCGTAGCCACTGCGATCAATGATGTTGTCGAGCCGGTCGAGCAGCATCGCCACCCAGCCGATTCCGCCTTCGCTCATGGCGATTTTCAGGTCCGGATGCTTCACGGCGTAGCCCGACCAGAGCCATTCGGCACACGCAGAGAGGCTGAGCTGGCCGAACATGGTGGCGCCGAGTTGCAGCCGCGGCGAACCCTCGGCATGCACGTAGCCACCGGAGGAACCGACGTGCAGGCAGATGACGGTGTCGGTCTCGGCGCAGGCGGCAACGATCGGGTCCCAGTAGCCGGAGAACAATGACGGCAGGCCGATGCGGTGCGGACGCTCGGGCAGCGTGATGGCCCGGAAGCCGCGCTCGGCATTGCGGTGGATCTCTTTCACCGCTTCGGCCGGATCGGTGAGGAACGTGATACCGAGCGGGATCGTCCGCTCCGGATATGGCTGCCACCAAGCCTCGAAAAGCCAGTCGTTCCAAGCCTTTGTGACGGCCAGGCCGAGCGCGGGATCCTTCGCTTGCGAGAACACCCGGCCGCAGAACCCCGTGATCATCGAGGGAAAGTTGAGCGACGCCCATACCCCGTTGAGGTCCATGTCCTTGATGCGGGCCTCGATGTCATAGCAGCCGGGACGCATGTCGGCGAAGCGGCTCGGTTCGAAATGCACGGTCTCCGGCCGCCGCCCGGCCATGGCGTTCATACCGACCTGGGAGTACTCCTCATCCTCGAAAGTCCAGATTTCGCGGCCGTCTGAGGTGTCGACGATGTGCGGTGCGCGGTCGGCGTACGGGGCAGCCAGCCGGCCGATGAACATGTCGGGCGGCTCGACGAGATGGTCGTCGACAGAGATGACGGTGTAGCGAACATCGGCTGGAGCAGGCTCCGGCAGGAAGAGCTCGTCGTAGGATAGCTGGCTCATCCGCGCGCTCCTGCCGCGAGTTCGGTGCCGAGTCGGCTGGCGTGAGCGGCGGCACCGCCGAGGGTGTCGAGCAGCTGCTTGCCGCGAAGGAAGTAGCGGTGGGCCGGGAATTCGATGTCGGCGCCGATCCCGCCGTGCAGATGCTGCGCCGTATGAAGGGTCCGATGGCCGCCGGTCGCCGTCCACCATTTGGCGACGGAGACGGCGGTAGCCGCGTCCTGGCCGGCGTCGAGCTGCCAGGCGGCCTGTTGCATCGTCACGCGCATCGCTTCGAGGTCGATGTGCGCATCGGCGAGCCGCAGCACGGGTGATTGGAACGACGCGATCGGCCGGCCGAACTGGTGGCGTTCGGAGACGTATGTCGCGGCCCCCTCGACGGCCCGCCGTCCAAGGCCCAGCACTGACGCGCAAGCCAGCACTGACGCGATCTGCTCGGCGCGCACGACAGCCGCCGCGCCGCCGAGCTGGGTCGCCGTTGCTTGCCGGAACTGCACGTGCGCGGCGCTCATGCGGTCGGTGGTGCGCACCTGGATCCGCGTCGCCGCGGGGTCATCGAGCTCGACGAGGAAGAGGCCAGGGCCCTGTTCGGACTGCGCCGCGACGATCGCCGCCGACGCCTCGGCCGCCGCCGGGACGACGGGTTTGAGACCGGTCATCCGCCCGTCCGTGACACGGGTGCGTGCCGCCGAAGCCCGGGTCGTGCCTTCCTCGAACAGTGCCAGGGTGACCAGCTCGTCGCCGGCCATGATCCGGTCCAGGCGCGGCTGGTCGAGAGTGTCGAGAGTCCCGAGCATCATCAGCACTGTCAGCAGCGCGAAAGCGGGAAGGCTCACCACCTCACGGCCGAGCGCGTCGGCGAGCTCGCAGGCCCCGACGACCCCGCCGTCGCCGGACAGGACGGCCGCCAGCAGGCCGGTGATTCCGAGCGCCGACCACGCCGGACGGTCGATGCCGTTGGCTCTTTCCACGTCCCGGGCGCGCTCGTGCCCGCCATGTCCGGAAGCGACGTCGCGGGCCAGGCCCGCCATCGCGGCCTGCGTCTCGTCAAGCTCGAAGTTCATCGGCTGCTGCGCGCCAGGCCGAGAGCGGAGACGGCGATCAGCTCGCGCTGGATCTCGTTGACCCCGCCGCCGAACGTGTTGATCTGCGCGTGGCGGGCCAGCCGTTCCAGCCGGCCGCCGACGAGGGCGCCGGGGGAGCCGGCAGCCAGGTGACCGGTCGAGCCGAGCACGCCGAGCAGCGTCTGGTAGATCGCGATCGCCGACTCGCTGGTGAGCACCTTCACCGTCGAGGATTCCGCCGGCCCCGGCTGACCCGTCTCCATCGCGGCGGCCATGCGATGGTTGAGCAGCTGCAGCGCGCACAGCCGGGCATAGACGCTGGCGAGCTCTGATTGGACCCAAGGCTGTTCCAGCACGGGCCTGCCGTCATCGCCCGGCGTGGCAGCTGCCCACTCGAGCGTCGCGTCATACATCGCATGCGCGGCAGCACTTCCGGCGCCGAGAGCGACGCGTTCGTGGTTGAGCTGGGCTGTGATCAGCTGCCAGCCGCGGTTCTCCTCGCCGACCAGATTCGTCGTGGGCACTTCGACGCCGTCGTAGTAGGTGGCGGTCGTCAGCTGGCTGCCGACGGTGTTGATCGGCGACCAGGAGAAGCCGGCCGATGTGGTGTCGACGATGAGAATCGAGATCCCGCGGTGGCGCGGCGCGTCCGGATCGGTCCGGCACGCCAGCCAGACGAAGTCGGCAAGGTCGCCGCCGGAGGTGAAGACCTTGTTGCCGGTGACGACGTAGTGATCGCCGTCGCGTACCGCACGGGTGCGCAGCGAGGCAAGGTCGGTGCCGGCCGAGGGCTCGGTATAGCCGATCGCGAAATGGATCTCGCCGGCGAGAATGCCTGGCAGGTAAGCAGTTTGCTGCTCGGCGGTGCCGTGTGCCATGAGCGTCGGCCCGACGGTGTTGAGTGTGACGAGGGGATACGGGGCGCCGGCGCGCTGCACCTCCTCGTAGAAGACCAGCTGCTCGATCGGTCCACGCCCCTGACCGCCGAACTCGCGCGGCCAGCCGATGCCGAGCCAACCGTCCTTGCCCATGCGGCGCACGACGCTTCGGATGGTGGCCGCGGAGGTTGTCGGATCATCCAGCGCCTGCGCCGTCGCAGGATTCATCACGTCGGCGAAGTAGGCCCGCAGCTCGGTGCGCAGGGCGGTGATCGCCGGTGATTCATCCAGTTGCACGAAGGGTCCTCTCGCTTCTTCAGTGATCGGGTCGTCAGTGATGGGTTCCGTCAGCGCAGCGCGGCTTCACGGCCGCGGGCGACGAAGCGGGCGTCGTAGGTGGATTTGTCGGCATCGGTCATCGGCATCCAGCCGTTCGCGCGGGCGTCGGGGCGCCACCAGATCGGATCCGTCGTGGACCAGCGCTCCTGGCGCAGCGGCGCCTTACGCACCTTGTTGCTGCCGGTGAGCGGGATCTGATCGACGATCCGGATGAAGCGCGGCATCCACTTCGAACCGAGGTCGTTTTGCCCGGCGAGAAACGCTTCGAAGTCGGAGGGGTCGAAGCGGCTGCCGTCGGTCAGCTCGAGAGCGGCCATGACCGCATCGCCGCCGTCGGGGTCAGGGGTCGCGTACACAGCCGCACCGCGCACGAACGGGTGGCGGAAGAGAATGCGTTCGACGGGTGCCGCAGCGAAGTTCTCGCTGTCGACGCGCAGCCGGTCACTGGCGCGGCCGGCGAAGAAATACCAGCCTCCGGAGTCCCGGTAGGCGAGATCGCCCGACCAGAACCAGCCGCCACGCGTGCGTTCCGCCTCGGCTTCAGGGTTGCGGTAGTAGCCCTCGAAGAGCGAGAGCCCTTCGGTGTTGACCATCTCACCGATGGCTTCGTCCGCATTCGTGAAATGGCCGTCGGCGTCGAAAATGGCCGGTGGGCACGGCGCATTCGTCGCCGGATCGACAATGCGGATGCTCGGGAAGGCCGGCTTGCCGATCGAGTCACGCGGGCCGTCCGGGCTCCAGCGAATCTGCAGGCCGCCGCCCTCGCTCATGCCGAAGCCCTCGACGAGCGGGCAGCCGAAACGGCGCGTGAAGGTCTCGATGTCCTTCCATGACGCCTCCGTCCCATAGCCCAGACGCAGGCTGTTCTCACGCTCCTGCGGTCGTTCCGGGGTCGCCAGGATGTAGCTCAGCGACTTGCCGACGTAGTTGAAGAACGTCGCCTCGTAACGCTGGATGTCCGGCAAGAACGCCCGCGCCGAGAAACGCGGCGCAAGGGCCATGGCCGCTCCCACCGTCACGGCGGGAGCCCAGACCCCCATCGTGGCGTTGCCGTGGAAGAGGGGCATAGCGCAGTAGCAGACGTCGTCACGGCTGAACTCATACCGCTGTGCTGCACGTGCACCGAGATACGCAAGCCGTCCGGTCGAGCACTTCACCAGCTTCGGCGCGCTCGTCGAACCGGATGTGAACAGCAGCATGACCAGTGCCGCCGGGTCGGGAGGAGGGGGAGGAGTCGCTGATGCGTGGGCCGCAAGCACCGCCGCATACGCCTGGCTGCCGACAACGTGGATCCGCGTGGCGGCCAGGTCTGCGGAAAGCTCTGACAAGGTGGCGGCACCGGCCGAGTCGGTCACGTAGAGCTGGCAGTCGGCATGGGCGATATCGCCGGCCAACTCCGCGCCGCGACGCGTCGGGTTGATGCCGACGACCGTCGCACCGGACAGCGCGGCACCGGCGAGCCAGAAGAGGTACTCCGGCGCATTCTCCATGAGCAGGCCGATGTGAAACGGCCCGGCGGAGCGCTGCTCGAGGGCGAGAGACGCGCGTACGGCGGCGGCCTGGACGAACTCCCGCCAGCTCCAGCGCTGATCACCGAACAGCAGTGCGGTGCGCTCGTCATGCGCCCGCTCCAGCAGGAGCTCAGCCATGCCGATCGCGAAACCGCCGGCAGCTGCCGGGTTCGTCGCACTGTGCTCTGTCACGTCCCTCCTTCCTGTGGCCGCGGTCACAGGGCGGAAATTTAGAGACTTCTTGTTCGCCGGTCAAGAACTTCTTGACACGCGGGCAGGATTGTGAGGTTGAATGGCCGCCGAGGCGCCGTCGGATGATGGGGGGACTGGGTTCGCTCGTCACCAAGAAAGCCGGTGGTCCTGGCACTGCGCCGTTCTTCGGCACGGCGCCACTGGCTGGCGGACCTGCCGGTGGCTCATCGCGGGCTGCACGATCAGATGCATCCCGAGAACAGCCTGGGCGCGTTCGAGCAGGCATGCGCCCAGGGCTACGCGATCGAGCTCGACGTGGTGCTGACCGGCGACGGCGTCCCCGTCGTCATCCACGACGCCAACACCGCCCGGCTGACCAGCGTGAATCTGGACGTCGCCTCGACGTCGCTGGAGGACCTCCAGCAGCTGAGGCTGCTCGGTACCGACGAGAGCATCCCGACGATGGAAGCGGTGACGCGGCTCGTCGCCGGCCGCACACCCATCCTCGTCGAGCTCAAGACCGGTCCGTCGGCCGGCGCCGTCGGCCCGCCCGTCGTCGAGGCCCTGCGCCGCTTCGGCGTCACCCACGCGCTGATGTCTTTTGATCCGCGGATGCTTGGCTGGGCCAGACGTCACGCTCCGCAGAGCCCACGCGTGCAACTGTCCGGTGCGCTGCGCGGCGAGCCCCTGCCCCTCATCGCGAAGCTGCTCGTGCGCTCGATGGTGACCAACGTCGTCACCTGGCCGCAGGCGATCGCGTACGACGTCTTCTCGGCGCCGAGCCTGGGGCTG
>DATAVO010000192.1:0-26738 GCA_036267695.1 Frankiaceae bacterium
CCGGTGAGGGTCTTACCTTCCTTGGCCTGGGCGCGCCAGTACTTCGCGGCGTGATGCGAGACGTTCCAGGTGCCCTTCACGTGCACGCCCATGACGGCGTCGAAGTCACCCTCAGGCATGTTCCAGATTGCCGCGTCGCGCACGATGCCGGCGTTGTTGATGACGATGTCGAGCTTGCCGAAAGCATCGACGGCCTGCTGGACGAGCTCGCCTGCCTGCTGGTGGTTGGAGACATCCGCGTAATTGCTGACGGCCGTGCCGCCGGCCTTCTCGATCAGCGCGACGGTATCGTCGGCCGCGCGCCCGGCGCCTTCACCGCGGACGGAACCGCCGAGGTCGTTGACCACCACCTTGGCGCCCTGGCGGGCCAGCTCCAGCGCGTGGCCGCGGCCGATGCCGTGCCCCGCTCCCGTGACGAGGGCGACCTTGCCGTCGAGCAGACCCATCCGTACGACCTACTTTCACAAACGCAGCGTGTGAGAAGAACGATCAAGTTCTTCATATTGTCTACCATTGGCCGCGGCTGCAGCGGACCGGCAGGCGAAACCGAGGCAAGCGTCACCGAAAGGATGCTCGGATGACTTCCCCGACGGATTTCCCGGGCGACATCCCACCGACGATCCCGGCCGCCGTGGCCCGGGCCGCGCAGTTGTGGCCTCACGCGGAAGCCCTCGTCGACGGCGACATCCGCTTCACTTTCGCCGAGCTCGCCGAGCACATCGGCGAGGCAGCGCGGGCCTTCATCGCGTCGGGACTGCAGGCGGGTGACCGCGCCGCGATCTGGGCGCCCAACAGTGCGCGCTGGATCGTTGCGGCATTCGGGCTCTACGCGGCGGGCGGCGTCCTCGTTCCGATCAACAGCCGCTTCAAGGCCGCCGAGGCCGCCCACGTCCTCAACACGTCCAAGGCGCGCTACCTGTTCACCGTCACCGATTTCCTCGGCACCGATTACGTGGAGGCGCTCAAGCACGAAAAGGTCGATGGGCTGGAGGAAATCGTCGTGCTCGCCGGGCCGAATCGCAGCGACGCGCTGAGCTTCGCCGCCTTCCTGCTGCGCTCGGACGCGCTGTCGGCCGCCGCGGTGCAGACCCGCTCGGATGCGCTGGGGCCGGACGACCTCTCGGACATCGTCTTCACGTCGGGCACTACCGGAAAGCCCAAGGGCGCCATGCTCACCCACGGCGCCAGCACGCGTACCTACACCAGCTGGTCGGAGGTCGTAGGTCTGCGCGCCGGCGACCGCTACCTGATCGCGTACCCCTTCTTTCACACCGCAGGGCTGAAATCCGGTGTGCTGGCCTGCTTCCTGACCGGCTCGGTCATCGTGCCGCACCCGGTGTTCGACGCGCCCTCGGTCATGGCCCGCGTCGCCAAGGAGCGCATCACGATGCTCCCCGGGCCGCCAGCCATCTTCCAGACGCTGCTCACGGCCGACCTCGCGGACTACGACACCAGCTCCTTGCGGCTGGCCGTCACAGGTGCCGCAGCCGTCCCTGTCGAGCTCGTCGAGCGGCTGCGTACCGAGCTGAAGTTCGCCTCGGTCGTGACCGGATACGGCCTCACGGAAACCACTGGTACGGCGACGATGTGCCGCCACGACGACGATCCCGTCATCATTGCGACGACGTGCGGGCGCGCTATCCCTGGCGGCGAGATCCGTGTCGTCTCGGCCGACGGCGAGAAGCTCCCCGCCGGCGAACCCGGCGAGGTCCTGGTGCGCGGCTATCAGGTGATGAAGGGTTACTTCGGCGACCCGGCCGCGACCGCGGCGACCATCGATGCCGACGGCTGGTTGCACACCGGCGACGTCGGCGTCCTGGACGAGGTCGGCAACCTGCGCATCACCGACCGCATCAAGGACATGTTCATCGTCGGCGGCTTCAACGCCTATCCCGTCGAGATCGAGAGCGTCATCCTCGGCCATCCGGCCATCGCGCAGGCGGCCGTCGTCGGAGTGCCGGATGACCGGATGGGCGAGGTCGGCGTCGCGTTCGTGGTGCTGCGCCCGGGCCAATCGCTGGATCAAGATGCGTTCGTCGGCTGGTGCCGCGAGCGCATGGCCAATTACAAGGTGCCGCGGGCGGTGCGCGTTGTCGACGCGCTACCGCTGAACGCGACCGGCAAGGTGCTGAAGTTCGAGTTGCGCGCGATGGCGAGCGAATAGCCGGTCGGTCAGGCTCACCCGCCTCGCCACATGATCAACGCTGCCATGATCATAGTTTCCGGCGTTTGAGCGGCCCTACAGCAAGATCATGGCAGCGTTGATCTTGGGGACTGGTGGTCGGCCAGCGCGAGCAATGCGCGGTGCAGCACCTTGCCGGCTTCGTTACGCGGGAGCTCGGCCACCGAGAGGAAACGCACCGGAATCTTGAACGGTGCCAGGCGTTCTCGCGCTGCCGCCGCGAGCGCGTCACCATCGAGATCACCTGATCCAGCGGGTACCACGAACGCCCACGGCACCTCGCCGAGCCGCTCGTCCGGCGCCGCCACGACAGCGACGTCAGCGACAGCCGGGTCGAGCCGCAGCACCTCCTCCACCTCGCCGGGGAAGACCTTCAGCCCACCGCGGTTGATCATGTCGGAGACCCGGCCCTCGATCCAGAGGAAGCCTTCCGGGTCAATACGGGCGACGTCACCGGTCCGAAACCAGCCATCGGGCAACAGCCGGTCGCCGAGCGGCCCGCCATCGGCATAGCCCGCAGCGGTCGCGGGAGTGCGCACGTGCAACTCCCCCGTCCCGTCCTCGATGCGCACCTCGACGCCCTCGTGCGGGCGGCCGATCGAGCCGAGCTTCTCCTCGCCGTACGCGCGCGAATCGGCCGCGTTCCAGCCGACGATCTCGCCGCCGATCTCGGTCTGGCCGTAGCAGTTCAGCACCGTGACGCCGAACTTGTCGCGGAAGCGCCGTGCCTGCAAAGGCGACAGCGGGGCGCTGATGCTGCGCACGTACTTCAGCGGGACCAGCGTCGTCACCTCCGGCGTATCGACAAGCATCGTCATCGCGGCCGGCGGCAGCACGGTCGAGCGCAACTGGAAGCGCGGCACGAGCGCGGCGAAGACGATCGGGTCGAAGCGTTCCATGAGGATCGCCGCGGCCCCGACGCGGAAGGCGAAGAGCACGTTGTAGATCCCGGCCGACAAGGCCATCGAGGTCGGGATGAGGTTGGGCATCGGGGCCTTGCGCTCGGCGATCGTGTCGCTGCCGGCACCGAGCAACTTCTTCAGGACCGGCTCCAGCAGCTTGAGAAAACCACTGTGGCGCAGCAGGACCGGCTTCGGACGCCCGGTCGTGCCCGACGTCCACTGCACCAGCGCGATGTCGCCCTCATGCGCCGGCACGTCCGCCGCCGGTTCGGAAGGCGCGGCCCACGAGAGCTCGCCCGCCACGACCGTCGGCACCGCCACGTCAGCAGGCGCGGACCGCGCGATGAGCAGAGCCGGACGCGTGGCCGAGAGGTAGTGCGCGAGCTCGGACGCCGTCACCCGCGGGTTGATCGGCACGTACACCGCGCCCGCGTACCAGACCCCGAACATGGCCGCGACGACCTCGGGGCCGTTCTCGAGCATGACGGCTACCGGCTGACCCGGCTTCACGCCGGCGGCAGTCAGCGTGTCTGCCAGGTCCTGCGCCGTCGCTCGAAGCGCGGCCCGCGACACCTCGCGGTCCCCCGCGTACACGGCGGTCGTCTCCGCGTCGCCGGGACGTTCCTCGAGCAGATCGAGCAGGCTGGCCATCAGCGCGGGCCCGGTCCGGTGCCGGCGGTCTTCTCCGCATCGAGCGGCAGCCACTCGGCCCGGCGCTTGGCGGCGAACGCCTGCGGCCCCTCCTCCTGATCGGGGTGGCCCCACATGGAGACCAGGTCCTGCGCGCCTTCGCGGCACGCGTCGGTGAGGCCCATCTCCAGCGCGCCCCAGAGCGCGCGCTTGGAGGCGAGCATCGCCGCCGGTGAGTTGAGGGCGATCTTCTCCGCGAGAGTCTGCGCTTCGGCGCGCAAATTCTCCGGCGGGTCCACGACCTGCGAGATCATCCCGAGCTGGTACGCCCGCTCCGCCGACATCCGCTCGTGGCGACCGACGAGCGCCATCCGCATGACGGCCTCGAAGGGCATCTTGCGCATGAGCCCGATCGCTTCCATCGCGACCACCTGCCCGACCGAGACGTGCGGGTCGAAGAACTGCGCATCGGAGGCGGCGATCACGATGTCGGCATCGGCAACCCAGTGGAAGGCGCCGCCGGCGCACAGCCCGTTCACCGCCGTGATGACCGGCTTGGCGACCCGCTGGTGCCAGGACGTGAAGTGCAGATCGAATGTCGACGCCGATTCCCGGTAGCGCTCCATCCCGATCCCGTCGCTGGCCAGCTCCGCGACGTCGACCCCGGTCTGAAAGGCCCGTCCCTCGCCGGTGTGCACGATGACTCTTACCGCCGGATCGCGGTCGAGCTCGATCCAGGCCTGGGCGAACTCGTCACGCATCATCGCGTTCATCGCGTTCAACGCCTCGGGGCGGTTGTTGATGAGCCAACCGACGCCGCCCTGGCGCTCCAGCTTCAGCGTCTCGTAAGTGCCGTATCCGTCGCTCATCGCTGGTCAGTTTCTCTTGTCACAGTCATCCCTCTCATCGCCGCCTTCTCGTACGAGGCGCTCAAACCCCGCTCCAGCGCGTCCCACAGGGCGCGTTTGCGGCGCGCCAATTCGCCCGGCTCGTGATCGGCCACGAGTTCGGCCAGCGCTTGCGCCTGCTCGCGCAGACCCTCCGGTGGATCGATCACCTGGGAGATCAACCCGATGTCATACGCCCGCTGCGCCGACATTCGCTCGCGGCTGCCCACAAGTGCCATCCGCAGGACGCTCTCGAAAGCGACCTTGCGGGCCAGCCCGATCGTCTCGTACGCGCTCACCTGGCCGACCGAGACGTGCGGGTCCAGAAAGCTCGCGTCGGAGGCGGCGATCACGATGTCGGCGTCGGCGATGAAGTGCAGCCCTCCCCCGGCGCACACACCGTTGACGGCGGCGATGACGGGCTTGCTGACGGCGTTGTGCCAGGCGGTCAGTTTCAGCTCGGCGCGCTTCGTGCGGCGCGACTGCTCGCGCAGCGCTTCAGGCTGGCGAGCGAGCTGGACGACGTCGAGCCCGGTCTGAAACGCCCGCCCTTCGCCGGTGTTGACGATGACCCGCACGTCGGGATCGGCGTCCAGCTCGAGCCACGCCGTCTCGAGCTCGGCGAGCATTGTCGCGTCCATCGCGTTTGCGGCAGCCGGGCGGTTGAAGACCAGCCAGCCCACCGGTCCCGAACGCGACACGGCCAGGGTCTGGTACGCGGCCCGAATCGTCATCAGTTACGGGGAACTTCGCGCCAGGGCCTGCCGTGCCACGGGTCGGGCTCGCGCGGCAGCCCGAGCACCCGCTCGGCCAAGATGTTCTTGTTGACCTCGGTGGTGCCGCCCTCGATGGTGTTGGCCCGGCTGCGCAGCATGCCCTTCACCTCGTAGGGCAAGGCATCGGGGTACTCGGTCTCCTCCTCGGCCACCCAGCCGGTCGCGTACGCCCCGAGCAGATCGGTCGCCAGCATCTGGGTGCGCTGGTTCAGCGAGCCGGACGCCACCTTGCCCACCGAGCTTTCGGCTCCCGGCGCGCGGCCCGCGCGCAGCTGGGCCCGTACCCGCGAATTCGTCCAGCCGCGGATGGAATCCTCGCAATAGAGCGCCATCAGCTCCTGCCGCACGACCGGGTCGTCCCAGCCGCCGGGGCGCCCGCAATCACTGATGCGGCGGGCGAGTGCGATGAGGCTTGCGATGCCCCCGCCGCCGATACGGTCGACCCCGCCCGAGCCCGAACCCGAGACCATTTGGCGCTCGCCCGACAGCGTCGCACCGGCGATCCGCCAACCGTCGTTGACCCCGCCCACGCGTTGTGTATCAGGGATGCGCGCGCCGTCGAGAAAGACCTCGCAGAAGTCGACCTCGCCGGTGATGTGGCGCAGCGGCCGGACGTGGACCCCGGGCTGGTGCATGTCGATGAGGAAGTACGTGACCCCGCCCCGCTTGGGCACGTCGGCGTCGGTACGCGCGAGCAGCACCGCGAAGTCCGCCGCAAAACCCCATGTGGTCCAGACCTTTTGACCGGTGACCACCCACTCGTCGCCGTCGAGGACGGCCCGCGTCGACAGTGAGGCGAGGTCAGAACCGGCACCGGGCTCGCTGAAGAGCTGGCACCAGATCTCCTCGGCCCGCACGATCGGCGGCAGGAAGCGCAGCCGCTGCTCTTGCGTGCCATGGGCGAAGAGTGCGGGTGCCGCGTTGTGGATGCCGAGGGGGTTCAGCCGTCCCAGGTTGTAGGGCCGCAACTCGGCTTCGACCAACCGGGCCGAGGCAGGCGGGAGGTCGAGCCCCTCGTACTCCACCGGCCACGTCGGGGCGACCATGCCCGAGCGCCCGAAGACCGGATACCAGGCCTCGTAGTCGGCGCGCGTGCGCACCGCGCGGATCGCCCGGGTACCGCCCGCAGCTGCCTCGCGCCAGGCGGCGGGAACGTATTCGTCGATCCACGCTTTGACGGCCGCGACGAGTTCCTCGCGCGGTGTCTCGGCGCCGATCGCAAGCCGCGATGCGCTCGTGGTCACGTCAGCGTCCCTCGAATCGGGCAGCACGCTTGCCGGTGAAAGCGGCCATCCCCTCGCGGAAGTCCTCGCTGCGCGAGGAGAGTTCCATGGCGAACGCCTCGTTGCGCAACGCCTCCTCCAGCGTCGCCGACTTCCCGGACGCCATCAGCCACTTGGCGAGGCCGACGGCTACCGTCGCCGACTGGGCGAAACGGTCCACCATGTTCGCCGCCGACATCGCCAGCTCCTCGAGCGGGACGGCGTGATCGATCAGCTGCCACTCGGCCGCCTCGACCCCACTCAAAACCCTGCCCAGCAAGAGCATTTGCCGCGCCCGCACTTCGCCGATCCGCCGCGGCAGCATCCACGAGACGCCACTGTCGGGCGTGAAACCACGCTCGCAGAAGGGCGCCCAGAAGCGCGCATCCTCGGCGGCGATCGTCACGTCGGACGCCAGCGCCATCGCCAGCCCGATGCCCGCTACCCAACCCTGCACGGCACACACCACCGGGGTCTGCACGCTCGTCAGGAGCGGGATGAGCCGGTGCGCCTGCGAAGGCAGCCGGCGCTGGATGCTCCCCGCTCGCGGCCGCTTCTCGTCCGTTCCGCGCGCGTTGCGCGCCACCACATCGGCGCCGCTGCAGAAGTGCTCGCCCTCCGCAGAGAGCGCAATGACGCGGACCGCCTCGTCGCGGCCGGCGACATCGAGCGCCTCGATGAGGCCGCTCATCATCACGTCGTCGAGCGCGTTGCGCTTCTCGGGCCGGGCGAGCGTCAGCCTGAGCACGCCGTCCTCGAGGGCGATGTTCAACCCGGGGCGCGATTCGTACACGCTCACTGTGCTTACCGCGCTCACTTGTCCTTGAACCTCTCGATGATGGCGTCCAGCGCCCCACTGAGGCTCGAGCCGTGACCACCCGGCGGATCGGGCAGCCGCACCGGCCCGTGCTCGCGGCTGGGCAGCAGGATCGTCGCGTGGCCCGGCGTGGTGACGACCCCGCGCTGGTTGGTCGCGCTGAGGTCGATGTCCACGGCCGGCCGGTCACCCTCGGCGCGGTACTTGCGCGTCACCTCACCGCGGATCCACTGGGTGTCGCCGACGTAGTTGAACGCGCGGAACTCGCAGTCCAGCTTCCAGAGCCAGGCGTCGTCGCCCATCCAGTCGGTGCAGGCGTGGATGAGCCAGGTCTCGCGCATCCGTCCGTAGTCATAGGTCGTCGGCTGCCCGGCCCGGCGGGCGAATTCGGGGTCCCAGTGCACGCGCTGCATCACGTCCGGGACGTTGTAGTCATCGCGGTGGTAGAAGCGCGGGATGCGGGCCCGCACCCGGGCGCCAAGACGCAGCGGCTTGATGCCGTACAAGCCCATGCCCATGCCGACGTGCCAGCAGATCATGTCGGTGACCTGAAGCGGGCCCTTGACGATCGGGCCGACGAGATCGCCCTCGTTGATGTCTTCAAACCAGCGCGGCTCGCCGCCCCGCGGGCCCTCGCTCGCGTACTGCGCCTCGATCTCGGCGATCTGCTCGTCGGTGTAGCTCTGCGGCTCGACCTTCGCGTACTTGCCGCGTTCACGGGCTTTTCCGCGTTCGGTGCGGGCCATCATCCGGTACTGGCCCGACAGGAGCGTGCCGTCATCGGTCGCGAAGACCTGACCGGTCCATTCATGGATGGCGCGCTGGGCGAACTCGCTGGCCTTGTCGTGGATCCCGACGAGGGCGTTGCGCCGCCAGATCCGCTGCTCCGGGCGCAGCGGCGCCCACCACTCGCGGGAGCTCGCCGCGTAGAACGCGTGCACCCCTCGCAGCGGATCGCCCTTCATCAGCTCGCGGTGCTCCTCGGGCACCCGCGAGACCTCGTCCTCGCCGATGAGGGTGTCGCCGCCGACGAGCACCGGCGAGGCGATCGGCCCCTCCCAGCGGCTCTTCGCCGCATAGTCGGGCTCGCACCACAGCGGGTTGTCATCGCCGTAGGCGATCGCGGTGTTGCGGAAGGCGTCGATGCCCGGGCGGCGATAGTGCGGCGGCTGCGGATGCGGCTCGGGAATCCCGATGCGCGAGCGCAGGATCGCGACAGCCTCGTCGGTGATGGCGGCGGGGGGCTTGGCCGTCATGCCGACGGTCGCACGAGGTGGCGAGTGGCGAGCAGCGCGACGACGGCGTCGCCCTGGCGGGCCATCATCGTGCGGCATTCGCGCTCGGCGAGGTCACCGTTGCGGGCGCGTACGGCTTTGGTGATGGCGGCGATGCCGCGCTTCTGATGGGCCATCGCGCCGGGCACGGCTTCGAAGAAGTTGCCGGGCACGATGTTGCGCAGCAGCCGCGAGAGCGATGCCAGCCGCGGCGAGGCGGCCATGGCAAAAAGCTGGCGCAGGTAGTCGTTGTTGGCCAGGGCGAAGGTCTGCGCATCGGGCGCCTGCTTCAGCGACCGGTGGGCGGCTCCCAGATCGGCAATGGCCTCGTCGCTCGCGCGCTCGGTGGCGCGCTGTGCCGTCAGCCCGAAGATGAGCCCGAAGACGTCGTAGTGGTCGTGGACCGCATCCTCGTCCAGGCCGTGCACGAACGCCCCGCGATGCGGCTCGATCATCAGCCAGCCCTCGCGATCGAGCGCGATGACGGCCTCGCGCACCGGGATCCGGCTGACCCCGAGCTCGGCGGCGATCTCGTCCTGGCGGAGGTGATCGCCCTGCTGCAGCTGGCCCTCGAAGATGAGCCGGCGGATGTGCTCGGCGACGAGGTCGCCGCTGCTGCGCCGATGGCCCCGGCTGGCCGTGTCGACATCGGCGACAGGCAGCGTCGTCACGACCGACGCCGCCCGCGGGGCACGCGCCATCAGGCGGCCCCTGCCGTCAGCAAAGGGAGCCCTTGCACGCCGCGGACGTTGCTCGTCACATGGCGCACCGCGCGCGACTCGTCGACCGCGAAGTTCGGCCAGCGCGCCAGAATCTCCTCGAACGCGATGCGGATTTCGAGGCGGGCGAGGTGGGCGCCGATACAGCGGTGGATGCCGTAGCCGAAGAACATCGTTGACGGATCGGCCTCGCGGGCGAGATCGAAGCGATCGGGCTCGGGGTAGGCGCGCTCGTCACGAGTCGCGGAACCGGTGATGAGCATGACCTTTTCGCCGGCCGGGATGGTGACGCCGTGCAGCGTCACGTCGGTCATCGTGGTGCGGCCCTGCAGCTGCGAGGGCGGGTCGTAGCGCAGGATCTCCTCGGCGGCGGCCGGTGACAGCCGCGGATCGGCGGCGAGGCGGGCCTTCTCATCCGGGAAGTTCGTGAACGCGATGGCACCGTTGGGGATGCCCTTGGCGACCGTCTCGTGCCCGGCGAAACCGAGCTCGAGGAACCGGAAGGCGGCCTCGTCGTCGGACATGCGCCGGGTGGTGGTGCCGTCCTCGTCGTCGATGACCTCGGTGTCGAGCAGGATGTTGATGATGTCGTCCCGCGGATTGGTCCGGCGCTCCTGGATCAAGCCGAGGTAGAGCTCGAAGAGGCTCGCGCTGCCGCCGATGACCTCGTCTAGATCCACGGTGTCGCCGCGCTGCGAGACCCGGTCGGACTGCACGTGGATCTCGTTGCGCAATTCATGGGGGATGTTCAGGAGCTCGCTGATGACATCGAGCGGCAGCTGTACCGCGAAAGCTTCGGCGACGTCGAACTCGTCCTGACCGATGAACGGGTCCAGCAGCTCACCGCAGCGCAAGCGGATGTAGGGCTCGAGCTCCATGATCCGGCGGGGAGTGAAGACCTTGCCGATGATCTTGCGGTGCCAGCGGTGCTCGGGCGGATCCTTGACGATCAGGAACGGGCTGTCCTTCTCCGTGCCCTCGATCGTCACCCCGCCGGTGCTGGAGAAACGTTCCCAGTCGTTGTGCGCCGCCAGGACGTCAGCGAAGCGCGACAGCGACCAGAAGTTCAGCGCCTCGTTGTGGTACACCGGCATCTCATCGCGCAAGCGTCGATAGGTCGGATACGGGTCGCGAAACGTCTCGTAGTCGTAAGGGTTGAATTCGAGCATGCGGCGTCGACCCCTTCGCTGCGGCTACCGAAGCCCATAATGTATATAGCTCGGGCGGGAGCCACCGCGATTGGGTATGCGCCGCCGCGCTGCCGCCCTAAACGGGCTGAACCAGGGCCGCCGCGTTGTCGCGGAGCACCAGCTGCTGCTCGGCCTCCGTGTAGCCGTCCCGCTCGAGATCCTTGACGAAGGCCAGCGGTTCGGCCAGCCCCTCGGTGTGCGGCCAGTCGGAGCCCAGCATGATGCGGTCGACGCCGATCTGGTCCTTCAAGCTCGCGAGGTCGTCCTCGTAGAAGGGCGCGACCCAGACGTTGCGACGGAAGACGTCGTGCGGGTGCTCGGGGTAGCGGCCGGGCGCCTGGCCGGCGTGCTTGCCCAGCGTCTTGAACAGCTGCGCGACCCACTGCGAGCCGCTCTCGATCGTCGCGACGCGAAGGGCCGGGTGGCGGGTGAAGACGCCGTCAGCGATGAGCGCGGCCAGCGTGTCAGCGATCGGGACGGCCGAGGTGAGCGCCCGCATCGTCGTGCTGCCATGGGCGTTGAGCTGCGCATCCTCGCCCCACATCGGCAAGATCTCGCTGTAGGCGGTGTCGCCGGAGTGGTAGGCGAGCGTGATGCCCGACTCCTCCAGCGCGGCCCAGAACGGCTCGAACATCGGGTCGGCTGGCGAGCGGAAGCCGACCGCAGTGCGCACGGGGCCCGCCTGCATGACGACGACGCGGGCGCCCCGCCCGACGGCCCACTGCAGCTCGCTGACGGCGTTGGCGGGGTCGCTGAGCGAGAGGTAGGGCGCGGCGAAGATGCGCTCCTTGTAGTGGAAGCCCCAGTCCTCGTCCATCCAGCGGTTGAAGGCGCGGAACGCGGCCGCCGCCGCCGGCAGGTCGTTCTTCAGCGACTGCTCCATGCCGACCCCGAGCGTCGGAAAGAAGAACGCGCCGTCGAGGCGCTGCTCATCCATCACGCGCAGGCGGGCGTCGCGGTCGCGGTACTCCGCGCGGCACGGCTCGAGCTCGCCGAAGAGCTCGACGACGCTCGCGCCCGACTCGTTCTTGCCGCGGAAGTAGTCCTCCAGGCTGCCGGGGGCCGAGAGCTGGTGGAAGGTCGGGTTGGCCAGGAAGCGGCTGATCTTCCCGCCGACGAGCAGTCGGGTCTTCCCGTCGATCGTCGCCCACTGCATACAGCGCTTGGCGAAGGCGGGCTCGACGTGCCTGGTGAAGGCGTCGAGGGCCTCGTAGTAGTGGTTGTCGGCGTCGAAACCGCGCAGCTCTGCGCTCATGGGCACCTCAAGGTCTCAAGGTCTGGCGAAACGGGGGGCTGAAAACGAGTATGCCGTTCTCATTTGCCGTTGACGGCAGGAATCACCACGTTTTCGATGAGTTCCAGGCTCTCCCAGGCGACTGCCGGCGGAATGCCACCCATCATCGGGTGCAACAACGCGGCGGCGAACGGGCCGCCCGCGTTCAGCTCGTCGATCATTTCCTGCGGGGTGATGACCCGGTACTGGCCGGTGGCCTTGAGCTCTTCGAGGTTCTCGAACGGTCGGTAGCCCCCCTCGGCGCCGATGCCCGCCTCGACCATCCACTTCCCGTACGCGTTCGCCTCGTGCAGCGCGTACGGCCCGATCTGCTCCCAGCCGCGTTCCACGTCCTCGGTGACGTGGAAGAAGGACGTGTCTCCCCCGAGATAGGGACCGGGATCGTCGCGTCCGAGCTCGATGACCTCGGCGCGGTAGTGCTCCCATATCTCCTCACCCGACGGCATGAATCCGGCGTTCAAACGGGCGGCACGCTGGGCGGCGGGCTTGGAGCTGCCACCGAGCTGGAGAGCCGGGCCGCCCGGGTTCACCGGTGCCGGTGTCACCTGCACGGTGCGGCCGCGGTAGGTGAACGGCTCCCCCGTGAACGCCTGCTGCAGGGTCTGGAGCAGCTCGGTGCTGCGCGCCGCACGCTTGTTCAGCGGCACCCCGAACATGTCGAACTCGCTCTGCACGTAGCCGTTCGTGACGACCAGATCGAGCCGGCCGCCCGAGATCGCGTCGATGACCGCCGCGTCCTCGGCGACCTTCAACGGGTCGTGGAACGAGGAGACGAGCGCTGCCACGAGGATGCGCAGGTTCTTGGTCCGCGCAGCAACGGCGGCAGCGAAGGGCAGCGCGCTCGGCAGGTAGCCGTCGGGCGAGCCGTGGTGCTCGGAGATGATGACCATGAGGAAGCCGTTACGGTCAGCCCACTCGGTCATGTCCAGAGCTGCCGCGTAACGCTCGGCGATCGGGACCCCGGAGAAAGCGGGGTTGCGCAGGTCGAACCGCATCGTGAAGAAAGCCACGCCCCGGAGTGTGCCGTGTGGCGCGTTCGTCCGGTGACCCGGGCCGCATCTCGTTACGCTTCGGGGATGGTTCGGGTGATGGCTGCTCCCCAGCCGGTCGAGAGCATGACCGGCCGGCAGCTGCAGCGACGCGATGCGCTGCTGGCTGCCGTCATGCAGCTGGCGCTCGAGCGCGGTATCGACAACGTGCAGATGAAGTTGGTCGCGGAGCGCTCCGGCGTCGCTCTCGGCACCACCTATCGCTACTTCGCTTCCAAGGAGCATCTGCTCGCGTCGGCCCTGGTGGAGTGGCATGCCCGGCTGACGGACCGGATGCTCGCCGAGCCGCCCCGGTTCGTCGGCGATGACCAGCGGGTCGATCGCGTCGTCGACTTCATGCACCGCGGGATGCGCGGCTTCCATCGCTACCCGAGCTATGCCGACCTGATGGTCTACGTGGCCGGCTCGCGCGATCCCTATGCCAGCCAAGCGATGAACGCCATGTCGGTCCGCACGAATGCGGTGCTGCGGCTCTTCCTCGGGCCTGAGCCCGACCAGGACGCCTTCGAGAACATCAGCTTCGTGATCGGCTCGGTCTGGCTCAACGCGATCATCATGTGGCGCGCCGGACGGGACTCCCCCGAGGACGCGTACCGCAAGATCGAGAGCGGCGTCCGCCTCGCGTGCGCCGGCCTGCTGGCCCTCGCCGACTCGCTGGCAGAGTCGCCAATCGTCCCCGCACCTGCCGTCGGCCTGGCCTGACCTTCGGGTTAGCCTCGCGTATGCAGACTCGCGCCGCTGTTCTTCACGAGATCAACACCCCCTGGAAGATCGAGACGATCGAACTCGATCCGCCCAAGGCCGGCGAGGTGCTCGTCAAGCTCGCCGCGACCGGCCTGTGCCATTCCGACGAGCACTCCGTCACCGGAGACATGCCGACCGGCCTGCCGATCATCGGAGGCCATGAGGGCGCCGGCCGGGTCGAGGCCGTCGGCCCGGGCGTCACCGAGCTCGCCGTGGGCGATCACGTCGTCTTCAGCTTCCTGCCGAGCTGCGGGCGCTGCCCATCCTGCGCGGCCGGCCAGCAGAACCTGTGTGACCTCGGCGCCCACCTCGGCGGGTTCCAGATCTCCGACGGCACCGCCCGCCACCACCTCAACGGCCAGGACATCCACACCATGTGCCTGCTAGGCACGTTCGCCGAGCACACGGTCGTGAACGTCGCATCGGCGGTGAAGATCGATGCCGACATCCCGCTCGACAAGGCGTGCCTGCTCGGCTGCGGGGTCACCACCGGCTGGGGATCGGCGGTGTACGCGGGTGGTGTCGGTCCCGGCGATGCCGTCGCGGTCGTCGGGGTCGGGGGCCTCGGCTCGAGCGCCGTTCAGGGCGCGCGGCTCGCCGGCGCCGAGAAGATCTTCGCGATCGACCCGGTCGCCTTCAAGCGCGACAGCGCGAAGGCCTTCGGGGCAACGCACACCGCCGCGAGCGTCGCCGAGGCGATCGAGCTCATCCGCGAGGCCACCGCCGGCCGGATGTGCAACCAGGTCATCTCCACGACGAGCGTCGGCCACGGCGCAGAGGTCGCCGGTCTGCTGAGCCTGGCCGCCAAGCGCGGCAAGGTCGTCATCACGAACATCCACCCCTGGACCGAGATGGAGGTGACGGCCAACTTCTTCGAGCTGACGCTCTGGGAGAAGCAGCTGATCGGCTCCATCTTCGGCTCGGCCAACCCGCGCCTCGACATCCCGCAGCTCGCCCGGCTCTACCGCGGCGGCCAGCTCGATCTCGACGGCATGGTCACCCGCACCTATTCGCTGGACGAGCTCAACCAGGGGTATCAGGACATGCGCGATGGCAAGAACATCCGCGGCGTCGTTGTGTTCGAATGAGCTGTGCCAATGACTGAGCGCTTTGAGGTAGCCCGCCAGGTCGCCGCCAGCCCGGCCGCGGTGTTCGCGGTGGTGAGCGACCCACGCGGTCACGTCACCATCGACAGCTCGGGGATGTTGCAGTCCGCCGAGGGTGATCGGGTCACCGCCGTGGGCGATGAGTTCGTGGTGCACATGGACCGCGAATCGCTGAACGACTACCCCATGGGCAAGTACGACGTCACCGTCATCATCACGAAGTTCGAGCCGGACGCGCTCATCGAGTGGACGATCTCCGGCGCCATCCAGCCGCCGATCAAGCACCTCTACGGCTACCGCCTCGAACCCAGCGAGATCGGCACGCTCGTCACGACGTACTACGACTGGAGCGAGATCTCCGAGCCCTACCGCGGCGCGGGCATCTTCCCGGTCATCCCCGAAACCGCTCTGCGGGCGACGCTCGGGATCCTCGCCCGCACCGTGGAGTAGAGCCAGATCCTCAGTACGCTCAGCGACGATGCTCGAGCCCAGTGAGACGGTCAGCCGGCGTCGCCGCACCGACGGTGAGCTGACGGCCAAGCGCGTCCTCGATGCGGCGACCGAGTGCATCCTTCAGCTCGGCTACTACCAGGCGAGCTCGAATGAGATCGCCCGGCGGGCGGGAGTCACGTGGGGCGTCATCCAGCATCAGTTCGGGACGCGTGAAGGCTTGCTGCTCGCGGTGCTGAACGACCGCTGGGCGACGATGGAAGCGCACATGGCGAGCGCTGACGTCAGCGGAAAGTCCTTGCAGGACAGGCTCACCCGCGTCTTCGACGTGCTCGCCGAGCACTACGGCGCCCCCGAGCATCTCGTGCAGCTGCAGATCATCCTGGACCTCACGCACAACCCGAAGACGTCGACCGAGACCCGGCGGGCCGTTGCGGCCCACGGCGAGGCACTCACCCGCGCCTGGCAGCCGCTTTTCGAGGGTGCGCTCGGCGAGGCGGCCCGCGAGACCGATCTGGTGCGTTACGCGTTCCTGACCCTGCGCGGCTACCTGCAGGGCGGCATCATCTCGGCGCACATCGCCGACACGACGGACGACACCGTGCAGCGCCGGCTCCTCATCGAAGGCGTCGCAGCGTCGATCCAGGCCGAAGCCGGGCGCCGGGGCATCGAGCTCGGCTAGGGCCGTCTCAGCCGGGCCGGCTGTTCACCACGGTTCCAGCCCAGACCGCGAGCCGGTCCCAGAGGTTCGTGCGGTTGGGGGCAACGTTGTGGTTGTGGCCCGATCCCGGCAGCTCGTAGAGCGAGATGTCCGGACAGCTGGCCAGCGCGTCGCCGGTCGCCCGGGCATTGCCGGTGATGTCGCGTTCGCCGTAGCCGACGAAGACCGGGATGTCGATGAGCTTCACGTCTGGCGCCGTGCACTTGAGCATCGAGCCGAGCCCGCAGATCGCCAGCATGTGCGACGCGCACCGGTCCATCGCCGCCAGCGCCTCCTCCGGCACGGGCATCCCGGCCAGCAGGAAGTCCGAACGCGCGGTGCTGCCCTTCGGGCGCGGGATCCCGAAGCGGGCCTTTGCCAGATCGACGAGGCGGTCGGCGATCGCATCCTGATCGCCGACGATGGCACGCTCCTGCTCGGACAGGTAGCCGGCGAGCGCGGTCAGCTCGTAGTGGTCGCTGTGGGCGTAGCCGAGCAGGCCGAGCCCGGCGTACGGGCGCTGCCGCGCCTGCACGGTGACGGTCAGCATGCCGCCCATGGAATGCCCGACGCCGATGGGGATCCCGCCGAGCCGGCGGTCGAGTTCAAAGACGGCGGCAGCGTCGGCGTCGGCGACCACATTGGGCGTGAGCGTCCACGGATCGTCGGGCGGCGGGCTGTCACCGACACCCGGATGGTCGATGGCGACGACCACAAACCCCTGCTGCGCAAGGTGTTCGGCCATGCTGTAGCCGGGCGCATCGAGGTCGAAGTAGCGCCGCGACATGCCGCCGCCAGGCAGGCAGTAGAGCACCTTCCCGTTGCGCGAGCCACCGGGCTCGACGACGGTGGCGGCGAGGCCCGCCGCGGTCGTCTGGGTACGCCGTACGGGCATCAAAGCCCGTAGATCCGGGCGGAATTGCCACATGTGATGAGTTCACGCTCATCATCCGGGATGCCCGCGAACTGCCGGTCGACGATCTCCCGGGAGTTCGGCCAGGTGGTCGCGGGATGCGGAAAGTCCGTGGACCACAGGATGTTCTCGATCCCCACGAGGTGGCGCAGCCCGAGCCCGACCTCATCGTCCATGAACGTGCAGGCCATGTTGCGGTGGAAGTACTCGCTCGGCGCGAGGCGCACACCCGGGAAGCGGTAGCCGCGCTCGGCCTTGCGGTCGAGACCGGCGAGGAAGCCGGGAATCCAGTACAGGCTGGGCTCGACGAAGACGATCTTCAGCTTCGGGAAGCGCTCCAGCGTGCCGGTGAGGATCCACCAGGCGACGACCTCAGCAAGCGCCAACGACGGCAGCGACGTGAAAATGCCCGCCTGCGGGGTGGGATCGCGCTGGAAGACGTCGTACAGCGAGGCACGGTTGCCGAGGTGGTGACTGATCGACATGCCGGTCTCCGACAGCACGCCCCACAGCGGGTTGTAGCGCTCGTCGTGATAGTCCGGCAGGCCGAATTCACTCGGCCAGTTGGGCAGGTGCACCGCGCGGGCACCGAGCGCGGCGAGGCGTTCGACCTCCGAGACCGCGTACTCCACGTCGATGATCGGGACCTGGTAGGAGAGCACCAGACGCTTCGGGTCGTGGGCGGCGAACTCGCTGAGATAGTCGGTGAACGCCCGGCTGATCGGCCGCCAGTCGCCCTTCACCAGCCCGAACGCGCGGAAGGCGCTGACCTCGGAGTACAGCACCTCGGCATCGACACCGTCGCGGTCCATGGCCGCTAGGCGGGCGACCGGGTCGTGGTAGCCGGGATCGCGGAAGGCGTCGAGATCGAAGTCGCCGAGGGACAGCGTGCGGCCCCCGCGCATCTCCTCGTCGATGCGCGCCTGCTCGGCAATCGCGTCGTCAAACGCCTCGTGCAGGCGGCTGGGCACACGCTCGCGAATCTTGTCGAGCCCGACCGCGACATGCGAATCGGCTGAGATCAAGCGGGTCATATCGGGTGCCTTTCGTCGCGCCTCTTCCGCCGAAGTCATACTAGGTACTATGGTTAACCGGTGCAAGCCACGCCTGTGCCAACGAATCCTGCGGTGCGTCGTCCGGCGCCGATCCTCACTGATGACAACGCGTTCTACTGGGAAGGTGTCGCCGAGGGCAAGCTGCTCGCCCAGCGCTGCGGCGAGTGCGGTGTCATGCGCCATCCCCCCAGGCCGATGTGTCCGCACTGCCATTCACTGGCGATCGAGCTGACGACCCTGTCGGGGCGCGGCACGCTCTACAGCTATGCCCTTCTGCACCATCCGCAGAACCCGGCATTCGACTACCCCGTACCGGCCGCGCTGGTCGATCTCGAGGAAGGGATCCGGCTGGTCTCCGAACTGGACGGCGTCGACCCGGCCGACATCAGGATCGGCATGGCGTTGACGGCCGGCTTCGTGCCGACATCGGACGGCATGGCTGTGCCGGTCTTTCGGGCCGCCTCATGAAGCCGCTGAACGCCGCGATCGCGGGAGTCGGTCACACCGAGTTCTCCCGTCATGCCGGACGCACCGAACTGCAGCTGGCTTGCGAGGCCATCGTCGCCGCCGTCAAGGATGCCGGGCTGACGACTGCCGACATCGACGGGCTCGTGAGCTACACGATCGACCCGGTCGAGGAGACCGAGCTGGTGCGCTCGACCGGGATCCGGGAGGTCGGGTTCTCCTCGCGAATTCCTTACGGCGGCGGCGGTTCCATGGGCACGCTGCAGCACGCATCGAGCGCGGTCGACTCCGGAGCGGCTGACGTGGTCGTCGCGTTTCGTTCGATCCGAGCGCGCTCGGGCGCCAGCCGCTTCGGCGGTGCCAAGACCGCACCCAGCCCGACGTCTGCGCACTCCGGCACCACCTCGATGCAATGGGCGATGCCGCACGGCGTGCTCACACCGGCCTCGTGGATGGCGTTGAACGCCACGCGGTACATGCATCAATATGGCGTCAGCAGCGAGGATTTCGGACGTGCCGTGGTGCAGCTGCGGGCGTACGCCGCCGAGAATCCGGAGGCGTGGGGCTACAAGCGCCCGATGACGCTCGAGGACCATCAGGCCTCGCGGTGGATCGCTGAGCCGTGCATCCACTTGCTGGACTGTTGCCAGGAGACGGACGGTTCGGTCGCGCTCGTCATCACCAGCGCCGAGCGGGCTGCCGACCTCCCGCAGCCCGCGGTCGCGATCGGCGCCGTTGCTGGTGCCGGTCTCTTCGAAGCCGAGATCGCCTCCGATCATTACCGTCCTGACCTTTCGGTGATGGACGGCTCCGTCGCCCTGGCGCGCCGGCTGTTCGATGAGACAGGCTTTCGCCGCGAGGACATCGACGTCGCGATGATCTACGACGCCTTCTCCCCCATCCTGCTGATGCAGCTGGAAGCATTGGGGTTCTGTGGTCTCGGCGAGGCCAAGGACTTCGTCGCGAGCGGCGCGCTCGGCCCGCAGGGCGCCCTTCCCTGCAATACGAACGGTGGCCTGATCGGCGAGGGCTACATCCACGGCCTGAACCTCGTCCTGGAAGCCGTGCGCCAGGTGCGCGGCACCGCCGTCAACCAGATCCCAGAGGCCCGCGCCGTGCTGGTCACCGCCAGCCGGACCGGCGCCATCCTGACCCGAGTCTAGGAGCCCTCCCATGGCCAGCGTGCTCGAAGGCGTCCGCGTGCTCGACCTGTCCTCCGGGGTCGCCGGGCCCATTGCCGGCATGCTGCTGGCGGACCACGGCGCCGACGTCGTCAAGGTCGAGCCGCCAGGCGGCGACCCCCGGCGCGGCAACCCGGGCTACGACGTCTGGCTGCGCGGGCGGCGCAGCGCCGTCCTCGACCTGCGCGCGGCGGCCGACCACGAGACGTTCCTCGCCCTCGCCGATTCCGCTGACGTGCTCATCGAGAGCTTCGCGCCCGGCACGACCGCGCGCCTGGGCATCGACTTCGAGACGCTGTCAGCGCGCAACCCGGCACTGGTGCACTGCTCGATCACCGCGTACGGGCCGCACGAGGGCCACCGCGACCGTCCCGGCTACGACGCCCTCGTCGCTGCCCGGCTGGGGATCTTGCACGAGCAACGCGGCCATCTCGGCGGCGCCCTGCCTCGGATGCACGGCGAGCCGCCGTACCTGGAGGACCTCGAGATCCCGGACGGCATGCCGCCGGGATCGCCGCGCAACGGGCCCATCTTCACGTACACGCCATGGTTGAGCATGGCGACGGCGTTCATGGCGACAACGTCGATCAGTGCTGCGCTCTACGCCCGGCTGCTGACCGGGCGCGGCCAGCACGTCGAAACCTCCTTGCTGCAGGCCGCTTTTTCCAGCACCGCATCCAAGTGGCAGCGCATGGAACATCCGGATGCGACGGGCCTGCGCTCGTGGGTCTACGACCAGCGTGCCACCAAGGGCATGTTCCGCTGCTCGGACGGCCGCTGGGTGCAGCAGTGGGTGCCCAACCCGGCGTTCGTGCTCGCGAGCGCCGACGGCGACACCCTTGAGTTCCGCGGTGATGTCGCGCGCGTACGCGATGACCCGGCCCGCATCCCGCAAGACCCGGAAAACATTGCGGTTCTGGCGTACTACCACCCATTGATGGCAGAGGCGTTCGCGCGCTTCCCGAGCGATCAATGGGTCGACGTGGCACGCCAGGCCGGTGTGCCCCTACAACCGGTGCGCACCCCGGAGGAGGCGCTGTTCGACCCGGCTCTGGAGGCCGAGGGTGCGGTCATCGACCTCGAGCATCCGGAGCACGGTCCGCTGCGGCAGGCGGGGATTCTGTACGGGCTCAGCCGCACGCCGGGGCGGGTGCAGCGGCCGGTGCCCGCGGTAGGGGCGCACACCGCCGAGATCCGCGCCGAGGCGCCGCGAGTGCTGTCGGTTCCGGCTGTCGCTGACCCGCCCGCGATGGTCGGCCCGCTCGCTGGAATCACCGTGCTGGACCTGGGTTTTGCGGTCGCCGGGCCGTTCGGTGCACAGGTGCTCGCCGACCTCGGCGCCGACGTCATCAAGGTCAACACCTGGCGCGACCCGTGGTGGCACGCGTCGCACATCGCGTACGGGGCGAACCGCAACAAGCGCAGCATCGGCATCGACCTCAAAACACCCGAGGGACTCGAGGTTTTTCACACCCTGCTGGCGAAGGCCGACGTCGTGCACTCGAACATGCGTCGCGATGCCATGCGGCGCTTGAAGTGTGACGAGGAGTCGCTACGCGCCGTCAATCCCGACGTCATCTACTGCCACACGCGCGGCTTCGATCGCGGTCCACGCTCGGACTCCCCCGGGAACGACCAAACGGGCTGCTCGCTCGCCGGCGTCACGCATGAGGACGGTGGGTGCAACGAGGGCGGCGTGCCGTTCTGGAGCCTCACGTCACTCGGCGACACCGGCAACGGCTTCTTCTCGGCCATCGGCGTCATCCAGGCGCTGTATCACCGGCGGCGCACCGGTGAGGCGCAGACCGTCGACACCTCGATCCTCAACGCCGGGATGCTCGTGGCGTCGATGACCGCGGTGAAATCCGACGGAACCAGCCTGCCCAAACCGCGCCTGGACGCGATGCAACTCGGCCTGAGCCCGTACTACCGGCTGTACGAGACCAGTGACGGCTGGGTGTGTCTCGCGGCCATCGCCGATGCGCACCGGCAGGCGCTCGGGGCGATCGCGCGGGCGGCGGAGCTGGAGTCGTGGTTCGCCGCCCGCACCGCCCGCGAAGCCTTCGAGATCCTCGACGCTGCCGGCATTCCGGTCGAGATTGCCGACGATGACTTCCCGCTGCACGTCTTCGACGATCCCGAGATGTGGGCCAAGGGCCTCGTCGTACGCCACCAGCATCCCAAGCTCGGCTGGTTCGAGAACTTCGGCACCACCATGAACTTCTCCGCCACCCCGAGCCGGGTGTGGGCGCCGCCGCCGATCTGCGGCCAGCACACCCGCGAGATCATGCGCGAGTACGGCTACGACGACGCCGATATCGACAAGCTGATCGACGCGCGCGGGATCTTCGAGGACCTCTGGGTGGATTGAGCAGGCCCCGCTCGTCCGCCCAAACTTGAGGAAGTGGTCGCTTTTCGAGCCGGAAAGCGACCAGTTCCTCAAGTCTCAGCCCATTCTCAGGGGTCAGACGTCGGTGCGGTAGATGTCCTCGATGACGCCGGGAACGAGGTGAGTGGTGACGGTGTGGTCCAGCTCGCCCGACTCGCGCAGCTCCGTCACGGCCGGCACCGGATTGGCGTCGGCGAACAGCCGCTGATCCCCGTAGTCGGCCGGCCGGCCCGTCGCATCCAGCGTCCACCAGGAGGCCTCGAGCGCCATTCCGTGCGGGTCGCTGAAGTAGATGGACCGGATGAACCCGTGATCGACGACGTCGGTGACCTCGCACTCGTGACTCTTCAGCCGCGCGCGTAGCCGCAGCAGCGCTTCCTCATCGGGCAGGTTCAGCGACAGGTGGTCGAATTGCGACGCCTTCGGATACGGCACTCCCGCGGGCTTGGCGTAGGACTCCAACGGCTGATTCGCGTACTCGAAGAAGGCGATCGTGTTCTGGGCGCCGATGTCGAAGAAGTAGTGCCGGAAGTCCGGAGTGCCGATCGTCGACACCAGCCGGGCGCCTAGCACGCCGTGCCAGAAGCGCACGGTGGCGTCCATGTCAGGAGTGACCAGCGCGAGGTGGTTGACGCCGCGCCAGGCCGGGGTCTCTACGCTTCCAGCGGTCGCGTCCGTGTGGGGCATAAAGGGGAAGGTACGCCGGTCGTCATCGAGCCACCACCTCGCGCAAGCGTCAGCGCACGCCTGGAGATGCAGAGAGGATTAAGCGGCGCCGGAGGTGTCCTCGCTGGAAGGCGTTAGCACCAGATCCTGAGCCGACGCGACGGGGCTCGCGTCGGAACGCACCGCCCCGGCGCGATCGCTCTCGGTCGTGTTGAGCGGATGGTGGCAGGCCGCCAGGTCGCCGTCGGGATAGCGGGCGAGCGGCGGCTCGACCTCCTGACAGATGTCGGTGGCGAACCGGCAGCGTGAGCTGAACCGGCAGCCGGGCGGAGGGTTCGTCGGGCTCGGTGGTTCGCCGCGCGTGATGCGTTGCTTGCCGTGGCGGGCAAGGTCGGGATCCGGGATCGGGATCGCGTCGAGCAGGCTCGCCGTGTACGGGTGGCGCGGGCGGGCATACAGCGATTCTGCGGCGGACAGCTCCACGATCTTGCCGAGGTACATGACCGCGATCCGGTCGGAGACGTGGCGCACGACGCTGAGGTCGTGGGCCACGAAGATGTAGGACAGGCCGAGGTTGTCCTGCAGGTCGTCGAGCAGGTTGACGACCTGGGCCTGGACGGACACGTCGAGCGCGGAGACCGGCTCGTCGAGGATGATGAGCTTCGGCTCCGCAGCGAGCGCCCGCGAGATGCCGATCCGCTGGCGCTGACCGCCGGAGAACTCGTGCGGGTAGCGCTGGGCATGGTCAGGATCGAGGCCCACCTGAGCGAGCAGTTCCTTCACCCGGGGACGCTGATCCGCGCGGTTGACCCCGCGCAGCCGCAGCCCGGCGCTGATGATCTGGATGACGCGCTTGCGTGGATTCAGTGAGGCTTGCGGGTCCTGGAAGACCATCTGCACCTCGCGCCGGAAGGGGCGCAGGCCACGGTTACGGCTGCCGGTGACGTCCTCTCCGCGGAAGCGGATCTTTCCGTGGGTGGGCTCGGTGAGCCGCACAACGGTCCGCGCCAGGGTCGTCTTGCCGCAACCCGACTCCCCCACCAGGCCGAGGGTCTCGCCGGCCTTCAGCGTGAGCGTGACGTCATCGACAGCGCGGACGAACTCCTTTGAGCCGCCAAAAGCCCCTGTTCGCACGGGGAAATGCACGCTCAGATGTTCGATCTCGAGCAGCGGGGTTTCCGCTTTTGCGGGGCTCTGCGCCAGGGCCGGGCTCTCCGCCGGCTTGGTGAGGTCGGCGCGCTTCACGAGCGGATCGGTCATGAGCTCGCTGCCTCGCTGAGCCGGGGCAGCCCGATCGCCCCGTCCACGACGCGCAGCCGGCGCTTGGACTCCAGGTCCAGATGGCAACGATCGGGATGGCCGCCGCTGCTGTCCATCGTGCGCAACTGAGGGGTGGTATCGCAGATCGGAATCTTGTGCGGGCACCGGGTGATGAAGTGACACCCCTGCGGCAGCCGCAGGAGCGAGGGCGGCGAGCCGGAGATGGTCGGCAGCCGATCGGGACGGGCGAGGTCGACCCGCGGAACCGAACCGAGCAGGCCCCAGGTATACGGATGCAGCGGATCTCTGAACAGTTCGCGCAACCTGGCCTCCTCCACCACGCGGCCGGCGTACATGACGACCACCCGGTCAGCCACCTCGGCGACGACCCCGAGATCGTGCGTGATCAGCAGCACCCCGACCCCGGTCTCGGCCCGCAGGTCCTCGATTTCTTCGAGGATCTGGGCCTGGATGGTCACGTCCAGCGCGGTGGTCGGCTCATCGGCGATGAGGATCTCCGGCGAGCACGAGAGCGCCATGGCGATCATCACCCGCTGGCGCATACCGCCGGAGAACTCATGCGGATACGAGCGTGCCCGCTCCTTCGGACGCGGAATGCCGACCCGGCCGAGCAGGTCGACGGCGCGCGCCTGGGCCGCCTTCTTGGTCACGCTCTCGTGGGCTCGGATCTGCTCGGCGATCTGGTCACCGACGCGATAGACGGCGGTCAGCGCACTCATCGGATCCTGGAAAATCATCGCGATACGTGCACCGCGCACGCGTCTCATCTGCTCGTCGCTGGCGGTCAGCAGTTCGGTGCCGTCGGTGAGCAGAGCCTGGCCGGAGATCGTGGCGTTCGGCGAACGCGTGAGACCCATCAGGGTCATCGCGCTCACCGACTTGCCAGAGCCGGACTCCCCCACGATCGACAGCACTTCGCCGCGGCCGAGGGAGAAGGACACGTCGTCGACGGCCTGCACCAGACCGGCTTCGGTGCGAAAACCGACGCGAAGGTTGGTGACGTCCAGGACGGTCTCTGAAGACCCCACTGAAGACCCCATTGAAGACCCCACTGAAAACGACGTCATAGGGACCCCACCCGGATGCGCGGATCCAGCACCGCATACAAGATATCGACGATCGCATTCATGACGATGACGAAGAACGCGCCCAGCAGGGTCACGACCAGCACCGGTGGAACATCGAGCGATCGCACCGACTGAGCCGCGTACTGCCCGATCCCGTTCAGGTTGAAGACCACTTCGACGATGAGGGTCGAGCCTCCGATCACGGCGGCGAAGTCCAGCCCCCACAGGGAGACGATCGGGATCAGCGAGACCCGTAAGACGTGCTTGATCAGCACCCGGCGTCTGGATAGGCCCTTCGCATACGCCGTCCGCACCGCGTCGGTGGTCAGGGCATCGAGCACGCTGGAGCGAAGGACCTGCGCATAGACCCCGATGTAGAGAATCGCGAGCGTGAACCACGGCAGCACCAGATGCACGAACCATTGAGCGGGATCGCTGGTGAGCGACACATACCCACCGGCCGGAAAGATGTGGGACTTGAAGGTGAAGAAGTACAGCAGGAGCGCGCCGACGACGAACGGGGGCGCTGATATCCCGATGAAGCTCACGGTCGTGATGGTCACGTCCGCGGCCTTGCCGGCACGCAACGCGCCGATGACCCCGAACAGCACCCCCAGGATCATCCAGATGATCGCCGCACCGATCGCCAGCGAGAGGGTGGCCGGAAGGCCGCGCTTGATCTGCGAGAACACCGTCACGTGCTGGGTGTAGCTCTGGATCGAGCCGTTGAAGATCTGCTGCATGATCTTCCAGTACTGCACCCAGATCGGCTTGTCGAAGCCGAAGTTGTGGCGCACCGAGGCGATGTCAGCTGCGGTGGCCGTACGGCCGGCCAGCCGCAGCGCGGGATCACCGTTGGGGATCGCGACGAAGATGAGGAACGTCAGCACGCTCACCAGGAAGAGCACGATGACTGCCGACGCCAGCCGGCGGGTGATGAAACCTGAGAGGCCCACGGTCAGCGCTCCGTCCGGATACGGGCGCGCGGATCGAACGCCTGGCGCAGCCCGTCACCGAAAATGTTCACGGACAGGACGGCCAGCACGAGCATGACGCCCGGCACCAGGGTGAGGTGCGGGGCGCTGGTCACCTGATTGACACCGTCGGCCAGCATGGTCCCCCAGGACGGACTGGGCGGCTGCACGCCCGCGCCAAGAAACGACAGGCCCGCCTCGAGCACGATCGACTGGGCGAGCTGCAGCGCGAAGAACACGATGAGCGTGGAGAACAGGTTGGGCAGGATCTCGCTGACGATGATGCGCACCCGGCCGTACCCGAGCGTGCGGGCCGCATCGACGAATTCACGCTCGCGCAAGGTCAGCACCTCGCCGCGCAGCGGGCGGGCGACGTAGGGGATGTAGACCACGCCGATGACGAGCGCCGGCAGCACGTTGGAGCCGCCGGCGATGTGCAGCGGCCCGATCGAAAGGCCACCGACAGCAAGGCTGACCCCGAGCGCGACGCCGAGCAGCAGCGCCGGGTAGGCCCAGATGAGATCCAGCAGGCGCGAGATGATCGTGTCGGTCCAGCCTCGGAAGAAGCCCGCAGCGACGCCGAGGATGATGGCGCCGACCATCGTGATGACCGTCGCGAGCAGGCCGATCTCGAGCGAGTTGCGGCCCCCGTAGAGCACCCGCACCGCGATGTCGCGACCGCTCGGGTCGGCCCCGAGCAGGAACTTCGAATGCCAGGTGGGGCCGATCGGCACGCCGGTCAGGCTCACCACGTTCTTCTGCTTG
>DATAVO010000193.1:0-12271 GCA_036267695.1 Frankiaceae bacterium
CCCCGCGAGCACCGCCTGATCCATCAGCAACGCTCCGACCGATGTACGGCTGCGCGACAGTTTCAGCCAAGCCCGCTGCGGGTCGGCGCGAGGCTTCAGCGGATCCGGGCCGAGGCGGGCCAGCAGCGCCTTCACCTCGCCCGGCAGCATCAGCTCGCACGCGGTCGGGCCCCGCAGGTCGGCGTAGCTCTCGCGCCCGATCAGGCGAAGGCGCAGCGCACCGCGGGGCTCGGGCGCCGGGAGCTTGCCCGGCACGAATTTCCCGTAGAGCCCGAGGTGCACATGCAGCCGCTCGGGCAGCCCCTCGAAGCGGTAGAGCAGGTGCTTTCCGTACGGCTCGACGCGCTGCAGCACCCGGCCGCTGATCGCCGCCGCGCCGGCCTCGAAACGCCCCTGTGGGCTCTGCGCTTGGACAACGGCGCCGCCGAACAGTTCGCGGTGTTCACGAGCCAGGCGGTGAATGGTGTGACCCTCGGGCATGATGGCCAGCGTGCCTAACCGGCCGAACTCTCGCCCTGCGCATGACGCAGGTCACAGCCCTGGCCACACTGGGGGTCACAGCAAGGACGGCCTGGGCGGCCTGGTCGGAGCCGGTCCGTCGAAGGTAGGAGCCGACGGCGCGATGCGGGCCCGCGACGTCGCCCGCCCCAGCGCCCAGGACCTCGCCGACGCCGAGCGTGACCTGGTGATCCGCCACGCCGCCGCGCGGGTCGACAGCCGCCCGCTACCGCAAGGCATCGCCCCGGCACCTGCCCCGACCGAGCGTCCTCTCGCCGATCGACCCGCTCAAGAACGCCGGACCGGCAAGGGGCCACGTCCGACCCCGCATCCCCCGATGCGTCGGGAAGGCGATCAGCCACCCGCGGAAGCCGACGGCAGCTGACCCGAGCTCTCGTACTCCGTCAGCATCGCGATGCGGCGCTCGTGGCGCGGTTCCGCGGAAAACGCCGTGGCGACGAACACCTCGGCGAAGTGGACGGCGTCCTCCGTCGAGTACATCCGGGCCCCGAGGCTGACCACGTTGGCATCGTTGTGCAGGCGGCCGAGCTGCGCCGTCTCCTCGCTGAACGCAAGGGCGCACCGCACGCCGGGCACCTTGTTCGCCGCGATGGCCTCACCGTTTCCGGAACCGCCGATGACGATCCCGAGCGAGCCCGGGTCAGCCACCGTCGCCGCCGCAGCGGCCATCACATAGGGCGGGTAGTCGTCGTCGCCGACGTAGGTGACCGGCCCATGATCGATCGCCTCGTGGCCGAGGTGGCCGAGGCGGGCGATCAGCGCGCCCTTCAGCTCGAAGCCGGCATGGTCACTACCCAGATGCACGCGCATGACGAGCAGTGTGCCGTAACCCTGCTAGTCGAACATCGGCCGTTCGTCGCGCGTGCGCTTGAGCTCGTAGAAGCCAGGGGTCGTGGCGACCGCGAGGACGCCGTCCCACAGCCGGCCGGCGTCCTCACCCTTGGGGCAGGGCGTGACGACCGGGCCGAAGAACGCAGTCTCGGCGACCGCGATGATCGGGGTGCCAACGTCGGTGCCGACCTTTTCGATGCCGACCTGGTGGCTGGCCCGCACCTCGTCGTCGTAGTCGGTGCTCGCAAAGGCCTCGATGAGCGAGGCCGGCAGGTTGGCATCGGCCAGGCCCTGCGCGACGACCTCGCGCTCCAGCCGCTGCCCGCCGGGGTGGGCGAGGTTGCCGAGCGCGGTGTAGAGATCGCCGAGCACGTCGTTCTCGCTGCGCGAGTCGACGCCCTCGCCGCCCTCACGCTGGCGACGGCCGGCCGCGGCACACACCCGCGCCGGGCCCCACGCCTTCTGCATCAGCGCGTTGTACTTCTCGCCGAGGTCACGACCCTCGTTCAGCACCGCCAGGCTCATGACCCGCCATCGCGTCTTCACCGGGCGCACCTGCTCGACCTGCAACATCCATCGCGAGGTGAGCCAGGCCCACGGGCACAGCGGGTCGAACCAGAAGTCAGCAGTCACCAGTTCGGCGGCATCATCAATGGAGGTCTTGATGGCGGTTTCGGTCACCTACTGAGCTTAAGTCCGCTTCGGAAGCGGGGTTGATGGGGAGGCCCCCCAGGCGCACCCGTGACGTTCGCCCGAAAAGAATGGAAAGATCTGGCCACCATGGCTGACAACCTCACCCGCGATGAAGCCCGGGCCCGCGCGGCCCTGTTGAACGTCTCGTCCTACGACGTCGAGCTGGATCTCACCGGCCCCGACGACGCGACGTTCCGGTCACGTACCACCGTGACGTTCACCTGCCGCAAACCCGGGTCGTCCACGTTCATCGAGATTGCCGCTCCCACGCTGCGGGGCGCGACCCTCAATGGCGCCGCTCTCGACGTCGACGGGTTCGACGGCAGCCGCCTCGTGCTGAACGACCTGGCCGAGGCCAACCTGCTCGTCGTCGACGCCGACTGCGCCTACTCGCGTACCGGCGAGGGGCTGCACCGCTTCGTCGATCCGGTCGACGGCGAGGCCTATCTCTACAGCCAGTTCGAGACCTACGACGCGCACCGCATGTACGCCTGCTTCGACCAGCCTGATCTGAAGGCCAACTTCCAGCTGAGGGTCAAGGCGCCGGCGCACTGGACCTGCATCAGCAATGGGGTCGCCGGCGACGACGACGCCGGCATGTGGGAGTTCGAGCAGACACCCCGCGTCTCGACGTACATCACGGCGCTCATCGCCGGGCCGTACCACGCGGTCTACGACCACCACGACGGCATCGACCTCGGCCTGTTCTGCCGGAAGTCGCTCGCCGAGTTCCTCGATCCCGAGGAGCTCTTCACGGTCACCAAGCAGGGCTTCGACTTCTACCACCGGGTGTTCGACTACCCGTACCCGTTCGGCAAGTACGACCAGCTCTTCGTGCCCGAGTTCAACGCGGGTGCCATGGAAAATGCCGGAGCCGTGACGTTCCTCGAGGATTACGTCTTCCGGTCGAAGGTCACCGATGCCCGGAGGGAGCGTCGCGCCGAGACGATCCTGCACGAGATGGCGCACATGTGGTTCGGCGACCTCGTCACCATGCGCTGGTGGGACGACCTGTGGCTGAACGAGTCGTTCGCGACGTACGCCTCGGTGCTCGCGCAGGTGTCGGCGACCCGCTGGAAGGGCGCCTGGACCACGTTCGCCACCACCGAGAAGTCGTGGGCGGCGCGCCAGGACCAGCTGCCCTCGACGCATCCGATCGTGGCCGACGCCGTCGACATGGAGGCGGTCAAGACCAACTTCGACGGGATCACGTACGCGAAGGGTGCGAGCGTCCTCAAGCAGCTGGTCGCCTGGGTGGGTCAGAAGGAGTTCCTGGCCGGCCTTCGCAATTACTTCCGCCGCTTCGAGTACGACAACACCTCGCTGCGCGACCTGCTCGACGAGCTGGAAGTGGCGAGCGGACGCGACCTCAACGGCTGGGCCCGGGAGTGGCTCGAGACCACCGGCGTCAACACGCTGCGTCCGCGGTTCGAGACCGATTCCTCCGGGATCTACACGGCATTCGACGTGGTGCAGGAGGCCGTGCCGGAGCACCCGACCCTGCGCTCGCACCGCATCGCGATCGGCCTGTATGACCGCACCGCCTCGGGTCTGGAGCGGCGCGAGCGGGTCGAGCTCGACGTGTCGGGCGCGCTGACCGAGGTGCCCAAGCTGCTCGGCGCCCGCCAGCCCGATCTACTACTGCTGAACGACGACGATCTGACGTACGCGAAGATCCGGCTCGATCCGCATTCGCTCGCCACGACCGTCGAGTCGATCGGCGACGTGAAGGAATCACTCCCCCGAGCACTGCTGTGGGGTGCGGCCTGGGACATGACCCGTGACGCCGAGATGGCCGCTCGAGATCACCTGCGGCTGGTGCTCGGCGGGCTGCCCGCCGAGAGCGACATCAGCATGGTGCAGACCTTGCTGGCGCGCGCCGGCCTGGCGATCGACGCCTACGGCGATCCGGCGTCCCGCGCGCAGTCTCGTCAGCAGCTCACCGACGGCGTGCTCAGCCTGCTGCAGAGTGCCCCGCCAGGAAGCGACCACCAGCTCGCCCTGCTCTACACGTTCGCGACCGCCGAGGACCCGACCGGTCTCGATCGGGTGCGGGCGATCCTGGACGGCCGCGAGGAGCTGCCGGGCCTCGAGCTCGACACCGAGCTGCGCTGGCACCTGCTCATCGAGCTGGCCGCCCACGGGCGGGCGACGGCCGACGACATCGCCGCCGAGCTGGCCCGCGACGCCACGGCCGCCGGCGAGAAGCGCGCGGCCTCTGCCCGGGCGGCCATCCCGACCGCCGAGGCGAAGGCTGCGGCGTGGGCGGCGGTGGTCGAGCGCGATGACCTCTCCAACCACATGCAGGTCGCCACGATGCGCACGTTCTGGCGCTACGAGCCGGAGCAGATCGAGGTCACGAAGCCCTACGTCGCCAAGTACTTCGACGCTGTCGGCGACGTCTGGCGGCAGCGTTCGATGGATTCCGCGCAAACCCTGACCGAGTTGCTCTTCCCGTCCACCGTGATCTCCGAGGAGACCCAGTCCTTGGTGGACCAGTACCTGGCTGAGCAGTCGCCGCAGCCGGCGCTGCGCCGGATGCTGGTGGAAGGACGCGACACCCTGGCCCGCGCGCTGCGGGCCCAGGCGTACGACACCCAGCACGGCTAGTTCAAGAACGGTTTACGGGAACCGAACATTCGCCGAACGCGGCGGCGGGGAGCGGCGCCGAACATCAGGGCATGGCGAACCGGGCGGACGTGACGCTGCTGCTGCGGCGCGCGGGATTCACTCCGACCCGGGGCGAGGTCGACGCGGCGGCCACGCTCGGCCCACAGGCGTACGTCGCCGATGCGCTGACACCCGGCCGCCCGGATCCCGGTGCTGACGCGACCCCGCCGCCGACGCTGGACGACCCGGCGGACCTACTCAAGGAGCTCGCCAAGTCGGCGGGGCAGACGCAGCGCACGGCGGCTCGCAAGCGGGCGCGCAAGCAATCGCTGGAACTGGCGGCCTGGTGGGTGCAGCGGATGGTCGCGTCGAAGCGGCCGCTGACGGAGAAGATGGCGTTCTTCTGGCACGGGTATTTCGCGACGTCGGTGCAGAAGGTGCGCTCGCCGGCACTGATGCTCACCCAGCAAGACATCTTCCGTAGCAAGGGACTCGGCGCCTTCGACGACCTCGTCCTGGCCGTCGCCCAAGACCCCGCGATGATGCGGTGGCTGGACACGCTTCGCAGCAGCGCCGAAGACCCCAACGAGAACTTCGCCCGCGAGATGTTCGAGCTTTTCGTCCTCGGGCACGGCAACTATTCCGAGGAGGACGTCCGGCAGGCGGCGCGTACCTTCACCGGCTGGCGGTGGACCCCGGCGCGCGGCTTCCGGGTCGCGTCGAAACTGCACGACGACGGCGTCAAGACCGTGCTCGGCCGCACCGGCGACCTCGGCGGCGAGGACGTCATCCGGCTCGCGGCCTCGCAGCCTGCGTCGCATCGCTGGATCGCCAGCCGGATCTGGAGCCGGTTCGGCGCCCATGCTGCACCGACCGACCCCGTCGTTGCTGCGCTGCAAGCCAGCGCGCCGCCCAAGCCGTTGTCGGAGCTCTTCCGAGCGGTCCTGCTCTCGCCGACGCTGACCAGCGCCAGCGTCCGCGGCGGACTGGTGAAGCAGCCGGTCGAGTGGGTGGTCGGTGCGCAGCGCGCCCTTGGCGCGACGCTGCCCGCTCGCACCGTTCTGAAGACCCTCAGCAGCCTCGGTCAGGTCCCGTTCGCCCCGTCGTCGGTCGGGGGCTGGCCGGAAGGGATGGCTTGGCTTTCCACTTCCGCCACCGATGCCAAGGTGAGCTTCGCCGTGGCCTTGGCCTCCGCCGCGGACCTCTCGACGCTCGCGAATGAGCCGTCCGCACAGCGCCTTGACGCCCTCGCTGACCTGCTCGCGCTCGATAGCTGGAGCGAGCGCAGCCGGCGCGCGCTCGCCGGCGCCTCTGGCGATCCGGCCCGGCTCGCCGCCCTCGGCCTGATCAGTCCGGAGTACCAGCTCGCATGACGACTCCCTTCGCCCAAGCGCCGTTTCCCCAGCGGCCCGCCTCCCACCGGCGGCGCCGGCTCACCCGGCGCGGCTTCCTCGCCGCCAGCGGGGTGGTCGGTGCCGCAGGCATTGCGGGCGGCGCCGCCTGGGCCTCGCTCGCCGGCTCCGCCGGTACGCGTCAGGTCGCGTCCACCACCGCCGACGGCGGGACGCTCGTTCTGCTCACCCTCTACGGAGGCAACGACGGGTTGGACACCGTGGTCCCGGCTGCGGATCCCGAATATCAAAAGGCGCGCGGCACGCTCGCGGTGTCCGAGCACGACGCACTGCCGTTGGCGGACGGGCTGGCCCTGCACCCGTCGCTCGTCCGCCTCAAGCGGCGTTACGACGCGGGCACGGTCGCGATCGTGCGGGGGGTCGGTTACCCGAACCCGGATCACAGCCACTTCCGTTCGATGTCGATCTGGCAGACGGCCTCCCCGCAGACCCCGGTCACCTCGGGCTGGCTGGGCCGCTGGCTCGACGCGACCGCGTCCTCAGCCAAGAACGGCAGCTCGAGCAGCGGACCGATCCAGGCTGTCGGCATCGGAGCGACGCTCACCCCCGCCCTCGTCGGCCAGCGCCGCTCGGCGGCGGCGGTCCCGACCGGCGCCCTCGCCGTACCCGGCGGCGCGCTCGGCACCAGCATCCGCGCGCTCTTCCAGCCCGACGCCTCGACGGGAAACGGCACGCTCCTCGAGGCTGTCGCGGGCGTCGACAACGACTACCTGTCGGTCGCCGACCGGCTCGGCCCGCTACTCGGGACGTCCGGAACCGGGGGCGATGATCTCGCGTCGCAGCTCGGGATCGTCTCGCGGCTGATCAAGGCCGGCCTGCCCACTCAGGCGTACGCGGTCAGCCTCGGCGGCTTCGACACTCACGCCGGCGAGGAGCCCACCCACGGCCGGCTGCTCGGCGAGGTCGACAGCGCGCTCGACACCTTCCTGACTTCGGTGGCTGGCTCACCTCACGCGAGCCGTTTGGTCGTCATGGTCTACAGCGAGTTCGGACGCCGGGTGGTGGCGAACGCGAGCGGCGGCACGGACCACGGCACGGCCGCGCCGGTCATCCTGGCGGGACCCGGAGTGCGCGGCGGCATGTATGGCGATCAGCCGAGCCTGACCAAGCTCGGCACCGGTGCCGACGACGGCGACCTGATCGCCACGACCGACTTCCGGGACGTCTACGCGACCGTGCTCAGCGACGTTCTCGCTGCCGATCCGGGACCCGTGCTGGGCACCGGCCGGCGCTCGCTCGGCTTCATCAAGACCTGACGGTCAGCCGGCCGGCACGCCCTCGATCGCGAGGGCGTCTTCCTGAGCCCGCCGCCCGGCCGCATCAGCCAGCTGACGCAGCGCGTTCACCAGACCGCCGACGAGATCGCCGACCCCGAAGGAGGAGGTCATCGTCAGGACGACGAGGCCTGCGGCCTGATCGGTGATCCGACGCTTGGCGGCATGCGTCGTCATGATCTCGACGACGCGCGAACCCGGGGCAACCAGGATCAGCACGGCGGAATCGCGCGGGCCGTCGATCAGGTTCGTCAGCAGATGCTCGGCCTCGAGCTTCGGGTCACGGTCGAACTCGCCGACGCGCAGCCAGAAGCGCATTCCGGTCTGGCCCTCGGCAGCGCGACGGGCGCGCTCGATGCGCTCGTGCTGCTCACGGGTGAACGCTTCACCAGCGGCCACTGGCACCTCCGGCTCCGGGGAGCGCAGCCCGCTGGGGCTCCTGCTCAAGGGCGGATTCGTCACCGAACCAGACCGGCTCGTGCGTCCAGGGACGGCCCGGGCGATACCGCCGCGCCGTGCCCTTCTGCGGCCGGAACGCCAGGCTCGCCGCGATGATGAAGCCCACGAGTGGGATCCCCACGAATAGCAGCACCTCGAGCGGGACGCTCAGCGAATCGGGATTCCCGACATCGCCGATCTGGCCGATGTCGGTGTCGGCAGCGGCGGCCGGAAGCGCTGGCAGGAGCACCAGCATCACGCCGAGCGCCAGGAAAGCGCCCCGGATTCCGGCTCTGACGCGGCGGCGACGCGCAGGTTTGGTCACGATGCGAGGCTAGCTGAGCAATCGCGCGGATGGTGTGCCGACCCCCGGACAACACACCATCCGCTGTCAAGGCATTCGCTATGAGTCAGGGCTTTCCTGCCTGCAGCGCTGCCGCCAGCCTCAGTGCGCCAGGGGATGCGCACAGCTCAGCGCGCGAAAGGACGCGTCCGGCGCCGTCCGCCACTGGCAGCCTCCAGTTCGGGTACTCATCCACGGTCCCCGGCATGTTCGGCTGCCGGAGATCACCCACGGCATCGGCAAGCGCCGCGAGCAACACCCGCGACGGGCTGAGCGCGAGGAGTTCGTGCAGCGCCACGATCTGCTCTTGCAGCCCGTCTCCCGGCGCCAGCCCTTCCTCGCCCAGCAGCGCCTGCATCTCGGCGCGCTCCTTCGCTGAGTTGGCCTCCTCCGCCGCCGGATCGTTGAGCAGGCCGAGCCTGGCGCGCACCCGCACGTGCTCACCGGTCAGGAAACCGGCCGACGTGGGCAGATCGTGAGTGGTGACCGACGCGACGGCCTCGTCGCGCCACTGCTCCGGCGGCACGAGGGCCCCGTCCTCATCACGCTCGAACCACAGCACGGTCGAGCCGAAAACCGCGCGCTCCTTGAGCATTTGGCGGACCTCGCGCGGAACGGTGCCGAGATCCTCACCGACCACCAGGGCGCCGGCGCGTTCGGCCTCCAGGGCGATGACGCCAAGGAGCGCGTCGGCATCGTAGGAGACGTAAGTGCCGGCGGCGGCGGAGCTTCCCTCTGGAACCCACCAAAGCCGAAAAAGCCCGAGAATATGGTCGATCCGCAGGCCGCCACCGACGCGCAACACCGCGCGCACCATGTCGCGAACCGGCGCGTAACCGGTCTCGGCGAGCCGGTCGGGACGCCACGGCGGCAGCCCCCAGTCCTGCCCCTGCTGGTTGAAGCTGTCCGGGGGTGCACCGATACTGAATCCGGTCGCCAGCTCCCCCCGCAGCGCCCAGGCGTCAGAGCCACCCGGATCGACGCCGACGGCGAGATCGTGCACGACACCCACACTCATTCCGCCCGTCGTTGCTGCCTTTTGAGCCGACGTCAGTTGCTCGACGCAGCAGTGCTGGAGCCAGCGGTGAAACGCGGCCCGCGGTTCGAGCTCAACGCGGGCGGCCGCGACCGCCGGGTCATGCGGATCCTGCAGTGACTCCGGCCAGCGCCGCCAATCGACCCCATGCCGTTCCGCCAGTGCACACCAGAGAGCGAAATCGTCGAGCCCACCGCTGTTTTCGGCCTGCGGACGCGGCTTCGCGAAGGCGAACAGGGCTTCGAGCGCGGCGGACTTCGCGGCCCAGACCGTGTCGCGATCGATGTGTTCGGCCATCGGGACGCCGGCTGCCAGCGCGTCGACGCGGGTGCGTACCTCATCCGTTGCCGCCGCGTATTCGGGCAGGAGCTCAGGCCGCAGGTAGAGCGGGGAGCTGAAACGGCGCGAGGCCGGGAAGTACGGGGAGTTCTGGATCGGCGTGCCGGGAGCGACCGCGTGCAGCGGGTTCACCAGCAGCAGCCCGGCCCCCTGAGCGCCGCTCCATGACGCCAGCTCGGCAAGATCCGCGTAATCGCCCATGCCCCAGGCGGTGCGGACCGCGTACAGCTGGACCATCCAGCCCCAGAGCCGCGAATCCGGCAGTGGCAGCTGGTCGGGCGCCACGATCAACGGGACGTCCGCCTCGATGCCGGAGTCGATGATGGCCAGCAGCCGGTGCTCGCCCAGTGGGAGGCCGGCCGGGAGCCGGAGCATGCGTTCGACGTGGCCGCCCGCCTCATCGCGGTCGCTCACCGGTCCCGGTGCCAGCGTCGTCACCAACTCCTCATCCCCGCTGCCGATGTGGATCTCGGCCCGCACAGCCGATCCGACCGGGCAATGCAGCCGCACGGCGCGCGGCGTGCTGCGGCGGATGACGACCGCCGGCGGCAGCACGCGTTCCCATTCGGCGGCCACCTGCGCGGCGAGGGCAGAGGCTGGATGGCTCGCGTCGATGCCGAGCCCTTCCAGCACCCTGCGGACGGTCGCTTCGGCAACGGGGATCGGGCGGCGCGCCCAGTCTTCATATTCGGTGGCGACCCCGAGGGCTCGGGCAAGCTGCTCCAACGAGGGATCCATGCCTGCGGGCCTTCCCTTTCTACCCTTCGCGGGTCCCTCCGATGGCCCGTGCCGCGGGCGCTTCGATGGGCACGGTCTCCGTCGCCGGATGGGCAACACCGTAGCCGCGAAGTCGCTGCCAGAACGCGTTGAGCGCGTCGAAGCTCCCCGGATGTAGCGGGGGCCACTCGTGACCCAGGTGTGTGAGCAGGACGACATCCAGTGTCGAGCCGGCGACCAGCCTGCTGCGCTCGGTCGCCGAATCCGGCATGACGGTGTGTGTGTAGTGCGAGTAGCCGCCTTCGTACGGGACCGTCGCGTCGTTCAGCCCATGGACATCAACGACGTGCACGGGCGTCGGGCAGTTCACCAGCAGGGCTCCCGACATCACGCCGGCCCCCGCGAAGATGTTGCGGGTCTGGCAGATGGCCCGCCAAGCCATCATCCCGCCGTTCGAGAATCCCCAGATGTAGACGTGATGCAGATCCACCGGAGTGAGGGTGGCGACATAGTGCACGAGGTCGACGAGGTAGCCCACATCGTTGGCACTGTCGCGGCGGCAGCAGTCGCCGGCGTTCCAGGCCTCCTTCTCCCCGATCGGATAGACCAGTGTGAAGTGCGCAGCGTCGCTGAACGCGGTGGCTGCCGTCGCGTGCTCGACCCGGGCGGGCGACTGATCCAGGCCGGGCAGCAGCAAGACGAGCGGCTCAGCGACGCCACCGCTGCGGCGCTCGTCGACATAGAACGGCCGGCCGGCAGATCCGTACCCCTTGGGCACGGTCAGTCGGCGCGTCACGAAAGCACCGTGCACCGAAGCCTCAACCCTCAGCGGAAGCGGCAGGGAAGCGCGCGGCGGCAGCGAGTTCCGCGTCGACACCGCCGCGTTGCCGCACGACACCAGGCCGGCTACCGAGATCACCCCGACGGCGATCAGCAGGCAGGCCAATGCCCGTCGTCGACCCACTCCCATGCAGCCATGCTCGCTTTGCGGTCATTGCCCGCTCATGGGAACTTTGTGTCAGGCGCTCACCGCGACCGGGCCCATGCCGGTGAGGTAGGACGACCAGCGCGGATCGGGGCGGCGGGCGCCCAGCACCCGCCAGGCAGCTCCGCTCGGTGCCTTCGGCGGACGGTGCAGCCGCCAGCCGAGATCGGCCACGCTGCGGTCGGCCTTGGCATGGTTGCACCGGCTGCAAGCCGCAACGACGTTCTCCCAGACGTGGGGGCCTCCGCGACTGCGCGGGATGACGTGATCGAGTGAGGTGGCGGCGGCCCCGCAGTAGACGCAGCGGTGGCCGTCGCGGGCTAGCACACCCTTGCGGGTGAGCGGCACCTCCGGCTTGTACGGCACCTTCACGTAGCGGGCCAGGCGCACGACCGCGGGAATCGGGAGCACGATCGTCGGCCCGTGCAGTGCGCCCTCGCCGTGCTCGACCACGATGGCCTTTTCGGCCAGGACGAGCACGACCGCGCGTCGCAGCGACACGACGCAGAGGGGCTCATACGTCGCGTTGAGCACCAGGGCCTCGACCACGGGCGCCTCCCCGCTGACTCACCGACCTGCCGAATGTCTCATACCCAACTGCATTTCAGCAGCGGGCTTTCCGGCAGGCTGGTCTCGTGCGCTATCCCGAAGCCCCCCGATCGCCCATCTCCGAGCTGATCGGAGGCCACCGGATCGAGGATCCTTACCGCTGGCTGGAAGACTCCGACGACCCGCAGACGGTCGCCTGGTCCGCCGCCCAGGACGCGCTCGCGCGGCCGATCCTGGACGCGTATCCAGGCAGGACGGCGCTGGCGGCCAGCCTCCGGACCCTTCTTTCCGCAGGTCAAGAGGGGCCTCCACGACCGCGCGCCGGAGTGGGATTCCGCCAGCGGCGGGCACCGGATCAGCAGCATGCGGTGCTCGTGGCCGGCAGCCTGGACGACCCGGAAGAATTTCGGGTGCTCGTCGACCCGCACCAGATCGACCCGTCGGGCGCTACCACCCTGGACGCCTGGGAGCCGTCACCGGACGGCCGGCTGCTGGCGTATCAGCTCTCGCGTGGGGGCGATGAGG
>DATAVO010000194.1:0-6664 GCA_036267695.1 Frankiaceae bacterium
GGTGGGCGAGGAGATAGGTGGTGATCGCCGCCGGCAGCTGCGTCGGCGCGATCGTGGTTCCGGTGCTCCAGTTGGTCGTCATCCGTCGAGGCTCGGGCCTCCCCCTGCGGGAGAGTCAAGCGTTGACCCTCCCATTGGGAGAGGGTGCACAGTGGCCGCATGCGCGCGGCACTGTCCATCGGCGAATTCGCGACGCTCACCCATCTGAGCATTCGCACGCTGCGGCGCTACCACGAGGCGGGGCTCCTCGAACCGGCCACGGTGGATCCGTCCAGCGGCTACCGCTACTACGACAGCAAGCAGATCCCGTCGGCACAGGTGATTCACCGGCTGCGCGAGCTCGACGTCCCGCTCACCGAGGTCAAGGCCATCATCGCCACTGACGACGCCGGCCGGCGGGCCGATCTCATCGCTGGGCATCTGCAGCGGCTCGAGGATCAACTCGATCGGACCCGTGCTGCCGTCACCTCGCTTCAGCAGCTGCTGCGACCGAATCTCGAGCATTTCCAGGTGGAATTGCGTTCCGTCCCCGCGCGCACCGTCGCGGCCGTGCACGACGTGGTGGATTTCGAAGGTGTCCTTGGATGGTTCGACGCCGCGATGGCCACGCTCGACGGGGCGTTCGTGGAAGCGGAGCGGACGGGGCCGCCGGGAGGTCAGTACGCCAACGAACTCTTCACCGAAGGACGCGGCAGCATGACGCTTTTCCGGCCGGTGCGCGAGCCCCACGCGTCCGGACGGATCGAGGTCACCGAACTGCCTGCGGTCGAGCTCGCGGTCACCGTTCACCGCGGCTCGCATGACGACATCGACGTCACCTACGGCCGGCTCGGAGCCTGGGTGGTCGAGCAGGCGCTGGCCGTCGACGGGCCCATTCACGAGACCTACCTCGTCGGCCCGCGTGACACCGAGGAGCCCAGCGAATGGCGCACCGAGATCGGCTGGCCGATCTTCCGGATCGCTAGAGTTTCCAGCTGATTTTGGGCAGGTTGACCTGCTTGTCGGAGTCCTTTCCGGCCAGCGCGCGCAGCTTGCGTCCGACGAGCAGGACGACGTACATAATCCACTCCAGCACGGCGACGACGATCAGCGTGAGCCCGACCAGAGCTATCGCCGGCAGCAGGACGGCGAGCGTCGGGATGGTCACCAGGAGCATCACCGGCACGTCGGGCAGCGAACCGTGACGGCCGCCCTTGCGCGTGAAGATCGACGCCCAGCGCACGGCCGCCCACATGATCCAGCGGGTCGCGAACGGCACCCCGCGCTCGCGCATCGCCCGGCGAAGTGTGGCGTCGGCGTCGCGGTAGGAGATGTGGCCGGCGGGCGCCTCGATGCGCCACAGGTGATCGTGCAGAATCGCCGGCAGCGTGTACGCGCCGTAGCGCGGCAGGAACCAGATCAGGATTCGCGGGACTGACGCGAAGTCGGTGCTCTCCCCGGCGCAGACCTCGAAGACCTGCGTCTTGCCGCCGTAGGCGAAGGGGGCCTCGACGGTCCAGTTCTGGGTGTTCTTGTCTTCCTTGACGATGACCTCAGCGCCGGGGCTGAACCCGCCGCCGACACCTACGCCCAAGATGGGTTGGGTGCCCCCACTCGGCACGCGACGTCAGTCCGCTACAGGGACCGGGCGGCGCCGGATTTCCAGCGATCCGAGCAGCTCACGCGTGGCTTCGGCGACCGCCTCGACCGCGTTGTTGAATGCGTCGACGTTCGCTTTGGCCGGCGCCCGCATGCCGCTGATCTTGCGGACGTACTGGAGGGCAGCCGCGGCCATCTCTTCCTCGGTGGGAGCTTCGACGTAGGGCGGACGCAGCGTCTTGATGCTTCTGCACATGCGTCGAAAGTAGTCCCGGCGCGTCCAGCGCTCCAGCTAAGCTGACACTTGGTGCGCCGGGAAGTCTGGTCGGCAGCAGTGCCGCCATGCCCCGACCAGCCCAACGCACCCCCAGGAGAGCCACCTCGTGTCCGACACGCAGCCGTTCGCCGAGGCGGTGCTGGTCTTTGCCGCCGTCGGCATTGCGGCTGTGCTTTCCCACCGGCTCACCGAGCGGTTCAAGGTCCCGGCGGCGGCGCTGCTGCTGGTCGCCTCCGCCATTGCCGTGAAAGCGATTCCGAGCCTGCACGCCCCGTCGGAGCGCACCGTCGAGCGCCTGGTCACGCTGGCCCTGCTGGTGATCCTGTTCGACGGGGGCATGCACATCGGCTGGCGGCGCTTCAGAGGCTCGGCGTCACCGATCGCGGTGGTGGGCGTCGCCGGCACGTTCCTGACCGTCGCCGGCGGCGCGGTGCTGGCGCGGTACGCGTTCGACCTGCCCCGGTATGCCGCCGTGCTGCTGGCCACGGCGGTCGCACCGACCGATCCAGCGGTCGTCTTCTCGGTGCTCGGGCGGCGCGAGATCGCCGGCCGCGCCGGGACGATCCTCGAGGGCGAGTCGGGTGCCAACGACCCGGTGGGTATCGCGCTCATGGCGAGCCTGATCTCGGCCGGCAGCCTGAGTGGCGGGACGGCGTTGCACGTGGCTGGCGAGTTCATATTGCAGATGGGCGTCGGTGCGGCCATCGGTGTGGCGGGCGGATGGGCGCTGCTGGCCTTCATGCGCAAGGTGCCGCTGCCGAGCGAGGCTCTGTATCCGATCCGGACCCTGATGTGCGTGCTCGCCCTCTTCGGCCTCGCGACCGTGGCGCGCGGGTCCGGCTTTCTCGCGGTGTTCGTCGCGGGGATCCTCATCGGTGACCGCAAGGCCCCGTACAAGCGCGAGATCGAGCGCTTCCACTCGGCGCTCGCGAGCCTCGGCGAGATCGTCGCGTTCGTCGCCCTCGGGCTGACCGTCGACCTCTCGGTGCTCTCACGGGCGAACGTCTGGGTGCCCGGTCTTGTCCTCGGCATCGCGCTCGCGCTCGTCATTCGGCCTGTGCTGGTGGGGCTTTGCCTCATCCCGGCGCGGCTTCCGCGCAACGAGCTCGGGTTCGTCGTGCTCGCCGGGTTGAAAGGTGCCGTGCCGATCCTGCTGGGGGTCTCGCTGCTGTCGGCGCACATCGCGGGGGCCACCCGGCTCTACGGAATTGTCGTGGTGGTCGTCGTCTTCTCGGTCGTGGTGCAGGGCAGTCTCGTGCCCTTCCTGGCCGGGGCCTTTCGGCTGCCCATGCGTAGCTCCGAGCTCGAACCGTGGACGCTTGGCGTGCGGCTCCGCCACGAACCCGAGGGGGTCCACCGCCTTGTCGTGGCGTCCGGATCGGCGGTCATCGGCCACCTGGTGGCCGAGCTGCCCGGCGAGGTCTGGGTGAGCTCGGTCGTCCGTGATGGGCATCTGGTACGCGTGCACGAAGGCACCCGGCTGCGCGCCGGAGATGAGGTCATCGTCTTCGCCGATCCCGAGCAATCCGAGCAGCTCCGGCACGATTTCGAAAGCGCGCAGGCCGAAGGGCCGGAGATCAGCTGAGGTCGGGAAGCATCGCCGTCAGCAGGTCGACGAGCTCGCGGCGGGTCAACGTCGCCAATGATTCGAACGATCCGAGCTTGCGGGCGAGCAGCACCCCGATGAGGGCCGAGACGACGACCTCGGCGCGTACGCGGGCGTCGGGCACCCGGCGGGCGTCGAGCATCGCGGTCAGCGGATCGACCAGGCGACGCGTGAGATGTCCCCGTGCGGCTTCGCGGATTTCCGGTGTGGAGTCCGAACGCACCAGCGCTTGCAATACCGGGCCGGGCCCGCGCAATTCGACGCGTGAAACGAGCCATTCCACCAGCTGCGCCGGGTGTTGCAGGTCCTCGGGGCGTCCGGAATCGGCATCCTCCGCCGTGACGGTGGCGAGGTAGAGGTTCACCTTGCTGCCGAAGTAGCGGGCGATCAGCGCGGGATCGACGCCGGCCTCCTCGCCGATGTCGCGCACGGTCGTGTTGTCAAAACCACGTTCGCTGAAGAGCGTTCGCGCGGAGGCGAGCAGGGCCTCACGGCTGGCGGCGGCGTTACGGGTGCGTCCCGCGCGCACGGGCGTGGTCATGCGTCCTGCCCGTCCAGCATGAGACCGGCGCCGGCAAGTTCAGCGCTCTCCTCCATATCGATCAGCTCCCGCGTATCGACCGGATGCGTTTCGGCGGCGGGAGCGCGGCCCGGGAGGAAGTACGTCACGAGCGCGGTGAACAGGCACAGTGCGGCGCCGATCAGCAACGCCATCCGGAAGCCTCCGACTCCCGGGAAGGCCTGGTGCGGGCGGGTGTAGGCGGCCAGGATCACCCCGCTGATCGCGCTACCCATGGCCAAGCCGATGCTGCGTAGCACCTGGTAGAAACCCATGGCGCTGCCGGTGTCTTTGGCGTGCACCGCTTTCACGATGAAGCCCGGCATGGCGGCAAAGGTGAAGCCGATCCCGATGCCGGCGATGCCCATCACCAGGAAGGCTTCCCAGAGCCCGCTGTGCTCGATGGCGAAAACTCCCATGGCGACGGCGAAAAGCACCGCCCCGAGCGGGATCATGATGCGCCGGCCGTAGCGCCGCTCGAACAGCGGCGCGAGCCGGCTGGCGCCCAGCGTGCCGATCGAGAGGGGCACCAGCACGAAGCCGGACACGAGCACCGAGGCGCCGAAGCCGAAGCCGCTGCTGCTCGGGATCTGCACGAATTCCACGACGATCGGCAGGAAGAGATACATCGTCAACGAGATGATCAGGCCCGCGATGTCAGCGGTCAGCACCATGCGGTTGCGCGCCTGCCGAAGGTCGACGAGAGGGTCGTGACGACGCAGCTCATACCGGGCCCAAGCCGCAGCCAGCACGATCGAGGCGGCCAGCAATCCCAGCACCAGCGGGGAAAGCCAGCCCCACGTCTCGGCCTCGCTGAGCACGACGATGAAGATGGCGAGTGCGATGCAGAGCAGGCTGGCGCCGACGGTGTCGAAGCGCCGGGAAGTCATCTTCGAGCTGCCGGGCAGGACGATCATCGAGATCACCAAACCGGCGACGACGACGACCGCGCCGAACCAGAACGATGCGTGGTAGTCGGAGATCTCGGCGAGCAGGCCGGTGATCGGATAACCGAGTCCGACGCCGACGGCAGCGGTGACCGACAGAATTGCGATGGTGCTGGCGGCCTTCTGCGGCTCCAGCTGCCGCCGCGCCACTGCCATCGTCACGGGCATGAGACCCACACCCACGCCCTGCAACCCGCGGGCGGCGACGAGCACCGGGAAGGAGCTCGAGGTCGCTGCGAGGATCAGCCCGACGAGCACGATGGCGAGTGCGACGAGAATGACCCGGCGCTGATGCGGCCCGTCGGCGAGCCGGCCCATGATCGGGGTGGCGAGCGCACCGGTGAGCAATGTGATCGTCAGCAGCCACTCGCCGGCGCTAAGCGAGACGTGACTCGCTGCGGAGATCGACGGGATGAGCGGCGCACCGAGGCTGCTCATCACCGCCACCACGAGCCCGACGAGAATCAGCGTCGGGACGAGAGAGCGCTCCTTCAGCGCAGCGCCATCAGCGCTCTCGGCTGGGGATACCACCGCGGTCGCGGCCATGCGAACAGCTCCATCACGCGTAAGTCATCAAGTGATGACATCGTACGCTGACTTACGCGCCCTGACCACCCGCCCCGATTAGCACCCCCGGATCCGCGCGATTAATCCCCTCTGCACGCCCCAACGTGCAGGCGCGATTAATCCGCGGGAAAGGGGAAGGGCGGCGAGGCTCAGACGTCGTTGGCCGGGTTGCTGTTCTTGCGGGGATCCGGGACGAGCAGTTCGACGTTGCGGTCGGAGAGCTTGCCGCGGCGGCCGTCGACGGTGGCGCTGTGGCCGGTGCGCTCCTGCCAGTCGTTGGCCGAGAGCAGCCGGGAGAGCGACGCGAGCTGCGCCGGCGTCTGCAGCCTGGTCGGGTCCGGCGATGGGGCGACGAAGTCGACGATGGTGCCGAAGACCGAAAGCGTGCCGTCGCGGTTGTCCATGATCTCTACGAGCCGGCTCTGCTGCGGCCAGTCGATGTGCGACGCGGTGTTGAGCTCCCAGAAGCCGCCGGTGCCGGTCGGGCGCTTGTGGGCGAAGACAGCGTTCACGTGGGTGTGCCCGTTCACCCAGAGCACCACCTGCGGATAATCCAGCAGGAACTTGGCGACCTGCGGGCCGAGGATGCGCGGGCCCTTTTCGCCGGTGGCCAGTTGGGTGTTGTCCATCGTGTCGATGGTGTGGTGGCTGAAAAGGACCACGATCTTGTCGGCGGCCGCGGTCAGCTGCGTCTTGAGCCAGGCGAACTGCGTCGCGTCGAGCGAGCCGTTCGACAGCCCGCCCGGGTTCACCGTGTCGAGCACGATGCCGAGGATCTGGTCGGACGCCTCGAAGGTGTAGTACGCGGTCCCGTTCGAACGGTTCAGCGTGGTGAAGCCATGACCGACGGGTGTGCCGGTCGTGGTGAAGTGCGCGGCGATCGTCTCGGAGCGGGAGACCACCTTGCGCTTCGGGTCGGCGGTGACCGTCCGCGCCGGAAGCCCTTCAGGCAAAGGCTTTCCGGCGAGCAGGCTAGCCGCAAAGCTCAGCGGGCTGATCGACGCCGGCAGCCCGACGATCTTCGTGTTGCCCGTGGAGATCTTCGAGAAGGCGCCGTCGAGCGGTGCGTTGCCCTGGATCAGCCCGTCGTGGTTGCCGTATGCGGCGTACCAGGAGATGCCGAGGCCGGT